>VXRG01000179.1 GCA_009838625.1 Caldilineaceae bacterium SB0664_bin_27
CTGGCATGAAATCCCCATCTGACCTTCTTCGCCCCAAATCTGGACTGCACCCGCGAAATAATCATAGTTGACGTATACTGAAAGTGCTGCTATACTGGTTGTCGATATTGCAGGTCTGCCTCTACCCTATATGTCCGCTTCGACTATCCAAACAGAACTTAGCTAAGTAGCCGGCTTGCTCTTTACGCAATTGGCGATGATCGATTTAGAATGACCGAGCAGAGCGGATGACAGTCGCCGATAGACGGTAGACGCGCCTGATTGTCCATCGAGTGCACCTCTTTCGCATTTACCCAACCCTGGCGTAAGTCAATTTACACAGAAAATCTGTCCGAATTCGGACAATCCCCAAAGATCGCTTTGTGTAGACTAATCGTCTTCACAACCTATTAACAGCCCGCGCTTTCAGCACACTCACTCGTATGCAAATGAAACTGTCCTGTTGCGCAAGCAATAAGTGACTTTTTGTTGAGCCTGACAAGGAACGAACTATGGAAACGCTTAGTATGACTATGGCCGAACTAGAGGACTGCACTCTGGATGAGCTGAGAGAAATTGCACGCTCGTTGGCTATTAGCGGTTACACCCGTTTGAAGAAACATGATCTGATCATTCTGTTACTGCGGGCCAATGCCGAAAAACAGGGCTATATTTTTGGTGGTGGAATCCTGGAAATCGTGCAGGACGGCATCGGCTTCCTTCGAAGCGACCATCTACTCCCGGGGCCGGAAGACGTTTACGTCAGTCAGAGTCAGATCCGCCGTTTTGGATTGCGTACAGGCGATCTGGTTGTAGGCCAGGTACGCCCGCCCAAGGACACGGAGAAGTATTACGGCTTGTTGAAGGTTGAAGCGGTCAACGGCCTTGACCCGGAGGAGGCAAAACGGCGTCCGGTGTTCGAGAAACAGACGCCGATATTTCCGGACGATCAGATTCACCTGGAAACCAAGCCGAGTTTACTGGCTACCCGCATGATCGATCTGCTGGCCCCGATCGGCAGGGGCCAGCGCGGACTGATTGTCAGTCCTCCCAAGGCCGGCAAGACAACCATTCTGAAGCGCATTGCCAACGGCATGTCGAGCAACTATGAGGACCTGCACCTGATGGTGGTTTTGATCGGAGAGCGGCCAGAGGAAGTAACCGATATGGACCGTTCTGTGGAAGCGGAGGTGATTAGCAGCACGTTTGACGAACCGGTCCAGAACCATGTACGGGTAGCGGAGATGGCCCTGGAGCGAGCCAAACGTCTGACGGAAAGCAGCCGCGATGTGGTTATTCTTTTGGATAGCATTACCCGTCTCACGCGCGCTTACAACTTGACAGTTCCGCCGTCGGGCCGCACGCTTTCGGGTGGGATCGATCCGGCGGCGCTCTATCCGCCAAAGAGATTCTTTGGCGCGGCTAGAAATCTGGAGGAGGGGGGCAGCTTGACCATCGTTGCGACCTGTCTTGTTGATACCGGAAGCCGCATGGATGATGTCATTTACGAAGAGTTCAAAGGCACAGGCAATATGGAGCTGCATCTGAACCGGCGCACGTCGGAACGGCGCATCTTCCCGGCCATTGACATTGAACGGAGCAGCACGCGAGCTGAAGAGAAGATGCTGGAGCCGGAGGTGCTGGCGAAGGTCTATACTTTGCGGCGTATGAGCGACGCCATGGGAGGTGGCAACGAAGCGATCTTGCCTATCCTGGAACGGCTTAGCCGAACGCGAGACAACCAGGAATTCCTGGACACGCTTATCAAGTAGGTTGATAGGCAGACGAATCGGTGTTCAGCGTGAATCGTTGCGGCGATCACTTCGTCCCTGCTGGGGCAATGGGCCTGGCAGGCGGTCCGGCGCCCGAAATGCAGAGACGGACAGTGCAAAATGGGCTTGATTGCAAAAAAATGACGCTAATCCTACGTTTTCCCTACGCTTTCCAACCAGACTGCGCTGGTAGGGTGAAAACCAGGTTGAAACCCGAAATCCGATTTGTACAGGTCCTGATTTGTGCCTATAATGGCATCCTTGAGGTGGATCGGGCCGGTTGATAGGATTGAAAATTAGACGATTCCCTCCTGGCTGTGGTATATTCTAGACCCAATAGCTTCACCCCCCGCCCCGCAGTCATTCGAACTTTGTGCTTTTTGTACAATGTGGTACAGTTTTTGTTCTGTATCCCTAGTGTGGGGCAGACTGTATGCTTAAGAGCAAACAACACGTAGACCAACGCCAATTCATTTTTCATAATTCCCGCCGATCAAACGACCCTCCCGCATCGGATCGGGAAGACCTCCTCTCCTCCGTCTCCAGTAGTTTTTCAGAACTGAATCCCAGTCCATCACAGAATCAGTTTCATCAAAGTTCCGATAGCGCGGCCGAAGCCGCTCTGGAAGAAGGATCGAACGGGCTCGCCGATGCGGCAGGCGGCTCGTTTGGGAATCTGTCTTCAAGCATACAGAGCTTTTTGCGTGAGCAGGTTGCGCCAATCCGGCTTGCCAGCCACCTTGCGGTCCTGGTAGTAGCAGCGATTGTCATTCTTGTCAGACGGGTCGACCCCCCCGATTGGAATTTCCCGCTGCACACTCTTCCAGCGGACGTACCGCTTGTCGAAAGTGCCGCTGCTGACACACAGCTGGCCCGGCGCAATCCCATCGTCGAAGTTGGTAATGCACTGCAGCGCGCGGTACTTCCCTTTACCCGGACTTCCGAGGAGCCTGCAGTTGCTTCCCCGAGCAAACAGGGAGCGGAAGGGGAACCGGTTGCGGTCGCTGCTTCGTCAAAAATTTTCAGTATCCAGATCTATGAAGTACAGCCGGCTGACAATGTTCAGAAGATCGCCGCCCGATACGATCTCAGGCCCGAGACAATTCTATGGGCCAATCCAAAACTGGAATCGAATCCGGATCTGATGTGGCCTGGGCAGGAGCTGATTATTCCTCCGGTAGACGGCGTTATGCATGTGGTTAGACCCGGCGACACGCTGTCGACCCTGGCGTTGAAGTACAAAGTAAGCGTAGAAGAGATTGTTGAATTCCCCCTGAATAATCTGGAGTCGGCAAACTCCCCGATCACCAGGGGCAGACAGCTGATCATACCCAATGGTACCAAGCCCTATGTCGCCCGACAGGTGGCAATGTATCGAGGACCGGTCCCTGCCAATGCGATCAGAGGTTCCGGAAACTTTGCCTGGCCTGTCAGCGGTCACATAACCCAGCAGTTCTGGCACGGTCACAGAGCGATAGATGTGGGAGCCAGGGCAGGCGCGCCGATTGTTGCAGCCGACAGCGGCTACGTGATCAAGGCGTCACTAGGCTGGAATGGCGGCTATGGCAGAATGGTCATGATTGACCATGGCAACGGTTTTGTCTCGCTATATGCCCATATGAATTCGGTCTACGTGCGCCAGGGTGAGAACGTCGCCAAAGGTGAGCAGTTGGGAACGGTAGGCAATACCGGTCGCTCCACGGGGCCGCATCTGCACTTTGAAATCCGACTGGACGGCGCCGCGCGCAACCCATTCTACTTCCTGCCGTAGACAGAACAGGTTTCCAGAACACAAAAAGGTCCGGCGCCCGTGCCGGACCTTTTCTTATTCCCCAACAAATGCTCAGTGTCGCTGGCTTTCGGAATGACGTGGGTTAGAGCTGTTTACAACTCGTCCCGGTCATCAGGTAGACGCGACGGTAGAGAAAGGGAATAAGTAACCCAACATCGAAAATCAGAGCTGCTGAATGCCGCCTTCGGTCAACTTTCGAGGGTCGAGCAGCTCATCCAGTTCGCCGGCACTGAGTTCGGTCATTTCCAGAGCGACTTCCTTGAGGGTGCGCCCTTGCGCATAGGCGGTCTTGGCAATCTGCGCGCCCAGTTCATACCCGATAACCGGATTCAAGGCGGTTACCAGAATCGGATTGCTGTCGACGAGCCGGCCAATCCGCTCTGCATTGACAGTAAAGCCGGCAATGGCTCTGTCTGCCAGAAGACAGCTGGCGCCAGCCAGAATCGAAATGCTTTGCAACAGGTTGTAGCCGATGACGGGGAGCATAACATTCAGTTGAAAGGAGCCCGACTGTCCCCCAATGGTGATTGTCAGATCGTTTCCTGTCACCTGGGCAGCAACCATGGCGACCGCCTCCGGGATGACCGGATTGATTTTGCCCGGCATTATGCTGCTGCCCGGCTGCAGGGCAGGCAACTCGATCTCACCGATGCCGGCAATCGGCCCGCTATTCATCCAGCGCAGGTCATTTGCTATCTTCATGAGGGAGGTCGCGATGGTCTTGAGCTGGCCGCTTAACTCCACGGCGGCATCCTGGCTGCTCAGGCTCTCAAAGTAGCTTTCGCTTGTCCTGAAGGGTAGTCCGGTCATCTCACCCAGTTTGGTTGCGATGCGCTCACCGAACTCAGGATGGGCATTGATGCCGGTGCCCACGGCGGTACCTCCTTGGGCAAGTTCTGCCAGCCGCACCAGCGAATCGCGCAGACGCCGCTGTCCCTTGTCGATCTGATTGCTCCACCCCCCCAATTCCTGACTCAAGCGGACAGGCATGGCGTCCATCAGGTGGGTGCGGCCGGTCGTGACGACTTTGTCCACTTCTGTGGCTTTGGCTTCAAGCGTCTCCTGAAGGTGGTGCAGAGCCGGCAGGAGTTCCTCGGCAACGGCGAGATAGGCGCTCAGGTGAATCGCGGAGGGAATGACATCGTTGCTGCTTTGCCCCATATTGACCTGATCGTTGGGGTGGATGCTGCCCCCGAGGATCCGGGATGCCAGGGTGGCGATGACTTCATTGGCATTCATGTTTGTACTGGTGCCGGAGCCGGTCTGGAAGATGTCGAGGGGAAAATGGGCGTCGTGCACCCCATGGGCGACTTCGGCGCAGGCGCTCTGAATTGCCGCCGCCGTGTCGGCATCCAGTTGACCCAGGTCGAGATTGACAGCTGCGGCCGCACCTTTGATGAGCCCGATTGCGCGGATGAACTGCCGGGGAAAGCGGAGGGGGCTGATGGGGAAATTGTCGACGGCTCGCTGGGTTTGTGCAGCGTAGAGAGCATCTTTGGGCACACTTACCTCGCCCAAGCTGTCACGCTCAATGCGGAATTCCTGGCTACTCATAAGATTTGTCTGCTCCGATTGTTAATTTGATCAGAAAGGCTAACGTTCGCCGCGCATGTAGGGTAGTCCGAGCGCGGCGGGCGCACCCAGGCGGCGGCTAACGTTTTCGTAAACTGTAATGAGAGTGAGTACGACGACTGTCAGAAGATAGGGCATCATCGCCAGCATCGCCGCGGGTATGACACCTCCTCCTGCCGCCTGCAGCCGAAACTGAATCGCGTTGACGCCGCCAAAGATGAGGGCTCCGAGCAGTGCACGCGCGGGATCCCAGGTGGCGAAGATAACGAGAGCGATGGCGATCCAGCCGCGTCCACCGGTGAGGTTCTCGGTCCAGCCAGGCGTATAGGCGAGGCTCAGATGGGCGCCTCCGAGCCCCATGAGCATGCCCCCGCCGATGGTGGCAAAGTAGCGTGTGCGCGTGACCGAAATGCCCATTGCGTCGGCGGTGTCCGGGTCTTCGCCGACCGCGCGCACGTTGAGGCCAAGCCGGGTGCGGTAGAGCAGGAATGCGGCGAGGGGGACTGTCAGATACATCAGGTAGACGAGCAGGTCCTGGTTGAAGATGGCCTGGCCAAGCAGCGGAATCTGGCCGAGAGCGGGGAGCGCGACTTTGTTGAACTTCGGGCCGACCAAGCCAACGAGCGGCGCGCCTTCCGGGCCAAGCCGCTGACCGAGAAAGCTGCTCAGCCCGATGCCGAAGAGCGTGAGGGCCAAGCCGCTGACAACCTGATCGGCGCGGAGTGTGACGGACAGGAAGGCATGGATGGAGGCCAGTGCGCCGCCGACGATAACGGCCGCCAGCGTGCCCAGCAAAAGGCTCTCGGTGTGAAAGCCAACGGCAAAAGCGCTGACAGCACCCATAATCAGAATGCCTTCCAATCCAAGATTGAGAACGCCTGCCCTCTCGGTGTAGATTTCACCGACTGCGGCAAAGACAAGAGAGGCGCCGGCCTGAATTGTCACCGTCAGGATGGAGATAATAAGGGCGAGTTCCATTGTTGTTACGTCTTCACATGCGTGTTGGCGGGCGGCCAGTGTTTGTTGTCTTTCGTCAGAATCTGCGCAGGGTGCAACAGTAAAGCGCGGGCGATCGGCGAACGGTATGCGCTCTATCTAGTCCGCCGGCGTCGGTCCGCCGGAGGCAGGTGCGGGACGCGAAGCGGGCTGGGGCTGGGTACGGATCACCCGTAACCGGTAGTTGATAAAGACGTCCGCGCCGAGCACGAAGAAAAGTATCGAACCCTGGAGCACGCCTGCAACGGCCGCCGGCAGCCCCATGGTAATCTGCAACTGATCTCCCCCGGTGCTGAGTCCGGCCAGAAGTATGCTGACGAGCAGAATGGCCCAGGGGTTCAGTTTTGCCAACCAGGCCACAATAATGGCGGTAAAACCATCGCCGACTGCGATCCCATTCTGGAGTCGGTGGGCGACGCCGGCCACCTGGCTGAATCCGGCGAGTCCCGCTATTCCACCGCTTACGCACATGACCAGAAGTACGTTGCGGGCAATATTCATTCCTGCGTAGCGGGCGGCTTGCGGGTTCTTGCCAATAACTTTGATCTCAAGCCCCCATTTGGTCCGGTCGAGGACGAGCCAGAGCAGGAACGCGGCCAGGACCGCCATCACCAATCCGTAATGGACGCGGCCCAGGTCTACCGGTAGGCGAGGCAGCCAGGCGTGCTCGGGGAATTGGGCGCTGCCGGGAAAGCCGAAGCCCTCGGGATCTTTCCAGGACCCGGTATAGAGGTATTGCATCCACAGCAGAGCCACATAGTTGAACATAAGCGTAGTTATGATCTCGTTGACCCCTAAAACAGTTTTAAGGAAGGCCGGGATCAATCCCCAGATGGCGCCGGCCGCAAAGGCGGCCACGATCATGGCTGGCAGGAATGCCCATTTCGGCATCCCGCCAATCAGTTCCGGCAGGAAAAGGGCGACCCAGGTGGCGGCTATGACTCCCCACACAAACTGGCCTTCGGCGCCGATGTTCCAGAAAAGCATGCGAAAGGCAATGCCGACGGCCAGACCTGTAAGCATAAGGGGGATAGCGCGCAAGAGCGTTTCGCTTATGTGGTAGCGCTGGCCGAACGCGCCTGTTGCCATGGCCGCATAGGTTTTGAAGGGATTTGCGCCGAATATCCACAGTAGAATGCCACTGAAGATGAGCGCCAGACCGAGAGCAATCAGCGGAAACAGGAACTCAACGTGGCGGGGGCGGCTCAATCGTCTTTCCAGAATGAGTTGCATAACCGAATCTCTTTGTACGCGCCTTACCTGCGCAGACGCATTAGACTTTGCCACAAACACCGGCAATTGGGCCGCAGGGTTATGTGGTTTCGATCTCTTCCACAGGCAGGGCAACGAAGACGGTTGTGCCTTTGTTCACGTCGCTTCGGACCCAGATTTCCCCTTGATGGGCCTCGACAATTGCCTTGCTGAGAAATAGACCGAGGCCGACGCCGGCCGTTCCCCGGCGGAGCCCGCTGTCCACGCGGTAGTACCGTTCGAAAATATTCGGGAGTTCCCTTGCCGGAATGCCGATTCCCTCGTCGGCGACATAGAACACGAGCCGGCCGGACGCGTCTTTCTCTTGCGGCTCCTCGTGCCAACCACCGATGCGAATCACACCGCCGTCGGGTGAGTATTTGATGGCGTTGCTGAGAAGATTGGTGAAAACCAGGCGCAGACGTTCTTCGTCGCCGTAGATGACGGGCAGGTCGGGAGGCAGATCGAGTGCGATTTCATGGGTGTCGGTCTGTGTGCGGTAGTCCTGTGCAACACGCTTGAGGAGCCTCCGCAGCTGTACATCGGAGCGCTCGAGCCGCAGGCCGCCGGCCTGTATGCGGCTGACGTCGAGCAGGCTGTTGATGAGCGCTTCCAGCCGGTCGGCTTCCTCTTCGATCACTTCCAGGCTTTGCCGGGCTGTCTCGGCATCCCAGGCGGCGTCGGGCCGGGCTAGCGTTTGCGCATATCCCTTGATCAGGGCCACGGGCGTCTTCAGTTCGTGGCTGATGATTGAGGTAAAGGTGGATTTCATCTCCTCTTCTTCGCGAAAGCGTGTAATGTCCAGCACACTGGCGATGATATTCACGAGCCGTTTGCGCTCATCCTTAACGGGCATGAATGTCACGGAGACCGAGATCTGGCCCCCTTCCGGCAGGACGATGTCCCCTTCGCACTGGGCGCCGCTTTCGGGTAACGACATCAGGTCGTATTCGGCGCTGAACAGATCTTCTCCTTGCAGATTCAGTAGAGGCAGAACCTTTTCGCAGGGTTGCCCAATTGCCTCGTTAAGGGCAATCCCCGTCATTGAGGAGAGGGGCTCGTTGATCACTTCCACCCGCTTGTTGGGCGCCAGGATCATCATGCCGTTGACGCTGTTCTGAACAATCATCGACAGCCGGCTGCGCTCGGTCGCCAGTTGCTGGTAGAGGCGGGCGTTGCGCACGGCGATCGCGGCCTGGTCGGCGAACCCTTGCAGGAATTGCCAGTCCAGCGGAGAAAAGGCGGAGTCGCCGCGGAAGAGATAGATTACACCGAGGAGGTCTTCTTCAAAGAGGAGCGGCAGACCGATCACCTGCCCTAGCTTTTTTCCCAGCGCCAACTCGACCTCGCGAACGCGGCGTTCGATTTCCTGCTGGTAGCTATCGCCCAGTGAGAATTCGGCCGCGATGGCCCGGCCAGCATCCCATTCACCGACCATTGCCTGATGGTTCGATTCCCCTTGGGCCAGTCGCTCTTCGGATGGCGGCCAGGACTGCGAGGCGATTTTGAGGAGGGGACGAAAGGCGGGCAGGAGTTGTCGTGGAATTCCATAGGACGCACGGATACGGAACGGTTCGTCTTTCTCCACGGTGCTGCGTCCGTCTACCAGGGGCACGACTGCCGTTTCGTCATCGAGGACGATGACACCTGCGGGCGCTGCCAGCATTTCGGCCGCGCTTTCGAGGATCAGGCGCAGGAGGCTCGGCAGATCGAGTCGCGAGGTCATGGCCCGCGTAATGCGAAGCAGGTATTCTCGTTGACGCAACTGGTAGGTTGCCATCAGCGCCGGAACATTCATGGTAAGAAAATAACAGAGCGGGAAATTAAAGTCAACGATCCGGGGAGTGCTGGAGGATCGCGGCAAGTCCATTGGCTGTGCCAACTTGGGCGCCGGGCTGAGGACGGGGATTTTGCCAACTTTCAGGCAAGAGCGCTGGCTCTCAAAGTGGAATTCACACCGTTGGCCGTCAAATTCGCAACCATGCGTGATGAAACGCTATCGTTTGGGTGGACGGGACCGCTGTGCGTTTACGGTAGGGAAGAGGCGATTTGCGGCTTCAAACAGTTCGAGCATCCTTACTTTACAGTTTATCTGGGCGCATCGCAGATGGAGTTGATCCACGGGGAAGACGCTCTGCAGCTGCACTTTGTCTGAAATAGACCATGTCCCGATCGATGCGTAGCAAGTTGTCGCGGCCCAGAAAGAAACCCCGCGTCCCAACAGGACAGACTCAGGATACAGGGGTTGCTCCTAAACGATCAGAAGAGTTCATTCGTTCTCCTGCTTCTCTTCTGTAATCATCGAAATAACGCCATTCTGATAGCCGATGACGTAGACGTTGCCTTCCTGGTCTTCGCCGATGGCGCTGATGGGAAGGGAGGAATTAAGAAGCAAAAGGCTTTGCCATTTGTCCTGGGAGTTTCCTCTGAGACCCCAGATCTGCCCGCGACAGAAATCGGCGAAGAGGAAAACGCCCTGGAGCTGGGGCAGTCCCGGCCCACGATAGACGGCGCCCCCTACGATTGCGCACCCCACGTCGTGGTTGTATTCGGTTACCGGCGAAGTCTGGCCTTCCGCGCTGCATATCCAGTGTTCGACTTCACAGGGTTCGCCCTTAACGCAACCCCATTGCTCAAAGCAGATGCTGCCTTCTGTAATGCGCCAACCGTAGTTTTCGCCGCCGGCGCTGTTTGCCGGCTGGTAGTTCAACTCTTCGATTGTGATATTGCCTACGTCGGGGATATAGAGATCGCCTGTTTGCTTGTCGAATGCGAATCCCCATGGATTGCGCAGGCCATAGGCCCAGATCTCCTCATGGGAGCCTTCAACGTCCGTGAAAGGGTTGGTGTGGGGAACGGCGTATGGCGTGACACCCGACTCGACGTCGATGCGGAGTATTTTGCCCAAGAGTGAACTGAGATTCTGCCCTCGGTTGTCAGGATCGTTGAACGCAGGACCTCCGCCGTCGCCGCTGCCAATGTACAGATACCCATCTTGCGGTCCAAAAAGGAGGCGCCCGCCATTGTGCGTATTGTGCGGTTGCTCGATGGTGAGGAGAACCTCCTCGCTGGCCGGATCGGCAATGTGTGGGTCGGCTGTGGTTTTGAAACGGCTGATGACTGTGTGGCCGTCGTGGTCGGTATAACCCACATAGAAGTGCTGTTTGGCGTCATAGCCGGGCGGAAAGGCGACGTCAAGCAGGCCCCTTTCGCCGCAGCAACTGACCCGCGTCGTGATATCCAGGAAGGGAGTTTCGAGGACAGACCACGCGGGCGCGGCGTCTGGGAGCCCGGTGTTCCTGATGATACGTATGCTGCCCGCTTGCTCAACCACAAATAGTCGGCCGCTGCCATCGCCGGCGTGGGCAAGCTGTACGGGAAGATTCAGTCCGGAGACGATTTCGGTGAGTGTGAGGGGTGGCGGTGGAGCGCTGTCCGCAGGAACGCCGAACACACGCACTTCACGCCATGCGACCCAGCTGGGGCTGCTCACGGTCCGAACCATCACTTCGTTTATGCTACGGGGCGGCTCAATTGTTACGGCGAGGGTCTGTCCATCCTCCGTTTTCTCATTTACGAGCCGCTCGTACAGTGAGCGCGTGCCCGAACCGTCCCCCAGCCAGAGCTCATGCATAGTGGGACCGGGAGGAGTCTGCGCGATGATCAACTCGACTCGATTAACGAGGTATAGGCCATCAAGTGCAACCCGAAACCATCCCAGGGGAACGCGTCCCGAATTCCAGAGTGAGTCGAGATCGCCGTCGACCGCCAAGTGCGCGGACTCTTGCCCCGACGAAGGAATAACCTCAGCTGAGGAGGCCACGTTTATCGACGGTGGCGGTGTTGGGGTAGGGGTTGCGGGCGCAGCGGTCGGCGTGCTTGCTTCAGCGTTAAGGGTGGCGGCGGTCGGCAAAGCAACGGCCGCCGTTACAGTAAGCTGGGCTGGCTCTGGAAGCGGCGCACAGGCGGCAACGGCTAACAGTGCCAACAGTCCGATCGCCGCTTTGCAGTAGTTCTTCATCGGTGTTTCGCTCGCTGGGTGGGATTGGGATCCTCCAGATCACTACTATCCAATGCTTGCAGGAGGACACTGCCGGGTAGTCTCAGAAGTATACTGGTTTACTTCCTTTTCGGACTCAGTGCTGGATCCGTGGCTCCCTACTTGGGGTGCCACGTGTTCGTCCGCATGTTAGATGGGGCGAAAAAGAGTTGGTGGGGACAGGTTGCGACCGTCGTCAACCGCCGAAGGCATCGGGCAGCAACGCGCGCACGGTCGTGATGCGGAAGTTGCCGGCTGCATCACTTATGTAGACATCCATTTCTGCCCCAAGTTCGGTCATGACCTGGCGACAGAAGCCGCAGGGCGAGCCGCCGTCCACCGTAACAACGGCTATCGCACTGAATTCTCTTTTTCCCTGGGCTATGGCTGACGTGAGCGCGACTCGTTCGGCGCAGATCGTGCCTCCATAGGAGGCGTTCTCGACGTTACATCCCGGTATGATTTCACCGTCTACCGTTAATACGGCAGCGCCGACGAAGTAGTTGCTGTAGGGCGCATAGGCCTGTTTGCGAGCGGACTGTGCCGCTGCAACCAGCTGTTGCGGGGATACCGTCGGGGTCACGATACCGTCCTTTTTCTGCCCAGTTCTTCCGGCCAGGGAGCGTATACCATATTTTCAGGCGGCCGACTGAAGGTAACCTGAGCCTGTCGAATCCTCGGTCTGCTCTTCGACGTCGGGCTGACTAAGGGTCTGCACTTCGTTCTCTGAACTGTGGAGCGGTTCAACGCGCACCTGTTCGATACGGCGGGAATCGACGGACATCACGGTGAACCGCCAGTCATGGAACTGAATGCTTTCGCCCTGCTCGGGTACGCGCCCAAGCTGGCTGTAGATAAAACCGCCCAATGTATCGATATTCTCGGGGCCGGCGGACAGATCGACGTCGATAAGCCGGGACACTTCATCGATATCGTAACGCGCGTTGAAGATGTAGATCTCGGGCGCCAGCTTTTTCAACTGGGGCTCTTCGGAATCGTACTCGTCCTGGATTTCGCCAACGATCTCCTCCAGCAAGTCTTCGATCGTAACGAGGCCGGCTGTACCGCCGTATTCGTCCACAGCCAAGGCCATATGGATGCGGTGGGCCTGCATTTCCTCGAACAACTCATCCAGTTTCTTGCTTTGGGGCACGAAATAGGCTTGGCGCAGCAGTTGGCGGATGGAGATGTCCTGGCTTCCATCGCGCAGGCAGAGGAGAAGGTCTTTGGCATAAAGTACGCCGAGCAGATGATCTATACTGTCTTCATAGACAGGAATGCGGCTGTGTCCGTTTCCGATAATCAGGTCGAGAGCTTCACGGAGGGGCGAACTCACTTCGACGGCCACCATGTCGAGCCGCGGCACCATGATTTCGCGCACGGTCGTTTCACCGAATTCAAAGATACCGGCGATCATCTGCTTTTCGTCTTCTTCGATCACACCCTCGCCTTCGCCCACGTGGATGAGGAAGCGGAGGCCGTCCTCACTCAGAAATACGCTTTCAGGGGTCACTTCGTCTGCGTCGCCGCGGGCGTAGGCAGCCAGGCGGCGAAGCAGAAAGGATAAGGGAGCAAGAATTGCAGCGACGAAGTCGACTACACGGGCGATGGCGAGAGCGACCGTGTCCGGCTGGCGCAGAGCCCAACCCCGGCTGATGACCTGAACAGCGAGAAGGAGGAGCCAGACCAGCCCCACGGCGGCGCTGACCCCGACGTTGGACCACTGCAGGGTCATAGCCACGCAGACGGCCATCGAGCTCGCAGCAATGTAGGCCAGGCTTTTGAGGATCAGGAGTGTGGAGAGAAAGCGGGCCGGGTCGGAGAGCATTTGATCGATCAGCTTTGCCCGCTGGTTGCCGCTGGCGAGAAGCTCTCGCATACGGCTTCTCGATGCGGCCGAGAGGGATACTTCGGCAACAGAGACAAAGCCAATCGTCAATAGTGGCAGCAGTTGTGCCGCGATCAGCCATGCAGGTTCCACTGGAGACTCCTTTTTCTAGGTTGCCTTGCGCCGCGCCGCACCTTGCGCAGGCAGTATGACGGAAAGAATCGACCCGACATACTGGTGTGTCACTCTACCTTTTCGTCAGTCTCAACCGCGCTACTCATTCGACTCAGCCTGCCTGGAAGTTTCGCCGGCACGGGGGCGCCGGGCGGGCACGCCGTAGACCAGTGCCTCCTCCTCCACATCGCGGGTTACGACAGAGCCTGCGCCGGTCCGTGCGCGTGCGCCAAGTGAAACGGGCGCGACGAGGAGCGTATCGCTGCCGAGGAAGACGTCATCGCCGATAGTTGTGCGGTTTTTTGAGACGCCATCGAAGTTACAGGTAATGGTGCCGGCGCCGATATTTGCATTGTCGCCAACGGTGGCATCCCCGATGTAGCTGAAATGACCCATCTTGACGCCTTTGCCGAGGCGGCTGTTTTTCACTTCGCCGAAGTTGCCCATGTGTACGTCTTCACCCAAATGGGCGCCGGGCCGCAGGTGGCCGAAGGGGCCGACTTCGCTGCCGCGGTCCATTCTGGCCTGCTCGATGACACTGTATTCCACCCGGCAGCCATCTCCGATTGTGCTGTCGACGATGCTGCTATTTGGGCCGATGAGGCAGCCGACGCCAACGGTGGTACTGCCCTGCAGATGGGTCCCCGGGAGGATAGTCGAGTCCTGGTCGATTGTCACGTCCGCGTCGATATATGTGGAAGCGGGATCGACGATAGTCACGCCGGAGAGCATATGCTCGGTGTTGATGCGCTGGCGCAGCGTTTCGGCGGCGACGGCCAGCTGGCTGCGATCGTTGATGCCGAGAGTCTCGTCGGGCGAGGCTGGAGCGGTCTCGACATCCTGGCCCTGTTCAACGGCGATACCAATCATGTCGGTCAGATAATATTCCCCGGTGGTGCTTGGCGTTAGCAAAGAGACGTTTTCCCAGAGCCATTGGGCGTCAAAGCAGTAGATGCCGGGATTCAGCTCGCGAATCGCAAGCTGTTCAAGCGTGCAATCCGCCTCTTCCACGATTTGGCGGATTGACCCGTTTTCATTGCGCACGACCCTACCGAACCCCTGGGAATCCTTCCGTTCGACCGTCAAAAGGGACAGCGCAGACTGAGATTGCTGCCGATGGGTGCTACCAGCACGAATTTGTGTCAACCTTTCGAGCGTTTCTGAGCGCAAAAGGGGCATATCAGCATAGATAACCAAGACCTTGTCAGCACGTTGAGACAGGTTTTCCTTTGCCTGCATGAGGGCATGCCCTGTGCCTAAGAGCTCCTTCTGTACGCAATAATCGACGCGGTTGCCGAGGCGCTCCTGCACCTGTTCCTTTGCATGGCCGACGACAACGACCGGCCGTAGATCAGAAAGCCCTTCAACCGCTCGAAGAGACCACTCTATTAGAGGCCGGCCAGCGAGGGGATGCAAAGATTTGGGCAACTTTGATTTCATGCGGGTGCCGTACCCGGCGGCCAAGATGACGGCGGCAACGGTCATACAGGATGCTCCAGTCGTAAGAGAGACGAAGGCGCGCGCGAATTGCGCCGGTGGCATGCTGCCATGGCGGTAAAAGCGTCGGTTACGTGGTGGAGCGCAAGAGGGACGTCAAATCTGTTCGGGGATAAGGATGGTAATGAACCGGGTTCTGGAGGGTTATCATCCATGAAATCGATCGCAGACGGGGGCCAGATTGGTGTCTGCGCACATTGTAACACAAAGCAGCAGGTTGTCCAGAGTAGCTTTCATCGGTGGAGTGGAAAAGAAAGAGGAGGTTGGCAGCGGTCTACTCTCACACGGGGTCGCCCCCGCACTAC
>VXRG01000174.1 GCA_009838625.1 Caldilineaceae bacterium SB0664_bin_27
GAGCGCCACCGTGGCGAGGGCGGCGCCGAGGGGGAGGTCGTCGACGTGGCCGAAGGCGTTGACGCGGAGCTTTCCGGCGCGGTCGACGATCACCAGGCTTGGCGTTCCGCGCAGACGGTAGCGCCCCATGGTGACGGGCGTGGTTTCGCCATCGGCGTGGGCGTCCACTCCGACGGGAAATGTGATTTTGTACTCGTGGAGAAAGGCCTCGAGTGAGACGGGCGTCATGGCTTCGTGGTGTTCGAAGACGGTGTGGAGCCCGAGCAGTGTGACGTCTTCGCCGAAGTTCTGCTGGATGCGCTGGGCCTGCGGGATCCCATGGGAGACGCAGCCGGGGCAGAGCATCTGAAAAGCCTCAATGACCACGACCTCCCCTTTGAGACCGGCCAGAGTTGGACTCGCGTCGGTGTTGAACCAGCGGGTGACGGCGAGTTCCGGGGCGTCCATGTAGGTTGTTTCGGTGGTCATGGCAAATTTTAACCTAGAGAACGCCCGCGGAAAGGGTCAACGGTAGACGCGATAGACTAGAATTCGACAGGCCCGTTCTCCTTCACGTCGCCACCCGATGGGCACTGATATCTAAGTAAAGGGTCGACCTCAATTGTTTTGGGCGAAGATTAGCCAGACTTCACCATTCCCACCCGATATGGAAAAGTAGTAGTTCTGGCTGTCGCGTTCGCCGTTGCCGTCTCTGACGAAGATCGTGTAATTTCCTGCCACGTTTCCGCCGGGAAGCTGGCCGAGAGGGACCGCCTTGAGGTAGTTGTATTTATTGCCCTGGGGCCCTTGGTGGGTGGAGTTTCCACCGCGTGTCGAGTTGTTTACGGCAGAGACGTGGACGCCATCCTTATGCAACTCCACGTAGTAGCTGCCGCCAATGCCCTGGACCTCGTCGCCGCGCCCCTCGTGGACAAAACCGACGAAAAGTTTCAACTCGCCGCCGCCGTTGTTCCTGAGATCAGTGTTTCTCAATCTGAATTTACAGCCGTCACCGCCGATGCCCGCGCAGGGGTCGGTCACAGGCTGCGGCACGGGGGTAGGCGGGACTGGTGTAGGCGGAATTGGTGTAGCCGTTGGGACCGGGGTCGGTGGCGGCGTGGGAATGACGGGCGCCACTTGAACGAGCTCCGGATTGGTCGCGGTAACCAGGGGGCTGTAGACCCAGGCGTACTGACCGCCGTAGATGATCTGCCACCAGCCCCCAGCTGGATTCTTGCCGGAGATAGGGAACTGTTGTCCTGGCGAGGCCTGACCGAGAACAGGGTAGTTGGTGCCCGGCCCTGCACGAACGTTCATAGTGCGCGAAATCGTCACCGTCGGAGACTGGGAGGTCGGCGTTGGCGTTGCTGTGGGGGGTGATGTAGGTGACGGCGTAGGCGTCTCAGTTGGTGTAGCCGTGGCTTCGAGGACCGCCAGCCGCTCTTCATAGGAGGCCAGCCGCTCCGTCATCGTAGCGACCAGTTCCACCATGGCTTCGACCTTTGTCGCCAAACCTTCCAGGGTCAACCCCGCGTCCTGCGCGTACAGGGGAACTGCAACGGCGAGGAGGACCACCACTGTGAGCAATGCCAATCGTATCTTTTTCATCCTCATTCCCAGTCTCTTGAGTACTCAGCTAATAGTGGCGTCCAACACGGGGCCATGAGGAGGCTGCGCTCCCGGAATAGTGCGTGACTCGACGCCCGAATGTCTTGACTTCCAGCTTGAGAGTATGTCTTATTCCGTGATCTCCCAGAGGGGCTCTTCTGGCCGGAGTGTCTATGCAATCATGAACGATACCTGCAGTCATGAAAGACAGCCGGTAGTTCATTATCCAGCAGCTGATTCGTTCGCCCAAACAAGGGTAGGACCACTGTCAGGACGCGGGCCTGGCGGCAGATACTAAAGAATCTGGCTGAGGAAGAGTTTGGTGCGCTCGTGCTGGGCGTTAGTGAAGAAGTGCTCGGGCGTGCCGACCTCCATTATTTCGCCGCCGTCCATAAAGACGATGCGGTCGGCGACTTCGCGGGCGAAGCCCATTTCGTGGGTGACTACGAGCATGGTCATGCCGGTTTCGGCCAGCTCTTGCATGACGTCAAGAACCTCTTTGATCATCTCCGGATCCAGCGCTGAGGTCGGTTCGTCGAAGAGCATGATCTTGGGCGACATGGCGAGCGAGCGGGCGATGGCGACGCGCTGCTGCTGGCCGCCGGAAAGCTGACCGGGATACTTGTCTGCCTGTTCGGGAATGCCGACGCGATTGAGCAGGCCCATGGCGGTCTCCTGGGCCTCTTCCTTCTTCATCTTGCGGACCTGGATAGGCGCCAGCGTTATATTCTCCATCACCGTGAGGTGTGGAAAGAGGTTGAACTGCTGGAAGACCATTCCGGCCTCAGAGCGGATCTGCTCGATATTGCGCACGTCGCGGGTAAGGGGGATGCCGTCTACGATGATGTCGCCGGCCTGGTGCTCTTCCAGGCGGTTGATACAGCGGATGAAGGTTGATTTCCCGGAGCCGGAGGGCCCAATGATGACAACCACTTCCTGGGCCATGACGCGCAGGCTGCAGTCTTTGAGAGCCTGGAAGTCGCCGAACCATTTGCAGACGTCCTGGCAGATGATGATCTCTTCGGTAGTCGAGTTTTCGGACATGGTGAACACCTCAGAAGTGCGCGATGCGTAGACTGTATAGAGAAGCGGCTCCTGTCCTCGCGCTAGCGTTCGCCGACGCCCAGTCGCTGCTCAATGCGGCGGCTGGCATAGGACATGCTGTAGCTGAAGATCCAGAAGAGCACGGCGATGAAAGCGAAGACTTCTGGTTGTGTACCCAGCCAGTCTGGATTGGCGATGATAGTACGGGCAATGCCGAGCAGGTCGAAGATACCGACGAGCGCGACGAGGGTTGTATCTTTAAACAGGCTGATGAACTGCCCGACAAGAACAGGAATGACGGCGCGCAGCGCCTGGGGCAGGATGATATGAATCGTGGACTGGAAGGTACTGAGGCCCAGAGCCTGAGCGGCCTCATACTGGCCGCGAGAGATGGATTGCAGACCGCCCCGCACGTTTTCTGCGGTATAGGCGGCTGAGAAGAGTGTGATAGCTACGAGAGCGCGCAAGACCCGGTCGACGAGCGGGAAACCGTCGGGCAGGAACAGCTGCAGCATGACCTGGCCCATGAAGAGCAGGCTGATGAGAGGGACGCCGCGTATGAATTCGATGTAGACCACGCTGATGACGCGGATGGCGGGCAGTTTCGACTGGCGGCCAAGCGCGAGAAGAACGCCAAGCGGGAATGAGAGTGTGATTCCAAAGAAGGCGAGCAGGAGCGAGAGGAGAAGGCCGCCCCAGAGGATGGGTTGGACGGGTGGCATGAGGCCTTCATCGGCGCCAGCGCCGCGCAGAAGGATGAGCATGACGACAAGGTATACGAGGAGAAGATAGGCTGTTGCCCGGCCGCGGCGCTGGATGTACAGAGAGCCTGCGAAGAGATATCCGACGCCAGAGGCGGCAGCGGTGATGAGCAAATTGAGCCTGGTCTCCATGGCGAAGAAGGGGATGAGCATGAGGACGAATGGGATTGCGACAAGGACGCGAGCGGCGCCACTGAACTGTCCGCTGATAAGACGCCACATCATGCCAACGACTGCGCCGAGCAGATGAATGATGAGCCAGAGGCGCCAGGCTTCGGCAGAGGGGTACTGGCCGCGCATGATGAGATTGAAGTTGGCTGGGATGACGCCCCATTCGGCGTTGACGAAGGCCCAGCGCAAGAGCAGGCGGGCGATGAAGATGACGAAGCCAATTGCGACAATGGTGAGCAGCGAGTTGAACAGATCGCTGAACAGGTTTCTTCTGAGCCAGCCCAGGACGGTGTAGCGCTCGGTTACCGGAAGGACAGAGCGGTCCGATGGTGTTCCAGCCGCTGTGGTCATCTGGTTGGTCGTTCCTTACAGTGTGCGATACAGGTGGAAGGTTGCCGGTGGCGAGTTCTTGTTTTCAGGTTGACGCTATCGCTCTACGAGTCGAATGCGGCGGTTGTAAATGTTCATCAGGAAGGAAGTCAGCAGGCTGAGTGACAGGTAGGTGCCCATGATCATGGTAAACATTTCGATTTCGCGACCGGTCTGGTTCAGAATCGTGTTGCCGGCGACGGCGAACAGGTCTGGATAGCCGATGGCGATGGCCAGAGAGGAGTTCTTGGTCAGGTTCAGGTACTGGCTGGTGAGCGGGGGGATGATGACGCGCAAGGCCTGGGGGAAAATGATAAGGCGCAGAGTCTGTGCCGGGTTGAGGCCCAGGGAAGTGGCGGCTTCTCGCTGGCCCTTGGAAACAGACTGGATCCCGGCGCGCACGACTTCGGCGATGAAGGCCGCGGTATAGATGATGAGTCCGGAAAGCAGAGCCATGAACTGCTGGCTCAGAATCTTACCTCCCTGGGTATTGAAGCCCTCCAAAAAGGGTTGGTCGAGGGTCATGGGCTGGGGCAGGACGATCCAACCGACGAGGCCAACGGCGGCTACGGTAACAAGGAACCAGAGCGTGATGAGCGGCATGCGGCCGGTGCGTTTGCCCTGTTCACGCAGGAAGTATGAAATGACGGCGCCGAGGAGGACGCCGGCGGCCAAAACAAGAAGAAAAGCGCCCCAGGAGTCGGTAGGGATGCCCCAGGGAATGGCGACGCCGCGGTTGCTGAGAAAGATGGGGCCGGGCAGGATAATGGCTTCGGCCACGCGCGGCAGCTTGAGGAAGACGGCCTGGGCCCAGAAGATCAGCAGGACAAGCAGAGGAATGTTGCGAAAGATGTCGATGTAGATGGAGGCGATGCGGCTGACCAGAAAGTTGGTGGAAAGGCGCATCACGCCGATGACGATTCCGAGGGCGGTGGCAAAGATGATGCCGAGGAAGGCGACCTGAAATGTGTTGAGAAGACCGACGACGAAGGCCCTGAGGTAGGTCCTTTCGCGTGAGTACTCGATGAGGCTTTCACCTATATCGAAGCCGGCGGCCTGGCTGAGGAAGCTGAAGCTGATAGCGACGTTGTGCTTTTCCCGCAGCCCGGTGATCATATTGCTATAGAAGAACAGTCCGAGCCCGACGACGATTACGACAACCAGGAGTTGGCTGAAGATGCCGAGCACGCGTTCATCGCGGTAGAAGGGCGGGCGAACCTGACTGGCGTGGATCTCCTGCATAGGCTGCCTCAGGCGTAGCTGCAGCCATGCGGCCGGCCGTGTAGCCGGCCGCATGACGGTTGAGATAGGTTAGCGGATCGGGGGCGCGTACAGGATGCCGCCGTCGGTGTAGAGACTGTTCAGACCGCGGGGCAGGTCAAAGACCGTGTCCGGGCCGAGATTGCGATCATAGATCTCGGCGTAGTTGCCGAGCTGCTTGATCACATCCACGAAACAGCCGGCGTTGGAGAGGCCGATCTTGGCGCAGAAGTCACCTTCCAGACCAAGCAGCTTGCGAATGTTGGGGTCGTTGCTGTCCATGAAGCTGTCTACATTCTGCGAGCTGATGCCGTGTTCTTCAGCCAGCATGGTGGCGTAGACGACCCAGTTTACGATGTCAAACCACTGGTCATCGCCATGTCGGACGGCGGGACCCAGAGGCTCCTTGGAAAGTGTCACGTTGATGATAACGTGGTCCGCGGGGACTGTGAGCGTGGTCTGGCGGGAGACCAGGCTGGACTTGTCTGTGGTGACGGCGTCGCAGCGGCCTTCATCGTAGGCAGTGAAGGACTGGTCGAAGTCTTCGAAGACGACGGCTTCGTAGTCAACCCCGGCCGCGGCGAACTGGTCGGCGAGGTTAAGCTCTGTGGTTGTACCGGTCACGACGCAGACGGAGGCGCCCTGCAGATCCTGCAGTGTTGCAACACCGCTCTCCTTGCGTACCATCAGGCCCTGGCCATCGTAGAAGGTGGTGGGGCCGAAGTTCATGCCCAGATCGGTGTCGCGAGACATCGTCCAAGTTGTATTGCGGATGATGACGTCGCCCTCACCGCTTGAGAGAATGGTAAAACGTTCTTTGGCGGTGGCAGGCCGTACTTCGAGGGCATTTGCGTCGCCAAAGATGGCCGCGGCGATAGCACGGCAGTAGTCGACGTCAAAGCCGGAGAAGTTGCCTTCGGAATCCAGGAAGCCGAAGCCTGGTAGCTGGGCATTCCCGATACAGACCAGCTTGCCGCGTTCCTGCACGATGCTAAGCGTGGACTGCACTTCCTGCATTGCCGGCGCGGCCGCTTCGTCTGATTCGACGACTTCGGGTCCGGCTGCAGGACTCATGCATGCTGCGATGATCATGCCAACGACCATGGACAGAATCATCCCTGCCTTTTTCAATTTCCTCATGCCCTTCATTGTTTCCTCCTTGAAATGGATGGTAGAAGTGTAACTGGTTTTCTAACACCCGTCAGCCAGTGACGGGCGATGGCACCCATTGACCTTGCGCGGCAGCTCTGCCCGCGGGCCCGCTGCATGTCGAAATCGGCCAATTTTCCCAGCAGATCGAGCTGCGAAGGAGTCCGGCCTTAAGAGTATAATACAAGTCTGGCAACGCCACAACAGAGTTAGTTGAGTGAGAATCCGATCTTGGGGCGTTGGCTGCCGTTCCCGACGTGGAACAAGGAAGGGATCGGATTTCGGGAACAATTCGTAGTGAGTTTGCGTTGTAAGGACGCCCAAGCAGGGATGCCTGGTTCTGCCGACGGCAAAATCAGGACCTGCCCGACGCACCGCGATAGAGAGCGAGATACAAGGACAGCTTAAAGCGCAGAGGATGCCGGTTACTGTAATCAAGGGTACATAAGACCAGTTTATAGCGCGGACAGCCAATGCAAGAAGACGGGGAATTCGCCCATTTCACTGTGACGAATCGCCGGCGGCGGCGAAGGCAGTTGCTGGCAGAGATTTAGTAAGAATAGGTCGACTGCTGGCACGAGAAGCGGCTCCAGCGGTTTGCATTCAAAAAAGAGGAGTATTCGAACTGACAGAACTGTGCGAAGATGAGCAGTTGCGGCGGCGGATGGAGTAGTCTACGTGTTCCTGGCGAGTTGATGGGCAGGCACGAGGCCTGCCCCTGCTGGAACATTTAGGGGAAACCGGAGACGGCGCATCTGCTGCCCTAGTTTCGATTGCGGACCGGCCCATGATTATGTCGCCGGTACAGATCAGCGAGTGTTCGCCCCCATTTTGAACTGCGCCCGCTTCAGGCCCCGGAGGCGAGGGTGCAATAAGGAGCGGCTCAGTCGAATTTTCACACAGCGAATGACTGATTTCTTTTGGGCATATATTGGCGGTGGGATATAATCGTCGAATGCCCTATTCCGGTGCTTGGCGAATTGCGCTACTGGCACAGAGTCTGATCGGAGCCGGCCAGGCAACCTGACAGGAGAAGCGAATGCTGGCGGAACTGTCCAACACGATTGCAACCCTCATTGGGATCTTCGTTGCCCTCTTGGGCGCGTTCCTTTTTGCCTTCTGGATTGCAATGGGCATCTGGACGTTCAATGACATTCGCAGCCGGACAAGGGACTGGCTGGCCATCCTACTTGCCAGCCTTCTGGCGCTGGTGTTTCCTCTTGTCGGCCTCGTCCTCTACTTGATGATCCGGCCCAGTGAAACGTTGGCCGATGTATTCGACCGGGCGCTGGAAGAGGAGTCATTGCTAAGGGAGTTGGAGGCGACGCTTTCCTGTCATAGCTGCGGTCTACCCGTACAGGAAAACTGGAATTTCTGCACGAATTGTCATAGCCAGCTGCGCGTCGGATGTTTCAATTGCGGAAAGGCGATGCGGCATGAGTGGAGCATCTGCGTCTACTGCGGCTCAGACCAGATGGAGCAGGATTCATCCGCGAGAGTCGGACAGAGCAACTCCAAGGACAGAGCCGGGGCCTCTGCAGCGGCAGCGACCCAGGAGACAGAGGCAGGCGCAGCGGCATTCGGACCCCCGCAGGAATCTTCTCAAAGAAGATAGGACACTCCAGGATTTTCGAACTACTTCCTCAACCCGCTTCCCGGAATCAAGGGAGCGGGTAGTTTTTTTGCGCGCACGGCGGAGAACATTGGCTCTTCCGGTGCTCGGTTATGGGATGGGAAGCAGGTATCAGTAGTGCTGTAGTTCTGGGCGAAGGGGCCCGGGAGGTCTACATCTCTTTCTTCGGTCCAGAGGGGGCGGACATCTTCGTCCAGGGCGCAGGCATCTCTCCAACGGGAACCTCGATCAAGACGGGCAGATCGGAGGAAAAGGCTTCGGACAGAGCACTCCTGAGTTCGGCCGGCGTATGAACGCGGAGCGCACGGGCGCCAAATGATCTGGCAAAGGCGACGAAATCGGGGTTGTGCAGTTCGCTGGCGATAACGCGGCCGCCGTAATCCTGCTTCTGCATTCTGAGCACGTTCCCGTAGGCGGAGTCGTTGAAGACAACGGTGACAGTGTTGATGCCGTGTTGAACGGCGGTCGCCATTTCGGTGGCGGAGAAGAGCAGACCGCCGTCTCCGCTGACGCAAAGCACCGGTCGATCGGGAAAGGCAACTTTAGCCCCCAGCGCCGCGGGGAAACTCCAGCCCAAGGTAACCTGATAGTTGGAAGTCAGGTAGGTCCGCGGCAGGTAGACCGGCATCGCTTCACGGCTTACGTATCCCACCTGTGTAATATCCTCGACGTAGATGCCGTCGTCCGGCAGGGCTGCGCGGATGGCGCGCACGAAACTCATTTGCGGCTGAACCGACTCATAAATTGCGTCCATCTCGTCCTGCAGGGCCAGCATCTCGACCTGGCGGGAGCGCCTTTCGCGACTGTGCGACTCCAGTTCCGGCAGCAGCGCCTGCAAGGCGTCGCGACTGTCCGCCACCAGAGAGACGTCCGGTGGACCAAATCGATCGTGCTCCTCGGGGTCGATGTCCACGCGAATGACGCGCAGATTGTCCGGCTTTCCCCAACGCATCATTGGAGTAGACAGGCGAGAGCCGACGGAAATGGCTACGTCCGCCTGCTCCCACAGCCGCCGGCCGGGGCCGTGTGAGTGGCTGAAGGGGTGGCGGCTGGAGAGGATGCCGCGACCGGATGCGCTGGCGATGACAGGGGCTTGCAGCGTTTCGGACAGTGTGCGAATCTCCTCGGTCGCGTCGACAGCACCGCCGCCAACGAAGATGACCGGATTGCTCGCATTGGAAAGGAGGCGAGCAGCTTCCGAGACCGCCTTACTGTCGAGGGCCGGCCGGTTGAGGGTTAAAGAAAGGTGCTCTTCATCGAACTCGGCCTGACGGGAAAAGACGTTAAGCGGCACTTCCAGGCCAACGGGCCGGGGGCGGTCTGAGTGCATAGCGCTGAGCGCCTCGGCGAGCAGGCGGGGCACGTCGGCGGGGCTTTCGACGCGGCGGGCCCACTTGGTCAGGGAGCGCAGGATTCCGAGCTGGTCCGGGATTTCGTGGAGCATTCCGTAGCCGCGGCCGATGTGGTCGCTGTGAAGCTGGCCCGTCAGGCACAGGACGGGGGCATTGGTGGCGTAAGCGGTGGACAGTGCGGCGACGGCGTTGAGGAAGCCGGGGCCGGGCACGACGACGTAGACGCCGGTCTTGCCGGAGGCGAGTGCGTAGCCGAGAGCCATGTAGGCGGCGCCCTGCTCGTGGCGCGTGTGGATGACGCGCATGCGGTCGCGGGCATCGTAGACTGCGGCATAGAAGTAGTCGTTCTGTACGCCGGGCAGGCCGAAGATAGTGTCTATACCGTGTGAGAGAAGGCCGTTGACGAGCGCTTCGCCGCCGGTACGCGTGGTGGTCATGGGGTCGGCTCCGGGAGGCTGGGGCTAGAGGGCGACCGAACCGTCGGCATGATAGTTACCGAGGATCCTCTTGGGTTGATAGGGGTAGGCGCCCAATTTGCTCTCGTCAATGTGAAGTCCGATGCCGGGACGGTCCGAAACAATGAAGTATCCGCCCTGACGCTCGACCGGCGTATCGACGATGTCGTTGAAGGCGTCGGCGGTGGGATGGCTCTCCATCAGGACGTAGTTGGGGATGGCCGCGTCGAGCTGGCAGAAGGCAGCTATGTTGACGGGGCTGCCCATCAGGTGCGGAAAGATGCCGACGAATGCGGATTCGGCGATGGCAGCGATCTTTTTGACCTGGGTGAAGCCTCCGGCAAGGGAGAGGTCCGGGCGGATGAGGCTGACGATCTTGCGGTCGATAAGATCTTTGAACTGGAAAATGTTGTAGAAGCGTTCGCCGGTGGCCATGGGCAGAGGCACGGTTTTTGCAATGTACTCCATGGGCTCAAGGCTTTCAGGGGCGAGCGGGTCCTCGTAGTAGAGAATGCGAAAGTGCAAGAGCTCGCGGGCGAGGATGATCGATTCTTCAGGACGCAGGTTGCGGTGGATTTCGAGGCCGAGATCGATGTTGAATCCAACGGCGTCGCGCACAGCCGCTACCAGGGCGACTGCCTCACCGATAACCTGGGAGGGCGTCTTACGCTCGAAACCGGGCAGGAACGGTGACATGCGGAGGGAGATGTAGCCGGCCGCAACCTGCTGCTGGGCACTGGCAGCGCATTCGGCGACGGTTGCTCCGCCTACGTTGGCAAAGACTTTTATCTTGTCGCGCACGCGGCCGCCCAGGAGTTGATGTACGGGCTGGCCCACGGCCTGGCCGGCGATGTCCCACAGGGCGATGTCGATGGCGCTCAGGGCGGCGCTCAGGGCTGCACCCATGAAGTGCGCATCGCGGCTGACGGTCTGGTAGTGATGTTCGATGCGCGCGGCGTCCTTGCCGACGAAGTAGTCGCTGAGTTCGAGGATGGCGCGATTGACTACGCCATGATGCGCCCAGAGGCCGGCCTCGCCGTTGCCGACGAGGCCCTGGTCCGTGTAGACGCGCACGAGGAGGAATCTGTCTACCAGAAAGGGCGTGATCTTCTCTATTTTCATCGAAGGCACCACCATTTGAAAGCAGGCCGCAGAAGGCGAATGTCCTGGATCCGATGTGTCATTGGGCTTCAACTCGATAGAGGTGGCTGCGGCCTGACTGGGCCGAATTATACAGGATGCGGTTGCCGTCGAGGCTCCAGAGGCAGTGGGGATGGGTGCCGCGATGGGAGTTGTGGTCGCAATGGGGGCCGAAGGCGGCGATATGGTCCACTTTCTGCTTTTTCAGATCGACGAGTACGACGCCTTCCCGGTCCCACGTGGTGATCTTGCTGCCGTCGGGACTGGCGATGGGATGTCCGCCCAAGGGTTGGTCGATGACGACTTCCTTGCCGGTGCCGTCGAAGTCAATCATGTAGAGCCGCGGTTCGTCCTGCTGCCCCTCGTCGGTGTGGATGCGATAGCCAGAGTAGAGGACCTTCGTACCTTCAGCGGTCCAACTGTGATGGTGGCCGAAGAATGTGAGCCAGCGGCGTTCGCTGCCGTCGCGGCTGACGATGTAGATGCTGCGGCGGTGAGGGCTCTTCCAGGGTGAGAGGTCATCGGGCGCGGACTTGATCCACATGGCGACCAGCATGTGCTGGGCGTCCGGCGTCCACTTCGTATTGCCAACGGTCATCTGATCGATGTGGAAGAGATGGTTGTTGGGCGTCATGTCGTAGAGTGATTCGGTCGGAGCAATTAGTGTGAGGTCGGCGTCGTCGCCAGGGCCTGAACTGGTGTCGGAGGGCATGGTGTAGACGCCCCTGGGCAGGTCGGTGCGAATGTCGTTTGTCGTCCAGCTCAACAGCTTGCCGTCGGGGCTGATCTGACGGATACCCCCCTTCATACTTCGGAGGATTTTGCCGCCGCACTGACCCAGTCGCGACCACTCGGCGTCGACGACGCTGACTTCCTCGGGCGCTGTGTAGAAGAAGACTTCACATTTTGTCGGATGCCAGACGGGGAAGGCGCCGGTGTGGGTATTGTAGAAGGCGTTTTCCGCCAGGAGACGCAGCTCATAGGTCTCCAGGTCCATCAGGTAGAGGCGGCCGTTGTCGGTGGCGAGCGTATCGCGGTGCGCGGTGGTCACGTCGTTGGGGTTGGCGGCTGAGAAGACCATGTAGCGACCGCCTGGCGACCAGGGCGAGATGTCGTAGTAGGTATGGACATCGGACATCGGGCTGCTGGTGAGTTGCTCGATGGTACGGCCTGTGTGCTGGTCAACATAGGTGCTGCGTTCGGGTTGGCATCTGAGGTTGGAGGTCATTGGATTGGTCCTCTTATGGATCCAGGAGCGCTGCTAAAGTGGCCACTCATTCTGATGAGTCGGCACAGGGTCCGCGCACAGATTGGGCGGGGCGTTCCCTTGGTGTGAGAACGCCCCGCAATAGGATCAGAATAAACGTTCACCGAATGCCCGCCTTCGAAAACCAGGCATTCTAATCCGAGACCGGCAGAGCTGTCGACTACCTAACTCTGGCTCTCCGGATCGTCCCAGTAGAAAGTATGCGCCTGCACAAGGCCCCCGTGTGAGGTCGGGTTGCTAAGCGGATACACATACTCCGGGTCGAGCCCGCGCAGGCCGTTGAGCACGATCAGCGGATTGGGGATCTGGCCCAGGAAGCCGATCTGCGGCAGCTCTTCAGCCCAGACGTCAAGTATCTGGGTGAACAGCTCGTTACGCATGGCCTCGTCCGGTTCAACCAGGATCTCGTCCCACAGGTTCCACATTGTGCGGATCCAGTGGCCTTCGGGCGGCTCTTCAGCGACGGCGTGGTTGGGGTCGAGGCGCCAGCGGCCCCAGGCTTCTCCCCAAGGCCGGTCGAGGCCGGTGCCGAGGAAGAAAGCTGGGTCGACGAGGGGCAGTAGTGAGCGGCCGCTGCCCCAGAAGGCGGCGTCGATCTCGTTGGCGGCCCAGTGCTCTGTGTACAGAGAGCGCTCCATGCCCTTGTAGGTGGCCTTGATGCCGACGTCTGCGAGGTAACTGATGATGATTTGGAC
This sequence comes from Caldilineaceae bacterium SB0664_bin_27, assembly GCA_009838625.1. Taxonomy (GTDB): domain Bacteria; phylum Chloroflexota; class Anaerolineae; order Caldilineales; family Caldilineaceae; genus Bin5. The sequence goes on from VXRG01000174.1 coordinate 12,884, forward strand.
GGCGTCCTCGTCGGGCGAGCCGGGCTGCGCAGTGCCTTCAACGACGAAGCTGATCGTGTCTCCGCTGCCGTCCGGGTAGACTCGGAAGCCGTCGTCATCCCTCTCGAAGTAACCGGCTTCATCAAGTAGCAGGTTGGCACGGTCCGGATCGTATTCGATGTGAGCGTAGGCCTGTTTGGGATAGTACTGGGGCGACTGTTCGAGCGGGCTGTACTGGCGCGGCGTGTAGAGCCCTTCGAAGGCGAGTTCATTTAGCGTGTCGCGGTCCACTGCGAGGGACATGGCGATACGCACGTCGCGGGTCTGGAAAAACTCGCGCAACCTGGGCTTCTGGACCGTCTGGTTCGGGGTCAGGCAGACGTGCTGGTCGCCGGCGCCGAGCTGGACGCGATACCCGCCGCTGTCCTCACTTTCCTTGTACAAGGTGAAGTTGGCGGCGGTGACGTGGCGCTGCTGGTAGTCGACCTCGCCGTTGATGATGCGCAGGTCGAAGACGTCGTTGGTGTCGAAGAGCCGGTGCCTGATGGTGTCGATATAGGGCATCTGGTTCCCTTCGGGGTCCACCTGCCAGAAGTAGGGATTTCGCTCCATGACGAAGAGCTCTTCGGAAAGGGGATTCCGGGCGGACCAGGAATAGAGGCTGGGCAGATCGGGATTGAGGTACCACCAGTTGCGGTCGGAGAAAAGGGCCACCCATGTATCCAGGCCGCTGTCTTCTACGGCTGCCTCGAGAGCCTCCTTGTCGTCGGTCGTCTCCATATGGAACTGCGAGAGGTAGTGATGGGGCGCAAAGAGGTCTCTCGTCAGCGGGGCGACGCGGTCGAGGAACATGGGATTCGGGTGTGCAAAGGTAAAGACTACGGTGTGTTTATCGGGAAACTCCATGGTCATCGGCGTTCGTTCGGAGCCGGTCACCCAGTGGCGGCCGATAGCGGGCGTAACGTCCTTGTTGAGCATGACGTTTTCCTGCCACCAGGCGAAGTTGTCGGTGTCAAACGCAGCGCCGTCGGACCACTTCATCCCTTGCCGCAGGTTGAAGGTCCACACGGTGGCGTCGTCATTGGTCTCCCAGGACTCGGCGATGTTAGGGCGCAGGGTGAGCTCAGGCGTATACCAGGTCAGTCCCTGGCGTGCGAGCTTTGTGGGTCCCCAGCGGTCGGAGACGCCTTTGAATCCGCGGCGCATGGTGCCGCCATAGTTTCCGATGCCTTCCATGCCTTCGAGGACGAGGGGACTGGCGGGAAGCCGCTCATCGATTGGCGGGAGATCTCCGGCGGCGACCATTTCTGCAAGCATGGGCGCTTCTCTGTAGCCGCCTGGAGAAGCCGGGGCCTGTGCAGGCGCTTCGGTTTCCGTGTCGGCGGCCGTTGCGGGCATATCTTCAGCGGCTGGTTCGGGCGCACCTCCGGCGCAGGCGGCGGCAACAATCCCTGCGGTGCCGATAGCCCCCAATTGGAGGAATCGCCTGCGAGTGATGTCGTCGGAATGCGGTTCCAGTCTCTTCATGACAGGTTCTCCTTTTGCCAGAGTTCATCGTCTTAAAGGGATATGTACAGGCACCGCAATTGTACTCGAACGGACGTTGGTGTCAAGAGGCGTTCAATAGCGGCGCGGCGTCCGGATTATGGGCGGGAACGGTTTGGCGGGGAGCCAGGATTGAGGAATAGGGGCTGGCGGCGCCTCTGCGGGAGTCCGGATTGCGGGCAGGCCGCGGTGTTGTCGTTGGTTGAATCATATGAAAGTTTCTCACTATTTTGGGATGCGTTCATATGTGCATGTTGGCTTGCGGGGGCGTGCGGGGATGCGCGGACTGTGCCTATTTTGTACAGCTCTTGCGGGGGACTCCGGCTCATCATTTCAATGGCTGAGGGGCGGTCTTTCGGCGCTGCGGCGGAGGGCGAAAACGGGGCCGCAAAGGCGTTGCATTTTCAGTGAAAGTGTAACATTTCTGTTTTTGGGGCTCCTGACCAGAGAGGAAGAGGGGCAAAAAGGGGCGAAAAATGTTACAAAAAAATGTTCCAATGGGGATGTTACACTTTTGGCTAAAAATCGGCGGAAATTGAGGCGCCGCGGGAGCCTGTTTTCGAGCTGATTCCGGCCGCAGAATCGGCGCGGAAATGGAGTTGTACGCGGTTGGTGGGCTGCCGAATGTGTACAGGTTTTGTTTATGTTTTGTAGAGGTATACAGAGTTGAGCGGGGAGGAAATGTTCGAGCCCGATTGCCTGCCGATGTATATG
>VXRG01000109.1 GCA_009838625.1 Caldilineaceae bacterium SB0664_bin_27
GTTGGTGATCTTCCGAAAGTGTACAGGTTTTGTCTATGTTTTGTACAGGTATCCAGAGTTGAGCAGGAAGGGAACGCCCCAAGCCTGGTTGCCTGCCGAAGTATATGAAACGCGTCCAATTTTGGCGTGCATCACAGATTTGGGAAGGGAACAGTTCGGCGGGTAATCAGTGGCAGGGGTGGGTGGAACGGTCTTCGGGTCTTTGGAGAGAAGAAGGGCAGGCACCAGGCGAAGCGGCAGTGTTCAGTGACTGCGGCGATCGATAGAGGGGAGGTGCGGCGAGGTTGCGCGGCGTTGCGAGGGCAGTCAGTTTGTGGGAGCAAGTTGCTCTTTTGACAAAGGTAAGGGAGCCGTTCAGTTCGACAATACAAAAATGAAAGATTTGAGGGAAATGTCCTGTTTTGTCCACTTTTGTCCTGTTCTAAGGGGGGATGTACGATATTATATATTTTTTTCTTCCGAATGGGGCCGAACTGTTGCTTGGGTTTAAGCCACCACTGTTTGCGTGATCACTGCAGAGAATCCGGCATGTACCCGTGCCCTCAACAGAGTAGCGCCCCTCATCGATTTGAAATATACTTTCTCCACACGGAATCCTTTCACCGATCCCAGGCGCATAACCCAGTCCATTTGCGGGCGAAAAGCCCAGGAGGACAGCATGGCAGGAAATTTGGCAGCGCAGGAACAAGAGGGTGGCAGGGCCGCACCGCAGGCGATCGGACTGACAGAGGAACAGATCTGCCAATTCAAAGAGGAAGGTTTCCTGATCGTACGCCAGATGCTGCCTCTCGATGCCCTTCAACCTCTCATCGACGAATTGGTCCATAAGGTGGACGGTGCAGTAGGAGAAGCGGTCCGACAGGGTCAGCTTGACTCCGGAAAGACTTTCGAAGACGCGCCGTTCGCCACTCGCCTGGCGCTGGCGTCTGAAGCTTGCAAGGACCGAAACTGGCTGTGGGAGAACTATTTTTCGAGAGGGAAGCCGATTTCGGCGGGCATGTTTACGCTGCGCACAGCTCCTGAACTTCTGGACGCAACCGAGTCCCTCATTGGGCCTGAGATCCTCGCTCATCCCCAGTTCGCGTTGCGCCCGAAGATGCCCGATCTTGACCTGATGGACATCCCCTGGCACCAGGACCTTGCTTACCTGATACCTGACGAAGCGGGCGAGACCCTTGTCGTAAATTACTGGATTCCGCTCGCCAGCGCTACCAAGCAAAACGGCTGCATGCAGGTGATTCCGGGCTCTCACCTTCAAGGGCTTATCGAGCATAATCTGTGGCTTGAGACGCCGGGACATAAGGGGGCCAAAGGCATCGCCGACGCGGACCTGCCTGCCAGCAGTGTCGTCACATGCGAGGTGGATCCAGGGGACGTCTTGATCACGATGGAGCGGCTGGTGCATCGCTCGATTCCCAACCGGTCGCAAACGGTACGTTGGAGCGTCGACACACGCTACAGCCGCATCGGACTGCCGACGGGCCGCTCCAAGGTGCCGGGCTTTGTCGCCCGCAGCCGGCAACATCCCGAACGGGTCGCCGGCTCGCACGATGATTGGATACAGAATCTGGCGGACGCGGGCTTGGACCGCTGGCTGCAGCCGCTTTAGGACTGAGAGAAAAAGAGGCCGAGAGATGACCGAGCACAAGTTCAAACTGGGCATGTACCTGCCGGAGTTGGATCTGCCCTTCGATGAGTCGCTGGCAAAAGCCAGGGAGATCGGGGCCGACTACGTCTGGTTCAATCGACTGGGTAATGACGGACCTCCCATGGAGGAGCTGGACGACGCGGGCGTGGACCGCCTTGGCAAGCAGGTGGCCAGTCATGGGCTGGAGATCTTCCTGATCAACGTCGGCAATCCTTTCAAGCAGATTCATCTCACCGATCTCGACCTGGACTGCATGGAAGAGCATCCGGAATTCCGCCGCGACATGGCCGACCTGGTGCGCTCAATGCAGATGGCTTCGCGACTGGGTGTCGGGGCCGTGGGCCTTTTCACTTTTGCCTGGCCTGGGGAGTATTCGGCGGCCAAGCCGACATGGCCGATGCGCTGGCTGACGCGCGGCGGCCATATTGCCGACGTTGACATGGAGAAGCTGGTGCGAGCCTTTTCGCTGATGCTAGAACAGGCCGAAAGGTACGATGTCGACTTGGCGCTATCGATGATGCCCTGGAACTATACCAACACCACCGGCAACTTCAGGCGGCTGGCCGAGGCGCTCAACTCCCCGCGCATCAAGGTAATGTGGGGTCCATCCGACAACCTGAACTGCGGCGAAGCGGACGTGGCGACGGCCGGATTTCTCAACATTCATCCCTACCTCTACGGTCTCCATCTAAAAGACTTGACTGTGAAAGATGGCCTTCAACTGGACTTTTCGTACTGCCCCCTGGGAGAAGGCGACGTCGATTATCCCGCCATCTTCCGCAGTCTGCGCGACCGGCGCAGCGACGCGGTCCTGTCAGTCGCAACCCATTTTCTACCGGCCAGCGGTTCGCGCGAAGAGGCGATGCGCATTAACTATGCGAATTTGGAGCGGATGATCGAAGAAAGTTGATGTCTCTTTTTTGAGGTTTTTCCTCTCCGGCAGTAAGGGCATTGTAGAGCTCGGTTGACACCAAGGCATTTGCACGGTTGCTCCCCTTGTGTTTAGAGGCGTCTGCGGCTTCCTGCGCGCTCAGGCGCATTATTCAGAAGGGATTGGGGCTGTCCTTGCGGGATGGTGGGAAAGGTTTGCTGTCGGGCCGGAAGCCGTATGCCCGGCAGGGGCCCGCTAGCTCAAACGCCCTGTTTTTTTGCAAATCCCGCGTGGTTATGTAAGATTGCTCACTAGCTTCCTGTCCTCCCCTGAATCCGGGACGCCGGACCCTGTCCCTTCCAACCAACAGAAGAGACCACATACGTGACCAGAAACGTTGCTCGCACGCATCAGCCTTTGAACCTTTTCGACATGTGGCGCGGCATGAGCCGGCAGGCCCGTCGCGAGGCGATAGAGGGTTACATTTGCATTTCTCCCTGGCTAATCGGTTTCGTGATGTTCGTCGCCGGCCCAATTCTGGCGTCGCTCGTTCTCAGTCTGACATACTGGGACATAGGAAGTGCCCCCCGCTGGGTGGGAATGCAGAACTATGTTGAGATTTTCACTAACGATGGGGATTTTCTTCAGGCTCTCAAGGTTACGCTTACCTATGCCGTGGTTACACTGCCGCTGCACCTGGTGCTGGGGCTTGCGCTCTCGCTGCTACTGAATCTGCGCCTGCGCGGCATGAACTTCTATCGTACACTCTTCTACATTCCGGCGGTGCTGCCCATCGTGGCGGTGACCATGCTCTGGATCTGGATATTCAATCCCGAATTCGGCGTCATCAACCATCTACTCTCGCTGGTCGGAATAGAGGGTCCGACCTGGTTTCACAGTCCGCGCTGGGCCTTACCTGGTCTGATGCTGCTTGGCCTGTGGGGTGTAGGCGGGGGCGCCGTCATCTACCTGGCCGGTCTGCAGAACATACCGCCCCACCTCTATGAGGCGGCGGAGATTGACGGGGCGAACATCTGGCGCCGTTTCTGGCGAATCACGCTGCCACTGCTGACTCCGACACTGTTCTTCCAGCTGGTTCTCAATCTGATTGCAACGTTTCAGGTCTTCACCCAGTCTTACATAGCGACCCAGGGAGGGCCCCTGCAAGCAACGTTTTTCTATATGCTGTACATCTACAACAAAGCATTTGGCACTCTGCGAATGGGCTATGGTTCGGCACTGGCGTGGATACTCACGTTGATCATCCTGGCCGTGACTCTGCTGGTCTTCCGCAGTTCGCCGCATTGGGTCTACTACGAGGCTGAACGCCGCAAGGAAGATGCATGAAGCCAAGGGTGCTAGACCTCCCATGAATGTACAATCGCCAACGACACAGGGAGGCGGCTGGTTCAGTCAGCTGCGTTGGAATCGGCGTGTGCGCAGCCGGGTAGTAAGTGTCTCCGCCCATTTCTCCATGATACTGTTGTCGCTTGTCTTCCTGATCCCGATGCTGTGGATGCTCTCGACTTCAATAAAGAGCCGTGCCCAGACGTGGCTGTTTCCCCCTGAATGGATTCCGAATCCTGTTGTCTGGGAACATTTCCCCCGCATTTTTGAGATTGCACCGGTGTTTCTCTTTTTCCAGAACACCATGATCATCGTCTTCTGGAATGTATTGGGGCAGGTGTTCTCGACGAGCCTTGTTGCATTCGGGTTCGCGCGCATGCGCTTCCCGGGACGCGACGTGCTGTTCATCCTGCTGATTGCCACTCTGATGATCCCCTACCAGGTGACCCTGATCCCTACCTTCATTCTGTTCAAGCTCTTTGGTTGGATCAACACCTTCCTGCCGCTCACGGTGCCGGCTTTCACCGGCAGTGCCTTCTTCATCTTTCTAATGCGCCAGTACCTGATGTCGATCCCGTTCGATCTGGACGACGCCGCGCGCATGGATGGCTGCAATACGTTTCAGGTCCTGTTTTTCATTCTTTTGCCATTATGTATTCCGCCCCTGGTAATCGTTGTCGTTTTTACCTTTATCGGGGTATGGAACGACTTCCTCGGGCCGTTGATCTATCTGAACGAGAATACGAAGTATACAATCGCGCTGGGTCTGAACCTGCTGCGCGGCCGAAATCGCACGGACTATAACGTGTTGATGGCGGCTTCTCTGCTGGCGGTCCTACCCACTCTCATCGTCTATTTCCTTGCCCAAAACAAGCTGATAGGCGGCATCGCCTCCGTTGGCTTGAAAGGGTAACTCTTTCCAAAACGTTGAGGTAATTCTCGCAAACCCAAAAAGGGAGAACAGAATGAAAGGTCACGAGCAACAGAGTCGTCGGGGTTTTCTGAAATTGGGAGCGCTGGCCGGGGCGGGCAGCTTGCTGGCAGCCTGTGCGGCGGTTGCACCAGGCGCGGCGGGAAACGAGGGAGCTCCGGATGCCGCCGCTACGACAATCTCCTGGTGGAACCCGGATGTTCTCGACTGGCAGCCGGCCTATATCGATATGGCGGCCGCGTTCATGGACCAGAATCCTGACATCCAGGTCGAAGTGCAGGATGTTCCTGAAGGAGGCTTCGCCGAAAAGATCCTGGCCATGATCGCAGGTGACACGGGACCGGACGTCTGGGTCTTCTATTACGCCACCGACTTTGCCCGCCGCGGATTCACGGAAGACATTACGCCGATGCTCGAAGCCGACGCAATCCAGGCTGAGGAGATGTGGTTCCCGATCTGCCTCGAGCGGGCCACCTATGAGGGTCGGATGTACAGTACGCCGCGTGACGGTGTCTGGGGCATGGTTGGCTACAATGCCAGTCTCTTTGAGGAGATGGGGGTGCCGCTGCCTGTGGAGGGCTGGACGATTGACGACTACCTGGCCGCTTGTATCGCCCTCACCGATGAAGAGTTGGGAACCTGGGGCACACTCATTTCCGGTCCAGGCACACTCCTTTGGGACTCGGCGTTCTGCTGGAATATGGGATTTGAAATTGTGAGTGATAACGGGCGCGAGGTGCAGGGTCTACTGGATACGCCTACGTCGATCGAGGCCATCCAGTGGGTTCTCGACCTGGAGGTCGAGCATGGCGTTGCGCCGTCCGGCTCTCAGCAAGAGGCTCTCGGACCATTTGCCTTTGGATCGGGTAAGGTAGGGTTTTTCCCAGCCTCAGGCTGGAACCTGGTGGACCTGAAAGAGGTCCCATTCGATTGGGACATGGTCTCCGTTCCCATTCGCGAGGGCGGCGAGTCGTTCGCGTGGGGGGACTCGGTACAGTACTACATGTGGACCGGCTCACAGGAAAAAGAGGCCAGTTGGAAGTTGATGAAATACATCAGCGGTGTGGAAGGCAGCCAGATTGCCGCCGAAGTGGGGGCCTGGACGCCGCCTACTCCGCAGACCTGGCTGAATCTGGGCTGGGACCAGGATCCCATTCTAAAAAGATTCTGGGAACAGGCGCAACTTCCTACCAAGGTGCCCAACTACCTGCGCACAGAGTTCCACTGGGACTGCGTCCACCCGCAGTTTTCAGGCATCTGGACCCGGTACATCGAGAACGAAGAACGCCCCCTGGAGGCCCTGGTTCAGGAGGCGGCGGCGGAAGCCCAGTCCTGCCTGGACAAGTCATACGCAGCCAGCTAGGCGCGCGACGCACATCAGTTACTCAAATTGAAGTCCGAAGGTGCGGCAGTGAGCCGCACCTTCTCTGTTCCCTCTCTGCACAATACCCTGCGCGAAAGGAGAACCTACGTGGCCAGCCGCATCAGCTTTGGAGGCTATACATTTTTGTTCCAGGTCCTGACGACCGGCAACGCCTACACCGCCGAGTTCAACGCGCCCGTGCAGGAGGGTGAGCGCCTCATCTACCGTACACAAGAGGTAAGCTACGGAGATGACAGCGGACGCGTCGCTGCACTGTTTGAAGTTTCATTCTCAAGCAGTTCGCAGACCGTCAGCTGGCAGGCGCGGGCTGAACACCCAGAACCAATCAAGGGAATAAAGGTGTTTGTCGAGTCTCTCCCGCACGGTAGAGTCGTCACGCCCCCGGGTTTGCGATGGGAGATAAGCGAATCGGCGGGGCAGTGCTTCGTATTTCCGCACGGCGCCTACCCGGTGCGGGGGCGCGGCGGAGAAACCGGCATCGTCCTTCCGGTCGGGCCGCTTCCCGGCATGGCCGCACAGTTCATTCTGATCGAAGGCGAGAAAGAGACCGTCTGTATACGCTCCAATGAACACCCGCCCCGCTTCAAGCGTTTCTGGGCTTACCGCGTCGAAGACAGTCTCGAAGTCCATCTGATGTCGGAAGAGAACGCCTTTGAACTAAGCAAAGAGCACAGCTCGCCAACCTGGCACATCGAACGCGTCTCGTCTTGGGAGGAGGCCGTCGATCCCTACGTCGAGTGGATGGAGGAGGCCTATGAATTGGAGCCTCTTGAAAACAGGGGCGATGTGCCCGAATGGCTGCGCCGGGTTGCTTTCATGGCCATTCTTCACGGCGTCACTTCAGACGGCAAGATGTGCCATAACTTCGCAGAAATGGAGGCGCGGCTGCATGAACTCGCCCAGATTTTCCCTCCGGAGCGCACGTTGATCAAAGTACTGGGCCATGAAGGCCGCGTCGACTACCACGTGCCCGACAATCTGCCTGGCGAAGAACTGGGGGGACAGGAGGGATTTGCCCGCTTCATGAAGTCGGCCCACGCCCTCGGATTCAAGGTGCTGGTGCACATGAACGTCTGGGGAATGGCGCTGGACCACCCTCTTTATCCTCAGTTTGAGCAGCACCAGATCCATGATCTTTTCGGTCGGCCGGTCTTCTGGGAGGTCGACTACGATAAGGATGATAATATCGAGCCGACCTTTGCCTATGTCTCGCCGGATGCCCCGGAATTCAGAAAACTAATGGTCGATTGTATAGGGCGGCTTGTAAATGACTATGCGATAGACGCTTTCCACCTGGACCAGTCGGCTTTCCCCATCAACGACCTCCACCACGATCACATGCGCGGCGTGGGCCTCCTGTTTGAAGAGCTGCAGGCTGCGTTTCCGGGCGTTCTCTTCACGGGGGAAGGAACTTCGGAGTGGGTGGCCGGGATGTACGCGCTCTCATCAGGACAGGGTGAAATCCTGTGGATCGACCTGGTGTTGGGACACGACGGCAGCCAACTGGACGAATTGGTCAACGCCGAAATGTACCGCCGTCTACTCGGCAACTATATGCTCAGTTACGGCTCCTCCGGTTCGATCGGGCCCGAACCCAGACGCGGCGTATGGACTTTTCCCCACCCCCGGATCTGGTGGTCCGAAGGTAAGTTTCGCGCCTGGCAGGACTTTTTCGAGAGACTCGATGCCATTCCTACGCTTGTGCTCACCGACAAGCACGTTAGGACCGACAGCGCTCTGGCGCAGCTGGTCTTCGACAGAGCCAAACAGTGGCTGCAAAGGACTTTCTGACCTTCAGCCTCTGCCAGTTTTCTCACCGGAAGGACAGTTCGCGGGCCGCTGCACATGCATGAACGGCGATCCCAAACGAGCAGAGTTGCGTTCAGTTGCCAGTTTCGCAAGGGCCTTAGAGGGAAAAGCTGTTCCTGAATTGAAGGAAACACAGGCCCAAGCGGGGAAATACGGTGCTTTCTTGCCACTTTTCTGACGAAGTCTGCTGTGGTAACATGGACCCGCGCGGATGGGAGTTCTCTTGCCCGTTCCAGATGTTCCTCCAGATGACACGAGGAAAACCGTTTTGCTTGACCCAGGCGAAGTCGTGGATCCGCGTTCACGACTGCAGTTCGGTCAGGCAAAGTAAAATCGCTTCACTCTACCTGTTTTGAACAGAGGCGACCGCCGAATCTCTCAGAAAGCAACTTGACTGTCCGCTAAATCGTTTACTCTGCGGACGCTGCAGCTAATCCAAGCGCATTCGTTCACATCAACGTGTCACATTCGTTTACTCCATCACTGGGAGGGAAAACCATGTCAACGATGTTGAAGAGCGCAACCCAACCAAGCAGACGCGCATTTTTGAAAGGCATGTCGGTCGCGGCTGGCGGGGCACTACTCGCTGCATGCGCCGCGCCCGGCGCATCGGGCGGGGACGAATCGATGGCAGATGACTCCGCCATGGAAGAGGCTGTAACTCTCAGATTCATGGCCTGGGGCGATATCTTTGGTGAAGTGCTTGATCTCTACAATGGTTCAAACGATACCCAGGTTGAGATGGCGGTCAGCCCCTGGTCGGGGTACGCCGAAAAGATGCTGACCCAGTTTGCGGGCGGCACCGCTCCGGAGGTGCTGTGGGTCCAGGCGCCATTCTTCCCAATGCTGGTACGGCGCTCGGTTTTCGCAGAGGTTGACGGCTTGATCGAGAGAGACGGCGTCGACGTGGACGGGCTGGTGGGCAGCCCTTGGGTATGGGCCGGCTTCGAAGGCAAGGCATACGGTGTACCGTCACACGGCGCCGTGCCGCGCGGCCTTGCCTATAACATCCGCCTTTTCGAAGAAGCAGGGGTCGAGTTGCCCCGCTATGACGACTGGACCATGGACGAAATGGACGCTGCGGCAAAGGCAATCGCCAGCCCGCCCGACATCTGGGGCGCGGCAACGCCGCCGAATATGGTCTATCTGGACCTGATCATGTCGAACGGAGGCTCGCTGCTAAGTGAAGACGAGACCCAGTGCCTGGTAAATTCGGATGAGGCGCGTGAGGCCTTTGCCTATTCGGTGGACTGGCTGCTGGAAGCGGGGATTGCGCCGACTCCGGCCGAGCAGCAGCTGCTGGGCGAACGCATCTTCGCCAGCGATAAGATAGGGATGGTGGCCGCGGTCCTCTCGGACTGGGACTCCTGGGGGGCGAATACGCAGGACTACGCCATGAATGCCACGATGGCGCTGTGGCCAATAATGCCTGGCGGCAAACGGGTGAGCACGGGACAGTCACATCCCTTCTCGATCCCGGCAAACACGCCTTACGTGGACCAGGCCTGGGATTTCATCTCCTTCTACGTCTGGAACGAAGAAGCCATTACGGCGATGATCAAGAAGATCCCTATTCCTTACAAGTTCGCCGAGAACGCGGCCAAGTTCGTGGATGATCCGGTGCAGCTTGAGTTCATGACGAAGCCGTTCACCTTCGGCCATACCTTTGTGCCGGAACACTGGGGCACGAAGCCCACCGAGGTACAACGCGCCTTTACTGAAGAGTTGGAATTGATGCTTCTGGGCGACAGCTCAATCGAAGAAGCCACCGACAACATGGTGGACAAGATCAACGCCATTCTGGCCGAAGAGTAAGAAGCTGCCAGCGGCAGTAAGGATGGCTAACGCAGGGGAGGCTCTCTGCCTCCCCTTTATTCTGTCATTGATGTTTTCCTCAACAGCATTGCCGGCCCGGCAGACCGGCAAGCGTCCCGTCCGCCGAGGAGGCAAGGAGTGAGCAAAATCACGATCGATCACGTTGCCATTATGGTCAGCGATCTGGAGAAATCCCTGGCGTTCTATCGGGATATTCTTGGGATGGAGGTCGTTTCTCCGGAGGAGCACGATGGCGGTCCCATCGATGAGATGACCGCAATGTCGAATGTGCATATGCGCGAGTACCGACTGCGCCCGCCCGGAGGCGTCAACGGCCACACGCGCACCTCGGAACAAGGTTTCACCTTCGACCTCATCGAATGGATCAGACCTGAAAGCCCGACGGGTCGGCAGCCGATCCACCACGTGCCCAGCGCTCACTTCTGCTTCGGTGTTGAGGATGTGCCGGCCACCTTTGAACGGCTCAAGGCCGCAGGTGTCGAGTTGGTTTCACACCCGGTACGCTTTGCTGGCGAGGGCGATTGGCACGTACTCTTTTTCTACGACCCGGACGGCAACCTCCTGGAACTGAACGAAATTGGCACTGGTGAGCAGGTGCCGCACGACTTCAATTGGAGTTCTGCCTGACGGGACAGTGTGTTCGTGGGGAAGGAAAGGTGAATTTCACGGCAATCCCTTTTGCCCAGCGGCGTACTTTGCCGCGCGGTCTATTCTTTCAAAGGACAAACTATGCGAGATGTAGCATACTGGCCCAAGACATTTCTGGATGAAGTGGAAGGACGAACAGTTGATAACGGCATCCTGTTCTGGTCGCTGGGCGGGCCGAGCTTCGTTTACCGCACGCCGGAGACGATGATCTGGATCGATCCCTATTCATACGGTACGCCGGACGACGCCGTTCCTGACGCCTACAGGGCTACGGCCATTCCAGTCAAACCCGAAGAGGTAAGCATCGCCGATATCATCATCTCTACCCATGATCACGTAGACCACTGCCACGACGGCACGCTGGTTCCAATCGTTGGCAATACCGATGCCTTCTGCGTCGCGCCCAGGTCTTCCGCGAAACTCATGCGCGAATTCGGAATCGCCGACAACCGCATCCGCGAAGTGGCGCCAGGCGATTCTTTCAGTTTTCGAGACGTAGAGTTTCAGGTCTATCCTTCTTACGACCCGAACGAGCCGGACGCGGTGACCTTCATCCTGTCCTCCGGGGGAACGAAGCTCTTTGTTTCCGGTGATACTTGGGATGGTCCGGCCATGGAAGAGATCGGAGCAGAACACGACCTTGACCTGGCACTGCTGGCTTTCGGACGGACCTGGTACATGGAGATAGAGGAGCTCATGACGGTGGCGGAAAAACTCGGTCCCAGGACCCTTCTGCCCTTCCACTGGGAATTCTGGCGCAACCACACAGGGGATATAGGCAAGTTGTTTGAACTATACCACCGGCAGCAACGGGAGTTTGACATCCGCATACTGCTCGTCGGCGACTCGCTGCACCTGCCTTCCAGGAACGGCGCTTAACTCTGTATGCACTGAGTAACCAGACCTTGAGGGACAAGCATATGGGTCGACTGCAAGGGAAAGTCGCAATTGTAACCGGAGCCGGTCAGGGCCTGGGCCGGTCGACCGCGCTAAGGTTTGCGGCGGAAGGGGCCAAGGTTGTCGTCGCTGACTTGAACAGGGAAACGGCCCAAGACACGGTTGAGGCTATTACCTCAGGCGGCGGCGAGGCGACGGCAGTTGTCGTCGACGTCAGCGTTTCCCACGATGCTGAACGGATGGCGGCGGACACTTTGTCCGAATATGGCCGCATCGACATCCTGGTGAACAACGCAGCTACGTTTGGCAGCGGCAAACATATCGCCGAGATCGATGAAGAAGAGTGGGACCGGGTAATGCGGGTGAATCTCAAGGGGCCGTTTCTGTGTTCGAAATACGTAATCCCCCCGATGCGGAGTCAGGGAGGCGGCAGTGTCGTCTTTGTGTCGTCCATGTCCGGCGTGGTGGCGAACGAAATGCAGGCGGATTATAACACATCCAAGCACGGTCTCATTGGTCTGGCGCGTTGCCTGGCCCAGGATTGCGGCGAAGACGGCATTCGCGCCAACGTCGTCTGCCCCACGGGGATGAACACGCCGATGATGGCGCGTACGCCAGCGGAAAATGTCGCTTCCTACGCCGCCATGACCATGTTTTCCCGCTTCGCGGAGCCGGAGGAGGTGGCCAATGCGATCCTGTTTCTTGCCAGTGATGAGGCCTCGTATATCACCGCGGCCGTTCTCATGGTGGATGGAGGGGCGACGGCAATCCAGCCCTCTGACCGGCAGCTCCGAGAAGGCGCGGCCAGGTATTTGCGCCGGGCAAGCGGCAACTTTGCGTAACGCGGATTCATCACCCCGGATGCCACGGGAAGGAGAGGAGAGCCATGAGAGTCAAAGCATTTGATCACGTTGCCATCACGGTCAGCGACACGGAGCGGGCCCTGGATTTTTATGTCGGTAAACTGGGACTGCGGCAAGTCGAGCAGCACCAGCTGGAAGGTGAGAAGTGCGACCTGGCCGGTGGACTGCAAGGTTCACGCGCACAGTCAACGCGCCTGGCGGCCGCGGATACGCCGAAGATTCTGATCGACCTGCTTGAGTACTTTGCACCGCCAGGGAGTAAGCACATAACACCAATGGGTTCGGTCGGCTCCTGCCACTTCGCTCTGACCGTGGAGGATCTGCCGGCAGCAGTGAAATCATTGACCGAAGCCGGCGTTGAGTTCATCTCGGGGCCGGTAAACTTCGAGCTGACAGAGGGCTCCGTCAGCGTCTGCTTCTGCTACGACCCCGACGGAAATCTTGTCGAGTTGATGGAAGAGTATGAACACTGATCTGTGTGGGATACTGCCTGAAGGTCGGGGAAGTCGCGGCCTCCCTCCGGCATGACTCCGAGCCAGTTATCCGGGTAAATGATAACATCCTAAGGACGCAGCGGCAGGCATCCCTTCACGAAAACTTTGCTTGACGGGCCGCGAATCGGGATGCTATACTCCGGCTCATTGCGGACTCCCTTCGATTATCCCGCAATAGAGCGCCACAGGTTTGATCGAGTTGCGCAAAAAACCCCTTGTAAGCGCGACTTCGATTTCTTCGCCTTTTGTTTGTCCAGCTGTGTGTAAGCGGCAACTACCTCTACGAAAGGGTTGGAATGAAACTGTCGCAACAGCAACTCAACCTGTTTAACGACTTCGGATTCCTGGTCTTCCGCGGGCTTCTTTCGAGAGAAGAGATGGAGCTGTACAGCCGCGAATTCAATACAGGGCTGGATTCGTGGATTGAAGGGGGCAAACACGACGGCAAGAGCCGCCACTATGCCTCACTGATGGAGGAGAAGTCACCTTTTATCGCCGGTTTGGCCGATGATCCCCGCTTCGCTGACGTAGCCGAGCAACTATTGGGCAAAGATGTGCTGGCCATTGCCGTAGACGGCAACTATCATGTGGACGATACGCTTTGGCACCCGGATACGAGTTCGCTGGCTTACACGGCAGTCAAGTTCTGCATCTACCCGGACCCCCTGGACGGGAGTAACGGAGCCCTGCGCGTAATCCCCGGATCTCACCGCGATCCCTTCCACAGCCAGATCAGCCGCGATCCCGAAAATGCTTACAACCTTGCCCAGTCAGAGGTGCCGTCGTACACGTTCGAATCACAACCGGGCGACGTCCTGGTTTTCAACGTAGCCCTCTGGCACGCGGCGTTCGGCGGCGGCAACGGCAGGCGGCAGGGCGTGGTGGTCTACTATGAAGACCCGGAGACGCCGGAAGCCTCAGCCGCGATTCAGCAACAGATGCGGGGAAACCAGAAGTTCTTCGCGCAGACGGGCCGCCCCATGTACGGCCCATACTGGCGTTCCATCGACGGTGCCCGCCACCAGCGTTGGATACGGCGTTTGGCGGAATTGGATGCACTGGAAACACCCTGAACCGAGAAGGAGTGAACTGTGATCAGTTCTGTAAACGTGATGGACCATGTTTCGGTAACGGTGAGCGACATGGAACGGTCGCTTGCATTCTATCGGGACCTGCTGGGCATGGAGGAGGTCGAACGTCACCGGCTCGAAGGCGAGACCATCTCCAAGATGGCCGGAAAGGATGAAGTGGTCATGCAGGTCGTGCGGCTGCAGGCGCCGGAATCTCCCGGGATGCTGCTGGACTTACAGGAGTATGTACAGCCGCAGGGTAAGGTTTCTGATGGAAAACTGGGAGATGTGGGCCACTCCCACATCTGCTTTGGCGTGCCCAACATGGCTGACGCTTACAGAGAGCTCAGTGAAGAAGGCGTCAAATTCGTTTCGGAGCCTGTCAGTTTCGACCTGGGTTGGGCTGTTGTCCATGTTGTTTTCTTTGAGGACCCTGACGGCTACATCCTGGAGCTGATGCAGGTGCCGTACGAGACAAAGGATGGCGAGCATTGAGGCTCTTTTTTGTTTGGGATAGCCGCCGGAGATAGTCAATGCCGCGTTATGATTTGGAAGGCCAGGTTGCCATTGTCACCGGGGCTGGCCGGGGCATCGGACGTGCCATAGCCTTGCGCCTTGCGCAGGAAGGCTGCCAGGTGGCGGTCGCCGACCTGGACGGCGAGACGGCTGATCAGGTCGCTGACGAGGTTAGGGCACTTGGCTGTCGGGCCCTGCCGCTCCAGGTTGACGTGACCCGCAAAGAAGCAGTGCAGCAGATGGTGTCCCAGACCAGCGACCAGCTGGGTAGCCTTCGTATCCTCGTGAACAACGCAGGAATCGGCGCGATCGCGCCTCTACTGGAGACTGACGAAGAGATGTGGGATGCCCTGATGAACGTAAATGCCAAGAGCGTCCTGCTCTGCTCCCAAGCCGCCGCGCACCAAATGATAGAACAGGGCGGCGGTGGGCGCATCATCAACAACGCATCTGGGGCGGGTAAGATCGCGCCGGGCAAGAATATGCCTTTGGGGGCCTATGCCGCCAGCAAGCATGCCGTGGTTGCGCTAACAAAACAGATGGGGCTGGAGCTTTCAGACCACGGTATCCTCGTGAACTGCGTATGTGCAGGCATTGTTGACACACCAATGTGGGACCTGATCGACCGCGAGACCGCCGCACGCCAAGGGGCGCCTGTTGGCTCAATAAAGGCGCAGGCTGTGGCCGGCGTGCCGCTGGGCCGCATCCAGCAGCCCGAAGACGTCGCCAACCTGGTGGCGTTTCTGGCCTCCGCCGACGCTTCCTATATGACCGGCCAGACCTATAACGTTAGCGGCGGTCTCCTGCCGTATTGACCAAGGTGCAGTTCAGATGGCAAATCGTCTGCAGGGCAAAGTAGCGGCCATCACCGGCGCAGGCATGGGCCTGGGACAGGCAGTTGCATCGTTGTTCGCATCAGAGGGCGCCAGAATCGTGGTCGGGGAGATAAAGGAGGAGGAAGGCCGGGAGACTGTGAGCCGCATTGAGAACCAGGGTGGTGAGGCCGTTCTTGTGCAGATGGACGTGCGACAAGGGAAGGATGCGGAACGCCTGACTCGCGTCGCGGTGGACGAGTACGGCCGGCTGGATATCCTGGTCAACAACGTAGGCGTTCAGATCAACAAAGACGTTGTCGACACCAGTGAAGATGAGTGGGACTTCGTCGTCGATACAAACTTGAAGAGTATGTTTCTGTGTTCCAAATACGCGGTTGCGCAGATGCGGCAACAGGGCGGAGGCAACATAATTTGCGTCTCTTCACTTTCGGGCCTGGTGGGCAACGGGCTGCAGGCCTCATACAACGCGAGCAAGCACGGGGTGATTGGACTCGTCCGGTCCATGGCCGTCGACCACGCAGCTGACAACATTCGCGTGAATGCCGTCTGTCCCGGCTCGATGAATACGCCGCTGACGGAGACGATACCTGAAGAAAAACTGGCGCCCTACCGGGACGCCAATTTGATGAAGCGCTTCGCCGCGCCAGGAGAGATCGCCAAGGCCGTACTGTTTCTGGCCAGCGACGAAGCGTCATTTGTAACCGGTTCGGTACTCGTGGCCGACGGCGGCTATACGACACTGTAGTACTCGAACCGATTATCATCCAGACGGGGCAAGGCCGACGGCCTGCCTTCACTGCCAGGTGACCTGATGACCAACCGACTGAACGTTATTTTTCTACCCCACCCTGTGAAAGTTTCCATGTTCGACCCGTGGGGTATGGACGTGGTAAAGGCTGTCAGCCGCAACCACAACATGCACGTCCTGGACTACGATCAACCGCTGGCGCCCCAGTTCAAGGGAATGGACGCGGTCATTGACCACGGCGGCTCGGCCGGAACGAGGGAGATGGTCGACGCCGCCACCGATGCCCGCCTTTGGCAGATCCTGGGTACCGGGTTCGATCATTTCGACCTGGATTACTGGAAATCCAAGGGAATGCCGGTAGCGAACTGTCCCGGGGCTTTTAGCGCTGTGGCCTTGGCCGAATGCGCAATGATGTACATTTTGATGCTGACCCGCCGCTATCCGGAGGCGCGGGCGCGGTTGGACGAAGGTGAGCTATACGAACCGGTCGGATTCGAACTGGAGGGGTTGCAACTGGGCATCGTCGGCTTTGGCGCCAGCGGAATCGAGTTGGCTCGCCGTGCGCGGCCTTTCGGAATGAAAATCGCGGCCATCGATATTCGAGATGTCAGCGAATCGGAACGTCAAGAGTTCGGCCTCTCTTTTGTGGGAACGCCCGACGACCTAGAGAGAGTTGTGTCGGAATCGGATGTTCTCTCGCTTCACTTGCACCTGAATAGTGAAACGCATCATATCATCGACGCCCGCATGTTGGGCCTCATGAAACGGACTGCTCATATTATCAACGTTGCCCGCGGCGCGTTGATCGATGAGGATGCGCTGACAGAGGCACTGCTAGCGGGCAATTTGGGCGGCGCCGGCATCGACGCCTACAGCCAGGAACCCCCGGACATAAGTTCACCTTTCTTCGGACTGCCGAACGTCATCGCTACCCCGCATACCGCTGGTGTCACAGACGGAACATCCCGAAAACGGGCGCAGTGCGCCGCCGATAACGTGGACCGGATTGCAGCCGGATTGGAGCCGTTATACCGCATCGACCTCGAGTAAAGTCGGAGTGGCGGCGACGGCAGGAGCAGGCCGGTTACCTGATGCTGGCAAGTTGGCAATAGTGTAATGGCAGGGCCTGACAATGAACACAATCAACGCGCAGAGCCAAGGCGGCGAAGTCGCTGCAGGGCGCTTTCGCATGGGCCGCCTCGCCCGCCGCGAGGCGCTGGCCGGATACCTGGCAATCGCTCCCTGGCTGCTCGGTTTCCTGGTTTTTGAGTTGGGGCCGCTCCTCACTTCCCTATACCTCAGCTTCACCAAATTCGATGTTCTTACGACTCCCAAGTGGGTGGGGTTCAAGAACTGGGACAAGATGCTGTTCAATGATCCCCTTGTTTGGCACAGCCTGAAGGTAACAGCTATCTACTCTGTGGGCGCGGTGAGCCTTGGCCTTGTCCTGGGCCTTGGCCTCGCCTTGCTACTCAATCAGGATGTAGCGGGCCTCTCCTACTACCGTACAGTCTTCTATACGCCGGCAGTCGTTTCCGGAGCGGCTGTAGCGATGATGTGGCTCCTGCTCCTTAACCCGGAGGCAGGCGTCATCAACCGCATACTGGCTATGGTCGGCATCCCGGGGCCTGCGTGGCTGTTTGATCGTCAGTGGGCGCTGCCGGCCTTCATAATCATGAGCATTTGGGGCGTTGGCGGTGGAATGGTGCTCTATTTGGCCGCATTGCAGGGCGTACCGACTGAACTATATGACGCAGCCATGATCGACGGCGCCGGCGCCTGGCCCAAACTCTATTTCGTCACTCTGCCGATGATCTCGCCTGTGATCTTCTTCAATCTTGTCATGGGCATCATAGGTTCGTTCCAGGTCTTCACGAGCGCCTTTATTATGACCAAGGGAGGCCCTGCGAACGCCACCTACTTCTTTGTACTGGGCATATATCTGAACGCGTTCCAGTTTCTGAAGATGGGGTACGCATCGGCCCTTGCCTGGATGCTGGCCGTGATCATCCTGGTGCTGACGCTGGTCGCCTTTCGGAGTTCGGGCCGTTGGGTCCACTATGAAGGGCAGATCAGATGACTGGGGAACTCGCATAATGACTGAGTCAACGTTCGACCGCCCTGCGCCCGCTCTGGCCGCGGCCAGGCGGCAGAACACGATAGCAAGGAGAGTGCGCGCCATCTCCAAGTTGCTGATCCACCTTGTACTGATAGTCGGTGGATTTGCCGTGCTGATTCCCTTTTTCTGGATGGTCTCTGCTTCCCTGAAGCCGGACTGGGAGATCTTCCAGATCCCACCAACGTGGATCCCCGAAGAGCCTCTATGGCAGAACTACGCCATTGTTCTGACCGGAAACCGTCCTGACGCGGAGGGATCACGCGCCGGACAGGGTTGGAGCTTTATGGGCTTTGTCTGGAACACAGCCTATGTCACGGCATGGGTTATGGTTGGGCGGCTGCTTACCGCGTCATTGGCCGCATATGGTTTTGCCCGTCTGCGTTTTCCGGGGCGAAATGTACTGTTCATCATAATGCTTGCAACGATGATGGTACCCGGCCACGTAACCATGATCCCCCTCTACTTCATCTTCAAGTCGCTCCAGACACTGGACACGTACTGGCCTCTGGTGCTTCCCGTTTGGTTCGGGGGCGGCGCATTCTTCATCTTCCTTCTGCGACAGTTCATCAACAGCATCCCCCCGGACTATGACGATGCCGCCCGCATTGACGGTTGCAGTTGGCTGGGAGTGTACTGGCGCATCATACTGCCGATGATCAAACCCGCTCTCGGGGCCGTGGCAATATTTTCCTTCATGGCCAGTTGGAACGATTTCATGGGGCCTCTTATCTATATCAGCTCGATGGACAAGTACACCGTCGCAATCGGGTTGCATTTCTTCAAGAACAACGCCAGTCCCGCGGCCAGGCCGCTTTGGAATCTGATGATGGCTGCCTCGGTCGTGGCCATGGTCCCGCCCCTCTTGCTCTTTTTCTTCGCACAACGTTACTACATTCAAGGCATTGTCGTATCAGGCATCAAGGGTTAGGTCCCCTAAGGCCGCCATTCGATCCTGCCTGCTCAACAGGGAATGTCGAAACTTGCATTGACCCGGCGCCGTTTGCTGCAGCTGGCAGGCGCCGCGGCCGTAACCGGCGCTGCCGGTCTGGGATACGTTGGAAAGCTTGAGCCCGCTTGGGTGGAATTGAGAAAGATCACGATCACACTCCCGGGCCTGGCCGAAAGACTGGCCGGCTTCAGTATTGCCCAGATTTCCGACATCCACCACAGCCGCTTCACTTCCGCCGACGAATTGCTGGCCGCGGTCACCCGCGTCAACCAGTTGCAGCCCGACATCGTCGCGCTTACCGGCGACTTCGTCGGCCACGAGGCCCGCTTTGCCGCCGGCCTGATCGAGCCATTGCGGATGCTGGAGCCTCCCGCCTTCGCGGTGTACGGCAACCACGATCTGTGGACGGACCGCGAAGCCGTGCGGGCCGCCTTGGCCGAAACGCCTGTCACAATTCTGGTCAATCAGAACGTCGAAGCTGCCCCCGGCCTCACGATCGCCGGCCTGGACGACGCCTGGTCCGGTCATCCCCGCCCGCAGGCTGCCCTGGCTGGTTCACCGTCAGACTATACGAATCTGCTCCTCTGTCACGAACCCGACTACATCGATACCATTCGCAGCCAAGAAGTGCCTGTTGCACTGCAGCTAAGCGGGCACAGCCACGGTGGACAGGTCCGGCTGCCATCAACGCAGCCCGACGGCCTGGGACTGGCGACGCGCGCACCGCTTCTGCCGCACATGGCAACAAGATACCCCATCGGCCACTATCGTGTGGGAAATCACCAGCTCTATACCAACCGGGGTCTGGGCGTTTGGCCTCTCCCCTTCCGCTTCAACTGCCGGCCTGAGATTACGCATCTGATCCTCCAACCAGCCTGAAAGGTGGATGGGGCCTTACTGCATCTAAAGCGCTTCTGCAGCAGAATAGAAGTGCAAAAAGGTTGAAGATTTGTCTTCTTCAAGGAGAAGCAGCCCGATTCTGAACTATTTGACGCTGTGATGTGCCTATGCTAGACTTCCCGCGGGTAGTGCAGGGCCCGAAACGCAGGTCGAGACCCATTGAGTCGCTCGGGCTGTGAGCTATTACCCCGTGGACTGTACGAGGAGCTATGGATTCCAAACGAATTCGCAACGGCATGATCTACTTCCTCTTGGTGGTAGCTCTCGGCGCGTTTCTCTATATTGTCCTGAGTAACCAAGGCAACAATATCTCTGCATCGGTTTCCATCGCTGAAGTCGCGTCCCTGGTGCGAGGCGGCAACGTTCAGGAAATCCGTGTAGATGGTGACGAAGTATTCGCCTATACGGGCGGCAAGGTGATTGGTTCGCGTAAAGAGACCGGCATCGGCCTGATCGAGACCCTGGAGAATCTAGGCGTAACCGAGGACCAGCTTTCGGCTATTAATGTCCAGATTGAAGCACCAAGCGGGTGGGAGGTGTACGGCGGCATACTGTTGGCCCTATTGCCCATATTGCTGATCGCAGTATTTTTCATCTTCATATTGCGGCAGGCCCAGGGCGCCGGCAACCAGGCCTTCAGTTTCAGCAAGAGCAAGGCGCGCATGTTTACGGGTGACAAGCCGACAGTCAACTTCGGTGACGTGGCGGGCAATGAAGAGGCCAGACAGGACCTTTCGGAGGTGGTTGAATTCCTGAAAGAGCCGCAGAAATTTGCTTCTCTCGGCGCTCGCATTCCCAAGGGTGTACTTCTCGTCGGACCGCCCGGGACCGGCAAAACGCTGATGGCGAAGGCGGTATCGGGTGAAGCGGGAGTTCCATTTTTCAACATAAGCGGCTCCGAGTTCGTAGAAATGTTTGTTGGCGTCGGAGCGAGCCGCGTGCGGGATCTGTTCGAACAGGCCAAGAAGAATTCTCCCTGCATCATTTTCATTGACGAGATCGACGCAGTCGGCCGCCACCGAGGCGCGGGTCTGGGTGGTTCCCACGACGAACGCGAGCAAACTCTCAACCAGATCCTGGTCGAGATGGACGGCTTTGATACCGACGTCAACATCATTATCATCGCCGCGACCAACAGACCGGATATACTAGATCCTGCGCTGTTGAGGCCTGGGCGCTTCGACCGGCAGGTCATAATGGATTCGCCCGACGTAAAGGGTCGGCAGCAGATCCTGGATGTCCACGTGAAAGGTAAGCCCTTGGCAACGGACATCGATCTGGAAGTCGTCGCCAAGCAGACGCCCGGGTTCGTCGGCGCCGACATTGAGAACCTGGTGAATGAGGCAGCGATTTTGGCGGCCCGACGCAATCGACGTTCAATCGGTCTCGCCGAGTTTCAGGAAGCGATAGAGCGGGTCATTGCCGGCCCTGAGCGGCGCAGCCGCGTCATGTCTCCAAAGGAAAAGGAGATTATCTCCTACCATGAGGCTGGTCACGCAGTGGCAATGCACGTACTTCCCAAGCATGACCCTGTCCATAAGGTGACCATAGTTCCCAGGGGGATGGCAGGCGGATATACGATGCCATTGCCGGAGGAAGAGTCCAACCTGAGTACAAGAGACAAGTACCGCGATGAGTTGGCTGCGCTCCTGGGCGGACGGGTGGCGGAGGAGATTCGCTTCGAGGACGTCACCACAGGGGCCAGCAACGACCTGGAGCGCGTGACCAACATGGCCCGTATGATGATCACGCAGTGGGGCATGAGCGACAATCTTGGACCGGTCCAATACGGTGAACGCGAAGAGATGGTCTTTCTGGGCAGGGGCATTGCCGAGACGCGCAATTACAGCGATAAAGTTGCACAGGAGATCGACGAAGAGGTTCGTGAATTAGTTGACGAGGCCCACAGCCGCTGCCATGAAATCCTGACATCCTATGAGGACCGCCTTGATGCGGTGGCGGCGGCTCTGCTGGAGCATGAAACTCTTCATGCCCCTGAATTTCAGGCGATCATGCGCGGCGAAGACCCGTTCCAATCGCTTGACGACGTTGAGACGAGGCAGACCAGCGGCACGCCTACTTCCGAAAGGGACGGCAGCGAACAGCCTCATGAGGAGGATAGCCGCGATCAGGGGTTGGACTTGAGTGGAGGGACTTTGCCCGCCCCTGCTTGACACGTGCGTCCTGCCCTCAACACAACGAGCATGTCCTTGATGTTGCTTGGCCTCGTCCCGTAGGGCGGGGTCTTCTCACATAGATCGCTCATCCAGCCCAATCAACCACTGCAGGCACTGACAAAATCGTGTCCCGTCTGATCTATCACCTTGACCGCATGATGCTGGCAGGTGCGCCGGTCGTCCGCTGGATTGACGGCCTTCTTCTGCTCGTTGGCGCGCTCGGGGCTTTCCATTTCGTTCCCGGACACTTTTTCACGACAGGGCTCTGCCTTGTACTATTTGCATCTTTCATTTGGCTTCGGCGCCACTGGCGCAGCCGCGACTACGTACAGTTTGTCGAATCGCCGACCCCTTCCGTTACGCCACAACCCCTGGCCCCTAAGGACAGTGTGCCCATCCACGCCAGCGGCTACTTCACGGTCGAAGAAAAGAACGAACGATTTACCTGGTTGCAAGGCTATTTCCGCACATTCGCGACACGTGAACACGCAGTGATCTGCCTCGTGCAGCCGAAACGCTTTCTCCTGGCGGAGTGGCCCGAAAAGGATGTCGGGATGTGGTACGTCTTCTTCTTTCCCAAGTCGGTCCGCAGTATTCGCTACGGCACAGTCAGCTATGGGAGAAATGCACAGACTTGCCTTGCGATAGAACACGAGATTCTCATTCCCAAGCGCGGTCGTTTCAGTAGAGAACGCACTGTTCAGGAAACAGTCCTTCTGGCATCACCGACCGAAGAAGATACCCGCCGAATCCTGGCGGACCTTCTCCATGACTCGCATGCCAAGAGCGAAGAAGCGAAGCCGAGCAAACCGCTCCAGCCGGCCCCCGACCCGGCGCGCAATGGACAGGTGAAGATTCCGATAGAATCAACTCGCCGACTGGACTGATCCGGCTCGGGCATTGTCGAATCGCGCTGCGCATGACTTCTCCTCAGTCTCATCGCCCTTCATGGGATGAGTACTTCCTCCAGATTGCATTTACCGTGGCCGCGCGCAGCACATGCGATCGAGCCCATGTGGGCGCGGTAATCGTCCGCGACAGGCGCATACTGGCTACCGGCTACAACGGTGCGCCAACCGGCCTGCCCCACTGCGACGACGTGGGCCATCTGATTATCGACGGGCACTGCGTACGGCCACTCCACGCCGAACAGAACGCAATCATACAGGCCGCGCTCCACGGGGTGGGTACTGCAGGCAGCATGATCTATGTGACCCACCAGCCGTGCATTACCTGCGCCAAGATGATCATCAACGCCGGTGTGACAAGGGTCGTCTACGCCGGCCCCTACCCGGACGAAAACAGCCGCCGCTTTCTGCAGGAGGCTGGCGTCTCCCTCGTCCAGATGCCTGCTCCTTAGCTTTTTGCAATTCAAAACCTGACAACACCATTCAGCTTTTTCGCTGTCGAGCCGTCGAGAAGAACGGGTGATTCCCCAAAAAAGGCGAAATATGGTGTCAAAATGCGTCAAATTGCGTCAAATTCCTTCGGCGCTCCCCCCTCCACGCTCCGCCCCACGCCACTCACGCCTCACTCCTCTCCACTCTCTCCTCGCCCTTTATCATGCAAATCCTGATTCAGACAACGACCTTACAAGAATCTGGGATGTACACCTGCCCTGAGCAGAAATTGACAGGCTGAAACTGTTAAGGTATAGTCGGTTCCAACAACTGAATTGAAATGACCGTGAACCGGAATAGTAGCACTCAAGGCTGGTTCCAGAGAGTCCCGGACCCGGTGGAAACGGGATAGCAGCGCAGAGTGTGAATGGACCGGGGAGTCGGAAGGCGAACAGTGGACGCTTGTAGTACAGGGCAGATGTGCCTGCCTGAACAGCAGCGGTACCACCCACTAGCCTCTCCCGGAGACGCCACCGTTATCAGGGCGCCGCGGCTCAGGCAGGTCCGTATTTATGCAGAGCCTTCTGACCGCGATGAGTGAGACTGGTGCAGGCATCCCTTGCGTTTCATGCGAGGGATTTTTTGTTGCCCATCCATCGCCGGTCTAAACAGGGTGGTACCGCGGGCGTCAAAACTGGCCTCGTCCCCGTTAGCAGCGGTTTTTTGCTGCAGTCGGAGACGAGGTTTTTTGTTCGGCATGAATCCGGGGCCGGGCTTCGAAGTAAGGAGAGAGCGAACATGGCAACCTATCGACCATCACTGGATGAAGTACGGGAGTTAGCGGCCACCGGCAATACGATTCCGGTGTTCCGGGAACTGCCGGCCGACCTGGAGACTCCGGTTTCTGTATATCTGAAGTTGAGGAACGGCGGCCCATCCTTTCTACTCGAATCGGTGGTGAAAGGGGAGCAGGTAGGCAGGTACAGCTTTCTAGGCGTTCGCCCGCCGCTGACCCTGTGTGCACAGGGCGATCAGTTGGTGATCGGAGGGGCGGACGGCGCCGAGTTGGAACGCCGGAAAGGAGACCCGTTCGAGGCTGTGCGGAGCTTGCTGGCGGAGCGTTGCCCTGTAGAAATCCCGGGCCTGCCCCGCTTCTCGGGAGGCGCGGTCGGCTATTTTGGTTACGACACGGTGCGTTTTGTCGAGCGCCTTCCCGAAACGGCTAAGAGGAAGCTGGACATTCCCGACATGCTGCTGCTTTTCAGCGACAACCTCGTCGTCTTTGACCACGTGCAGCATAAGCTGCTGGTCATTGCCAACATGCAGACGCCGGGACAAGGTCTGGATTCCAGTGAGCAGATTGATGCGGCCTACGCCGATGCAGTTGCCCGCATCGACGAGATCGTCAGCGACCTGCGCCAGCCTCTTTCTCCGCCTGTGAATGCCCCGGTTAATGGCGATGCCGAATGGCGCAGCAATTTCACCAAAGAGGAGTATGAAGAAATTGTGCGCCAGGCAAAGGAGTATATTGCGGCCGGCGATATATTTCAGGTGGTTCCCAGCCAGCGCCTCAGCCGGCCAACGGACGCGGAGCCGTTCGCGATCTACCGCGTGCTGCGCATGCTGAACCCATCTCCCTATATGTACTTCCTGGAGTTCAACTGTGTAGCCGGATTGGAAGAGACTTCCGGAACTGACGAGCCGTTGAGGATCATCGGTTCAAGCCCGGAGATGCACGTCAGACTGGAAGACGGCCGCGCTTACCTTCACCCGATCGCCGGGACGCGCTGGCGCGGCGAAAGCGCTGCCGAAGACGACGCTTTGGCAGAAGGTCTGTTGAACGATCCCAAGGAGAGGGCAGAGCACGTGATGCTGGTCGACCTGGGTCGAAACGATCTGGGGCGCGTGTGCGAGTATGGGACAGTCAAAGTGCCGGAAATGATGGTTATCGAACGCTACAGCCATGTCATGCACATTGTCAGCGATGTACAAGGGGAGCTGGCATCCGGCCACGACGCCATCAGCCTGCTTAAGGCGACCTTTCCGGCAGGGACAGTCAGCGGGGCGCCGAAAGTGCGGGCCATGGAGATCATCGAAGAGCTGGAGGGACTGCGGCGCGGGCTGTACGCCGGCGCGGTCGGTTACATCGACTACGACGGCACGATGGACACCTGCATCGCCATCCGCACGATCGTGATGCAGGGCAAGACTTGCCACCTGCAGGCGGGCGGCGGAATTGTCGCGGACAGCGATCCCACATATGAGTGGGAGGAGACGCTGAACAAGGCCAAGGCACTCTCCGCCGCGGTTCAGCGGGCCGAAGAGGGCTTCGACGACTAAGAAAATGCTAAAGCCAGTTCCCAAGAGATCATTCCTAGAACACGGGAGGGAGAAATGACAGAGAAGAGGCGGATTCTCACCGGCGACCGTCCGACGGGCAAACTGCACGTCGGCCACTACGTGGGCAGCTTACAGCACAGGTTGGCGTTCCAAGAGGACTATGATTGCTTCTTCATCATCGCCGATCTTCACATGCTGACTACGAAGCCATCCAAAGAGGACATAGCACAGATCGGGGAAAATGCTCGGGAGATCGTTCTCGATCACCTCGCAATCGGCATCGACCCGGCCAAGACATCGTTCTATCTGCAGTCGGCCGTCCATGAGATCTATGAGATGCACCTTATTCTCAGCGGCATGGTGACGGTGGAGCGTTTGCAACAGCTGCCCACGATAAAGGATATGGCCGCGGCGGCCGAAATGGAGCAGATGCCATACAGCCTGCTTGGGTACCCTGTTCTGCAGGCGGCGGACATTCTGATGCCGCGCGCGCATATGGTACCGGTAGGCAAAGACAACGAGTCCCACATTGAGATCAGCCGACAGATTGCGCGCCGCTTCAACAATGCCTACTCCGAAGTCTTTCCTTTGCCGGACGCATATATCGTCGGCGGCACACTCGTTGGCACTGACGGCCAGGCCAAGATGAGCAAGAGTCTGGGCAACGCAATCCTACTTAGCGACGACTCGGCCACGGTCAGAAAAGGGGTTATGAGCATGTATACGGACCCCAATCGCATTCGCGCCGACATTCCCGGCACGGTCGAAGGCAACCCGGTCTTCAGCTATCATGACACTTTCAACCCCAACAAGGAAGAGGTGGAAGATCTGAAGAGTCGATACCGAGAAGGCGCTGTCGGCGACGTGGAAGTGAAGACGAAACTCTACAACGCCCTGGAGAACTTCCTCGAACCGATCCGTGAACGGCGAGCTTACTACGCCGAACAGACCGGCTTCACCGACCAGCTAATCTATGAAGGCACGCAGCGGGCACAGGAAGAGGCCCGGGAAACTCTCATGGAAATGAAGAAGGCGATGGGGCTGACCGGCGTGTGGAATCGTATTCGCCGCGCGAATGAGCGCCGGCAAAAGAGGCTCGCAAAGGCATAGATCGGGAATCGGGAGAAAGGAGCGGAGCAATGATCGCCGTCATCGACAATTATGATAGCTTCACATACAATCTGGTTCAGTTCCTGGGTGAAATCGTCAATGATACCCCTTTGTCCGGCGGCGAGGAGGCCAATCGCATTCAGGTATGGCGCAACGATGCCATCGACATCGGGGAACTGATAGAGAAACGGCCAAACCACATCATAATCAGCCCAGGCCCGGGCACACCGAAACAGGACAGCGGCGTCAGCAACGACGTAATCCGCCATATGGGCGACCGCACGCCAATACTTGGCGTCTGTCTCGGTCAGCAGTGCATCGGCCACGTTCATGGCGGCAGTGTTGAACGGGCCCCGCGTTTGATGCACGGCAAGGTCAGCCCGATTCATCACAAGGGAACAACCCTCTTTCAAGGGATTCCAAGCCCATTTACAGCCACCCGATACCATAGTCTGATCGTGGAGGAGCCGCTGCCGGCAGAGTTGGAAGCCACAGCCCATACAGTCGAGGGTGAGTTGATGGGTGTGCAGCACAGGTCCAAGCCAATTTTCGGTGTGCAATTTCATCCGGAAAGCATTCTGACGCAGTATGGGCACGACCTGTTGCGAAACTTTCTGAATGTTTGACCGGTGCGAATGGAATGAGTGCGTGGACGCAGGCCGTACAAGGTTATCTGACCAGCTCCCCCTCCAGCAACTTTCGCAATCTGGAGGTGGCCATCAAGAGTCATTGGCAGGGGCGCGACAATCTGCTCTGGCGTGTTCACTGCGGGAACGGCACCGATGCCGTATTCAAAATGTTCACAGACGCCGGCCAGGCTCGTTGCAGGCGCCAGTTCAGCGGCCAGGAGCAGTTTGCAGGCGCCGGTCTGGCGCCGGAGCCGCTTTGGTATGATCGATATCCCCACGGATTGCCGCGTCAAATTTTGGTTTACCGCTGGGCCGATGGTGAGTCACTAACAGTTGCAGACCCTCGTCATCGCATGGCTCACGCAGACGCGGTGGCCCGGGTCCACTGCGCCGACAGTTACAACGTGCAGCGGTTCAGCCCACACCCATTCAATCTGCTTACATTCTGGCAGATATGGCAGGCGGGTGAGGCCCCACTGCGCGAGTGGACATCTGCTGCTCCGGCGCCTGTGTTGTCAGAGCAACTCTCCACGCTTTGGGCGGCCGTGCACCGGCAAATGGATACGGCGCTGCCCCTGTTCGGAGAGACTGCCCCTTCACCGATCCATGGCGACTTGACGGCCGACAATGCTCTGATTCACAAAGGCCAGATCTTGCTGGTCGATTGGGAGTTCTTTGGTTTGGGCGACCCGGCCCAGGAGATAGCCCGCTTTCTGCTTTTTGGTGGTGAGGAATGGTCCGAAGAAGGCCGCGATGAGTGGCGGCGGCACTATTCCCATACAAACAGCGATCCCAGCTTACCTGATCGAGTCGACATTTACTTGCGGCTGCTCAGCTTTCAGGCCGTAACCTATTTGCTGGATGGCATTCGACAAAGGGCCGTACCGCCAGTTTCCGACACAAGTCCGGATGCGGAAAGTACTCAGTACCTATCCTTTCTCAACAGCGCAATTACGGTTGCATTGCACCGCTCAGCGACGTTGTGGGGTCTGTCTCCGCTGGGAAAGGGAGACAGCGATTTGCTGGCAGGCGAAATTGAGTTCCTTACCAGCAGTCGGTAGCTGGCACTGAAGCTACCGGCAACTACAGCCAGTTGGTCAGGATTGACTGGGTGAAGAAAAACTGTAGCCGTTGGAATTGACAGGAGAGATACTCATGGCGTCACCACTACTTGAAGCATTGGAATCCGTTTTCGCAGGGCAAGACCTCAACGCAGACACAGCCGACGCGGCCATGACGCAGATCATGGGCGGCGAGGCGACTGATGCACAGATCGGCGCGTTTCTGGCGGCGCTCCGCATGAAAGGTGAAAGCGTAGCCGAGATTACAGGCTGCGCACGGGCGATGAAGCGCGTCGCAGTGCAGGTGCGGCCGAATATAAGCGGCCAGCGCCTCCTGGACACTTGCGGAACGGGCGGCGATCAGACTGGCACCTTCAACATCAGTACCACCGTCGCTTTCGTCGTTGCCGGGGCCGGCGAAAAGGTAGCCAAGCACGGCAACCGGTCCGCGAGCAGTCAATGCGGCAGCGCCGACGTGCTCGAGGAATTGGGCGTCCAACTGGACCTTGGCCCTGAACAGGTAGAAGAATGCATTGAGTCCGTTGGCATCGGCTTCTTGTTCGCACCCCTCTACCACCCTGCAATGAAGTACGCCATCGGACCGCGCCGGGAGTTGGCGACCCGCACCGTCTTCAACTTCCTCGGTCCGCTGACAAACCCTGCCAACGCCACGCACCAGGTTATCGGCGTACCCAGCCCCAATCTCACTTCCCAGATGGCGAAAGTCCTTGGGCAGATGGGTAGTACGGCCGCATTTGTCGTCCATGGAACCACCGACGATGGACGCGGCGTGGACGAGCTTACCACCACCGGCGCCAACCGAATCAGCCATTTGCGCCATGGTGAGGTACGGGAAAGTGAACTGTCGGCAACCGATCTCGGAATGCCGCCCGCATCGCTCGACGACCTGGTTGGGGGAGACGCATCTACAAACGCTGCCATCACCCGGGGAATTCTCAGTGGCGAACTGCGCGGCCCCAAGCGGGATGTGGTACTATTGAATGCAGCGGCCGCTCTGGCAACCGAGAACAGTGACTGGGAGGCCGGACTGTCCGCAGCCGCCCAATCTATCGATAGCGGCGCGGCACAGGACTCGCTCAATTCGTTTATCGAGAAGACGCAGAGCTTCAGCGACAGCTAGCAAGACAATGGCCAGACATTCTCAGTTGGAAATAAGTAAGCATAAGGGGCAGGTCCTGGACAGGATCATGGCCTGGAAGCGCGAGGAGGTGGCACGTCAGATGGGGGATGTGCCGCTGGCTCAACTCAAGGCGCTTGCGCTGGTGGCCGAGCCTCCTCTGGATTTCGCGGCTGCACTCACCGCGGAGGCCGGCGCCAGCCTCATCGCCGAAGTCAAGCGTGCAAGTCCCTCCAAGGGGTTGATCGCCAAGGACTGGTCGCCGACAGCCATCGCCGAAACATACGCCGCCTGCGGCGCTGCCGCAATATCCTGCTTGACCGACGCTCGCTTTTTCCAGGGAAGACTTGCATACCTGGCTGAGATAGTCGAGCACCTGCGGGCAAAGAACCTGACTACACCGCTGCTGCGCAAGGAGTTCATCTATCATCCTTATCAGGTTTACGAGGCCCGAGCGGCCGGCGCGGACGCACTGTTATTGATCGTTGGCGTGTTGGGGGACTCAGATCTGCGCGAACTGCTCAGCCTGACGAAACAGTTGGGAATGGGTGCGCTGGTGGAAGTCCACGACGAGGAGGAAGTGGAGCGGGCGTTAGCGGCGGAGGCCCGGATCGTCGGTGTGAATAACCGGAACCTGAAAACGTTCGACGTGGATATCGAAACGACGGCCCGGTTGCGAGAACTGATTCCTGCCGACATTATCCTGGTCGGCGAGAGCGGCATCCGCAATGCGGTCGATGTGAGGCGCATGGCTGATATGGGCTGCGATGCCATTCTCGTGGGAGAGAGCTTTTGCAAATTGCCCCAGGAAAAGCGGGGCGCGCTTGTGCACGAGTTCGTTCAAGCGGGAAAGCCGTGATTCAGTGCGTTTTGAGAACCATCGTCAAATGCTCGGAGCGCATCGTCAATGACCGGTACAGTTCTCAATGTGATTGCCGTCTTTATCGGCGGCTCAATTGAAACGGTATTGGGAAACCGGTTGCCGGCAAGGATCCAAGTGACAGTGATGCATGGCCTGGGACTGATTCGCCGCCATTTCCTTTGCCGCCAGTCTGGGGCTAGGCGTTCTGCTCAGTGTCGGGAGGGCAGCAGCGGTGCAGGGAGGGCTGTCCGCATTGGCAATGGGAGCCGGAAGCGGTCTTGGAGGGGTCAGCCGGGAAACGGTTAAGGCCATTCGCCGGCACTTCTGCCCTTTAGGAAATTGCTAACGATGACACGCGTCAAAATCTGTGGTATCACCAGCTTCGAAGATGGACTTTGCGCGGCCAGGGCTGGAGCGGATTTCCTGGGGTTCATTTTTTTCAAGAAATCTCCCCGCTACGTTGCTCCTGAGGCTGCAGGTGAGATCACTTCCGCATTGGCTGAGCACATCTCTCAGCTGACGCCGCGCCCGGCTAGCGGCACGCCATTCGGGAAGACGCCCCGCTATATCGGTGTCTTTGTGAATGAACCGCTGGCTGGGGTCAAGGAGACGGCGAGAGTCGCCAACCTGGACTTTGCCCAGTTACACGGGGAAGAGCCGCCTGCGATGCTGGAGGCCCTGCAAGGGTTCGGGTTCAAAGCGTTGCGTCCAACCAGCGCCGCCGAAGCCGAAATTGAAGCCGAATGGTACGCGGAGTTGGGACCAGACAACGGTCCGCAACTTCTGATCGACGCCTACGATCCTGATGAGTACGGGGGAACAGGAAAGAAGGCTGACTGGAACGCGGCTGCCGGCATTGCGAGAACCTGCTCTCGTCTGGTCTTGGCGGGCGGCCTCACCCCGGAGAATGTCGGTGCGGCCGTGGAGGCCGTCCGGCCGTGGGCCGTTGATGTAAGTAGCGGCGTAGAAGTGGAACCAGGACGAAAGGACCCGGACAAGGTACGCGCATTTGTTTCGTGTGCCAAGGGCCATGGCTGGCAGGCGAAAGCTCTGGACTCAGAATGAGGGATTGAAGCATGGAAATTCTGGGGGGACCTCTCTTTGCCGTTGCCGGCGCGGGTGAATCGCACGGACCCGGTGTAACGACCATTGTATTCGGTTGCCCTGCCGGGCTTCGCATTCGTCGAGATGAGGTGCAGCGGTACTTGGACAGGCGCCGTCCAGGCAGTAACCGCCACGGCACACCCCGTCAGGAAGCCGACAGGGTTGTGCTTCTCTCCGGTCTGTACGCTGAAGGCGAGATTGACCAGTTGCTGTCCGGGCCCGCAGTATCGATAAGCGGCGAAGGCGATTCAGCCACCGAGAGCTACGAAGTTGGATTCGCCACGGGCGAGCCGATCGCCGCGCTGGTCCTCTCCACGTCACAACGCTCGCGCCACTACGAACAGTTTGCCGGACCCCGCGGCGAGGTACGTCCGGGCCACACAGACCTGGTAAAGTATCACAAGTCTCAGGGCTTCATCGATATTCGCGGCGGCGGGCGTTCCAGTTACCGCTCGACGATTTCGGATGTCATCGGTGGGGCCATCGCCCGAATATTTCTGAAAGAACGGTTCAGCACTGAGGTGCTGTCATCCATCTCACAGGTCGGACCGCTGCGCACGAATTTGAGCCTGGCTCAGCATTTCGAGAGCGTCAGGCAGAAAGAGGAGTCGCGGCCGGTCACACCGGAACAGGTTGCGGCGGTGGAGGGCAGGCTCGACGAGGCCGAGATTCGTTCGCTCGATGCCGAGTTTGCGCAGGAGGCTGGTGAACTG
This sequence comes from Caldilineaceae bacterium SB0664_bin_27, assembly GCA_009838625.1. Lineage (GTDB taxonomy): Bacteria > Chloroflexota > Anaerolineae > Caldilineales > Caldilineaceae > Bin5. The sequence continues at coordinate 32,341 of VXRG01000109.1, forward strand.
ATCAAACGCACACGCATCGAAGGTGATTCGTTGGGTGCGGCGGTTGAGGTTGTAGCTGTGAACCCTCCGTCGTTGGTGGGCGAGCCCCTCTATCAGAGTCTCAAAGTGCGGCTGATGGGGGCGCTAGGAGGGTTGAACGCTGTGCAGTCGTGCGAGGTAGGCGACGGAGTGCAGGTCATCTCTCGCAAGGGCAGCGAGAATAACGATCCCATTCGTAGCAGAGGCTACCAGGCCAACAGCCATGGGGGGCTGATTGGCGGCGTTACGACCGGTTCACCGCTGGTATGCAGGGTCGGATTCAAGCCAACTTCGACCATTCTCAAAACCCAGCAATCGGTACGCAAGAATATGGAAGAGATCGACTTTGCGTTGGAAAAGGGGCGGCACGATCCCTGCGTAGGCGTACGCGCCGGAGTAACGCTGGAATCCCGCCTAGCGATTGAGCTGATGAACGCGGTGTTGATGCACCAGTCCGGACGAGTGGACACGAGAAACTTCAGGCTGTTCTGAATTGGGGACAACAGAGTGGAAAACGACCACGCTTCAGCGGCCGTGCAGCCAATGGAAAGTCCTGTGGCCGACGGCTGCAACCTTACGATTACCGGCTTTATGGGTACGGGCAAGACAACCGTAGGCCGCATCATGGCCGATCGTCTGGGCCGCCGGCTCGTCGATATGGATGAGCTTATTGAGGCCGAATTTGGAAAGCCGATAGCCCAGATATTCGCGCAGGAAGGCGAAGAGCTGTTTCGCCAAGCGGAGGCGCGTCTCTGTCAAACACTCGCCGGTGAGACCGACCTAGTCATCGCAACCGGCGGGGGCACGCTAGTCAGCGAAGACAACCGGCAGACGTTGGAAGGAAGCGGCCCCGTGGTCTGCCTCACCGCGGGAGTTGACACTGTCCTGGAGCGCGTGGAGACGTTTGAAGACCGCCCACTTCTGCCCGGGGACCGGGAAGAAAAGAGACGCAACATTGAGAGTCTACTCCTGAACCGCCGCGACGCATATGGGCGGATTCCCCTGCGAGTGCCTACCGACGGCGTCGAACCGGAGACCGTTGCAGAGCGCGTTCTAGACACTCTGGCGGGCAACAATGAGATCGCTGAGATGACCCGTATCACGGTGCCCACGCCGGAAGGGCACTACCACATCTGTATTGGCGAAGGCATCCTGGTGAATGCGGGCCGTCTCCTTTCCAACCGAGGGGTGGCTAAAGGAAAGGCTGCGATCGTTTCGAATGCAGAAATCGCTGAACATTACGCCGATACTGTGTCTGAGAGCCTCAAGAAGGAGGGCTACACACCGGTTCTCTGCCTCGTACCCGAAGGGGAAGAGCACAAGACGCTAGCGACAGTTCACAGCCTGTACGACCAGTTTGTGGCAGCGGAACTCGACAGGAGAAGCCCTATTGTCGGTCTGGGGGGCGGCGTTATCGGCGATATGGCGGGATTCGCGGCAGCCACCTACTTGCGAGGCGCTCCTTTCGTACAGATCCCGACATCTCTGCTGGCAATGGTCGATGCCTCGGTCGGCGGCAAGACAGCCGTAGATTTACCGCAGGGCAAGAATCTTGTTGGCGCGTTCAAGCAGCCCGTCGTCGTGATCATCGATCCGGAAGTTCTCGCTGAACTTCCGGCGGCCGAATTTCGGTCGGGGCTGGCTGAGATCGTTAAGCACGGAATTCTGGGAGACCCTGATCTCTTTCGCCAACTGGAAGGTCAGGGCCCGGCGAATCTGACACAAATGATCGCCGACGCTGTGCGGGTGAAGGTAGAAGTGGTGATAGAGGACCCGTTTGAGAAAGGGCGGAGGGCGACTCTCAACCTGGGACACACATTTGGGCATGCCATCGAACAGGTAAGCGGCTATTCACTGCGGCACGGGGAGGCGGTCGCCATAGGGACTGTAGCCGCTGCCCGTATGGCAGTGGCGTTGGATCGCTGCGACGCCCAGACCGCAAGCCGCATCGAGAGCTGCCTGGCGCGGCTGGAGCTGCCCACTGAGGCCAGCGGACTCGAACTGAACGATGTATACGCCATGATGTTCAAAGACAAGAAAAGAAGTGGCAGGATGCTGAGATTCATCATTCCCCAGGCAATTGGCGACGTGGTCATCATCGACGATCCAGGAGAGCAGGTTGTGCAAGAAGCTCTTGCCTCGGTTTTGACGTAAGAACGCGACCCATTGCGTCGCGTTGCGGCCCCTCAAAAATGCAGAAGCTGAATCTATTCACTGAATAAGATAGAAACCCATGACGAAAATCCTGGTGCTCCATGGCCCAAATCTGAATCTGCTGGGCGCGCGCGAGCGTTCGATCTACGGCAATGTAACCCTGGAAACAATCGACAAAGAGCTCGTTGCCGCCGCCGGAACCGACAATGAGATTCGCACTTTTCAGAGCAACTATGAAGGCGGGCTGATCGACGAAATCCACAGTGCGCGTTCCTGGGCCGACGGGCTGCTGATGAATCCTGGCGCGTTCACTCACTATTCCTACGCCATACGCGACGCGGTGGCTGGCGTAGCACTGCCCACGGTCGAAGTCCATTTGAGCAACGTCCACAGCCGAGAAGAGTTCCGCCACCGTTCCGTAATTGCTCCGGTCTGCGTAGGACAGATCAGTGGTTTTGGCTGGCGCAGCTATCTGCTCGGATTGCAAGGGCTCCTTTCTTACATAGCCGAGAATCGGACCGACTGAATTGCGCGGGGTATTTCACCTGTGCATAACCGATGCCGTTCCGGCAAGGCCCGGGACGGGCCTGACTCTTTTCCCGCGAAGTTCGCGCAATCTTTCACTCTCGTCGCACATGTCCCAGTTTCGTTGGCGCCTTTTCTGGACGCTCACCACTCTATCGGTGTTGATGCTGACGGCTGTCCTGGTCATGGCTTCCGGTCGACCTGGCTCCACCACAGCGCTTCTCTCTTCGTCTGTCCGCACAGACCTTGATCCATTGGTCGAGTTGGTGCCAACCACTGCCCCGACTGCTGTGTCGCTCGTTGACTCACCCGTAGATCCCCAGCCTACCTCACCTGCCTTGGTGGGCACGGTCGAGCTATGGCACAGCTGGGCAGGCAAGGACGGGGACGCCCTGGCGGCTATTTTGGACCGTTTCCACCAGACAAATCCGAATACACAAGTAGAAACTGTGTTTGTGGATTACGGCGATCTGGCCCGGTCCTATACGGAGGCTGTCCAAGGAGGCGGTGGGCCGGACCTGATTCTGGCGCCCAATTGGTGGCTTCGAGAGCTGACGGCAGCAAACGTTCTCTGGCCAATCGACAGTCAAGTAACAGCACAGGAACGCATGCAGTACATCCCGGCGACCATAGAAAACCTGGTTTGGGAAGGGACTCTGTATGGGTTGCCGACAGATTACGAGCTTGTTGCGCTTTATTTCAACCGGCGGCTGCTGGACGAAAGCAACTTGCCGGGTACTGTGGACGACCTGATCGATCTGGCCCTGGAGTCCCCTTTACAGGGCGCCGGCATATACTCGAACTTCTATCACCTTGTATGGGGCGTCGCCGCCTACGGAGGTAAACTCTTCGATGCGGATGGTCGCGTCGTTCTCGAACAGTCACCGGGGACGGCAAAGTTTCTGACATGGTTGAAAGAGGCCGACAGCACACCGGGTATCTTTGTTTCTCTCGACTATGGGATGCTGATGGAGCGCTTCAAAAAGGAAGAGTTTGCTCTCTTCATCGACGGACCCTGGAGCCTTGGCGAACTGCGGCAAAGGTTTGGATCGGATCTGGGCGTGTCCACATTGCCAGGCGGAGATTCAGGGCCGGCGCGCCCCTGGTTAAGCGCAGACGGCGTGTTTCTGAATCCGTCCAAGACCCCCGACCAGCGGGAACTTGCCCTGACACTTGCCCGGCATTTGACGAACGCCGAAAGCGGGTCGCTCGTGGCCGAAATCGCAGGCCGCCTGCCAGCGCACAAAGACGCTGACCTGAATGGAACGCCTCATTTGGCCGGATTTGCAATTCAGGCGGGCAATGCGATTCCTCAGCCCCATTACGCCGAGCTAGAGGAAGTCTGGGGCTATGCCACCGACATGATTACGCAGATTCTGCGCGGCTCAGCGACGCCCGAGGAGGCTGTACTCGAGGCTTCGACACTCATCAATGAAGCGAATGGCAAGCAATTTGAACAGTCAGAGTCGCAGCAGGATCCCTGATTCCATTTGAACGGAAAGAGATGCCCTTGGCGTGACGTACGGATTACCGCGGCGTGGGATTTCGGTTCAGGTTCTTTCTGCCACAGTTTTCACCCCGCCGTCAAACAGAAGTTTCAGATCTTCCCATGTTCCCAGTACGGCCTGACATTGCGATTGCTTGCTACCGCAAGCGGCCGGTGGTTACAATCGGACCAACTGAAAGACCTTGACATTGAAGACCCGACTTTCTTTGGAGACCCGCCCTCAAGGTATTGTTGCAGGCCTTTACGACAGGCTGCCTTTCCCCAACATCGGTCCGGTGCAGGAGGTCGCGCTTGACCTGGGAATCACTGCGCACGATGGTGATGTTCAATTGCAAGGGCTGGTCTTTCAGGGCTACAGCGGGCATCAGCTGCTGTTCGAGCAGCGATGGTCGGCAGGCGTCATCCGTCAACGTACAGGCGAAGAGGACCTGACGATCGCTGCCAACACCGGATTGGCGGTCCGCAGTCTACAGTTTCTCCTGCATGGCTACGAACAGCTTTCCTATGTTGAAATCACTGCTGTCGGCAGGTCGCAGGCGGCGGCAGCATCTGCCGATGCCGGACAGCGAATACAGGCCCACTGCCAATCACCTGTGACCTATCATGACCAACAGACTGACTTCTACTTTCCGTTGACGGGGGCCTGGTGGGCGGTGCAGGCGGGCGATTGGAGCGACTTCCACAAGACGGAGGTCTACAGCCAGCCTTTCGCAGTGGATTTCATGAAGTTGGGACCCGAGGGGCGTACACACCAAGGCGATGGCCGCGCGCTTTCGGACCACTACAGCTGGCATCAGCCGGTCTATGCCGCCGCAGGGGGGAAAGTGGCCTACGTCTGTTACGACATGCCGGATATGGCGCCCGGCGCAATCCCCGACCAGGCAATCATGCGCGGCGATATGCGGCGCCTGCTGGGCAACGCCATCGCGATCAGCCACGCTAATGGGGAGTTCAGTTACTATGCACATCTGCAGCAGGCCAGTTTGCAGGTCAACGAGGGTGAAATGATAAGAAGAGGTACGCTTCTGGGAAGAGTCGGAAGCAGCGGCAATTCGCCGGGGCCGCACTTTCACTTTCATGTGATGAACGGCCCCAACCTTTTCATCGACCAGGGATTGCCATTCCAGTTCAGTCACCTTGAAGCTGGCGGACAGTATTTTGCCGAACCGGTGACGATTCCCACTCGAATGATAGTTATCGGGCCGGAAAGGACGTGAAGGTACAGTAGAGGAATGCAAGGCCCACTGAGTTCGACATACAGCAACTACAAGAAGGCACATGTGAAATGAATGACTTTTCAACCAATGGTAAGGGGCCTGGCGAAGCCCTGCTTCAATACCATCTGGACGACGAACAGTATGAGGAACTGGTTAACACTGTCGCCGGCAAAAGGGTGATTGGACTGGCTCTGTGGGAGGAATCGGTTAGCGATGAAGAGGGTAGGAGACCATCGCCGGCGTTGCGCGAACTGTTTGACCTGGACCTATACCTGGAAAACAGACTGTTGCTGGCATTGTACGGGACGGCAATGTATACTGATCCTGAAAGCGATCCTTTGCGCGGCTGGCAACAGGCTGGTAAAATAGTGCAAGCCTTTATCAACCAGGGAATCTGGCTGGACGAAGTCGCGGCTACTGAAGAGGATGAGTTGGTGCTGATACTGAGTCGCAACCATGTGCCGCAACTGTATCTGAACGTGAGTGGCTGGACTGTCGAGGCGTGGGAGAACCTGCCTGGCGAGGAGTGAACACCGCCTCGGAGCAGACTGACTGAAACGCTACCGGTTTCAACTCCGCTCTAGGCGGAATGGAATTCTACGCACTGAAATCAGCTCCCTTTCTCCATAGCTGGTAGAGACGTTGTAGAGAATCAGCTGTTACGACCCGACCGGGGAGGATTAACGATGACAATTCTAACTGCTACAAGCGTCGCCCAGACAAGCACGGAACGCTGGAAGGCGTCGCTCTATGCTGCCCTGGCCGCGGCGGTAGTGTCGCTCCTGATGGTTCTGCTCAAAGGCGTACCTGTCGTGGGGGCCTTACTGGGTATCGTGATCGGAGCCGCGCCAATTGTCGGCTACGACTTTGCCCGGAATGCGCTTGGCGAAAGCTGGCGACCCGTCATTGGCGGCCTGATAGGCAATGTGTTCTTCGTCATTGGTGTAGCTCTTCCCGGGGTCTTTACGGAAGACTTTGGTTTTGTCGTCACGGGGCTTCCAATAAGTATCCTTACAGCGATCTTGTGGCCAATTGTTGTCGGGGCGATGAGCCAGAATCAGTCGATCTGGAAGCTCCTCCTAGCAAGTTTAATCGGTCTCGTTCTTGGCTATGTCGTTGCTTTCTTTGCCGCCGGACAGGATCCAACCAGTTGGCCTAACCTTGCGGCGATCCTGTTTTGGGCCGTTTGGGGCGGCACTGTAGGCGCGGCATTGAGCGCTTGGAGTAAGTAGAGAACGAATCGAAGCACGAGAGTGCTGTGCGTCATATGAAATGAATGAACTGGCTCAGCGGGCGGTTGTCAGCGCCCGCTGATTCAATTCTGGCCGGTTTGACTTAGAAAACACATACCCTCTACAGCCGTGAACCCAACAGTAGTTGTTCTGGCTGGCCTGGCTTATGTATCGCGACGCGACTACCCTTGAAGAAATCTACCGACTGGCATTGCCGCAAGGATCGCGGATACTGTTTGGGGAAGAGCTGCTGAACAGGCCTGTCAGTTGGGCTTGCAGCCTGCGCCCCAGCCCTCCGGCCTTCCCCAACCTCGAGGGGGAGGAGCTGGCATTGATAGACGTCGATGACCTGCACCGTTTTAACCCTCAAATGCGTCTGGACCGGGTCGTGAACAGCCTGCATCAGGCGCGTATCTCCGCGATCGGCGTGCTGGGTGAAGTACCGCGAGACGCGGTCGCCGTCGCCGAGCAAAACCGGATTCCACTCATCGCCCTTCCAGCCTCCGAGCCCCTCCTTTCAGTCGAGCGTACCGTGATCCGTTTGATCGTTGATCGGGGCGGTTACCTTGCTACAAAGGCCGCCGACTTGCAGCGGGAACTGACTCAGATCGAACTGGACGGCGGCGGCATGGGGATGATGGCCGAGCTTCTGGCGAGTTTCTCTGAACAGCCAGTACTCTTTCTGAAAGATGGAGGGACGCCTATCGCATTCGCCGGTCTCGAAGAGCTTACAGAGCAGCACAAACGGCGTGTGCTTGCCTCTATGCCAAGCCACACGACTCTGCGAAGCTGGCTGGCCGCCGAATTTGGGACAGAGCCGGCCGAAAACACAGAGTTGACCGGAATTCTCCCTATCGACAGCAAACATCGGTACCGCGAAATGGTCGTCAGCCCTGTCATTGTCGCCGAGCGGGTCGAAGGATACTGCCTCCTGCTACGGTCTAATTCCGTTGCATCTGAGGAAATCTCCACTGTCGAAAGACTTGCGGTACTGCAAGGAGCAGGAGCGGCTGCCTTGGCCTGGAGCCGGGAGCAGGCGGTTGGCGCGGTCGAAGAAAAGATGAGGACCGTCTTTTTGGACGAGCTGCTCGCAACAGAAATTGCCGACGAGGATGCGTGGATTCAGCGGGGAAATACGCTTGGCTTCGACCTGACCAGGCCCCACACTGCCTGGTTGATCCAGGCCGAAGGCATCCAGGATTGGCCGAATGCGCTGCACCAATATTTGGCAGCGAAACAGGACCAAATCCTGCTATCAGTCCGGGCTGAAGATACGCTGCTCTTTTGGCCGTGCGACAATCCCAAGAGCGGCCGGGAGTTCAAATCGGTTGCCAACGGCTTAGTGGAGCATTTTACGTCGACTTTCCGGAGGGCTTCACTGGTAGTCGGGATCGGTCGACCGGCCGCATCAGTGCGAGAATGGCTGCGCAGTCTGGATCAGGCGCGTGAGAGCTGGCGAATGGGTTGTTCCTGGCAGGCCTCACCTGTGACCTATTTCGGTGACCTGGGCTTATATCAACTGCTGACCGGGCTGGGTGGAAGCGGGGAAGCGAACCGTTTCTTCCGCAAGACGGTAGAACCACTGATCACGCACGACGAAGAACACAATGCCGAATTGGTAGAGACGCTGGAAGCCTTTTTTGCCTGTCACGGTAATCTCAGCCAGACCGCAGCCTTGCTGCATATCCACCGCAACACATTGACCTACCGTTTACAGCGCATCTCGAGCATCACCCAAATAGATTTGAACGATGCCGACGCGCGATTTTCACTCCAACTTGGTCTCAAGCTACGCCCTGTGATGCAGAACCGTTTGCAATAGTCAGTGAAAGGCCGGCGCTGCTTTCGCCCGGTTTTCCTGTCTACCCTCCGCGGCTGCCGGCCGCCAGCTGTGCAGCCAGACTACGCACGGCGTCGACTCCCGCCTCCGAGCCGGCGGCTTTCACCAGCGCCGAACCAACAATCACGCCTTCGACAATCTCGGACACCCTGGCAGCCTGGGGGCCGGTACTGATACCAAAGCCGACCGCCAAGGGTAGATCGGTGTGGCGGCGTACGCGTTCTACAAAAGCGGGTAGACCGGGTGGCAGCTCATCGCGGGCTCCGGTGATTCCGGTTACGCTCACGAGGTAGATAAAGCCGGTGGCGTGCCGTGCTACCGACTTGATGCGGTCTTCTGTGCTTGTCGGCGCCAGCATGTAGATTGTGGCCAGACCGGCGGCGCGGCAGGCGGGCTCCAGGAGTTCTGACTCTCCCGGCGGCAGATCGGGGACTATCAGTCCGTCGATGCCCGCCTCGGCGGCAGCATTCGCGAAGCGTTCTTCGCCGAACGCAAGGATTGGATTGTAGTAGCTCATGGCGCAGAAAGGCGTGTCAACGCCCTGGTCACGCAGCTCGCGCACCATGCGGAGGCAGTCGGCCACGGTTGTCCCGCCAACGAGCGCGGCGTAGGTGGCAGTCTGAATTGTCGGCCCATCGGCAAGCGGGTCACTGTGGGGTATGCCGATTTCGACGAGGTCCGCGCCGGCCTCGGCCAGGGCGGCAATTACATCAAGGGACTGCTGCCGGTCAGGATAGCCCATGGCATGGTAGGGCATGAAGGCGGCGGCGCCAGCCTTATTCAGATTGCGGAAAACCTGCTCGATGCGTTCTACTCCCCTCATCTTTCACCTCTCGGCCTAAGCTTACGCATTTAACTGTCTCCTCCGATTGTCTGCATCACCGTGCCCAGATCCTTGTCGCCGCGTCCGCTGAGATTCACCAGTATCACCTGATCTTTCGCCATCTGCGGCGCAAGTTCCAACACATAGCCGATCGCATGGGCACTTTCCAGTGCAGGGATGATACCTTCCAGTTCGCACAGCGCCTTGAACCCTTTGAGAGTCTGCGCGTCTGTGCAGTAGGTGTATTCGGAGCGTCCTACATCTCGAAGCCAAGCGTGTTCCGGGCCCACGCTGGCGTAATCCAGGCCGGCGGAAATCGAGTGGGTCAGTGCGATCTGCCCGTCACCGTCCTGAAGGACGTAGCTCTTGGTGCCCTGCAGTACGCCGAGCCTGCCCCGCTCGGGATCAGCGAAACGAGCGGCATGGGCGCCGTCTTCAATCCCGTGTCCGCCCGCCTCGACACCAATGAGACGCACACTCTCCTCCTCAAGGAAAGGATGGAATATACCAATGGCGTTGCTGCCCCCTCCAACGCAGGCCACGATAGCGTCGGGCAGCCGGCCCGGGCCGCCTTCAGCGGGATCCTGCATCTGGCTGTGGGCCTCCAGACCAATGATCGATTGGAAGTCCCGCACCATGGCAGGATAGGGATGGGGACCAAGCGCGCTGCCCAGCAGGTAGTGTGTGGATTCCACGTTTGTTACCCAATCGCGGATGGCCTCGTTGATGGCGTCTTTGAGCGTCTGCGAACCGCTGTCGACGGCCCGCACCTCAGTGCCGAGAAGCTGCATGCGAAAGACGTTGGGCTTCTGGCGCTCCATGTCTACAGTGCCCATGTAGACGATACAGCCAATCCCCAGGAGCGCAGCTGCGGTGGCGGTGGCGACACCGTGCTGGCCGGCGCCAGTTTCTGCCACGATACGCGTTTTGCCCATCTTGCGTTTCATCAGCAGGGCCTGGCCCAGAGCATTGTTGATTTTGTGGGCGCCGGAGTGAGCAAGGTCTTCCCGTTTCAGATAGATCCGGGCGCCGCCCAGTTCTTCGCTCAGTCGGCGGGCATAGGAGAGCGGAGTCGGACGGCCAACGTAGGTATGCTGCAAGTGGGCCAGTTCCGCCATGAACTCTTTATCAACGCGGGCGTTCAGGTATGCTTCTTCCAGTTCATCCAGCGCCGGCATAAGTGTTTCGGGCACATATTTGCCTCCGTACGGTCCGAAACGCCCCGTCTCGTCCGGAACAGCGTTGTAGTTGACAGTTGTAGATGTGGTAGAAAGAGTCATCAGTTCCTCGCATTCGGTCTGGTGACGGGCGCCCATCTGTCCGTCATCTGCGCTCGAAAATGATATTGGTTGCCTGCTGCATTTCAGCCACAGGCGCAGATTCACCGGTCCACTTTTCCCAGGCAATTGCACCTTGGTAGACGAGCATTCCAAGGCCGCCTATGGCAGCAGCTCCATCGGTCGAGGCCAGTTGCAGCAACCGTGTCATGGCCGGGTTGTAGACCAGATCGTAGACGATCTGATCCTTGCGGAATTCGACATTTTCCTCCCAGGGCAAGCCTTCGATGCGCGGCTCCATGCCCAGCGAGGTGCAGTTGACGATCAGGTCCGCGTTCTGGGCGCTACCTGTCACATCATCAGGGAAGGCGGCACCGCTGATATTGATCTCCGGAAAGTAGGACTGCATCGTTGCGGCCAGATCGACAGCCTTCGGGACGGTGCGGTTGAGGATCTTCACACTCTTCACGCCGGCCTCGGCCAGACCGTACACGACTGCCCTTGAGGAACCGCCCGCGCCTATAACCAGCGCCCGCATGCCGGCAGGCTCAACGTCGTGGGCCTGCAGGTCGGCGATAAAACCGGCGCCGTCAGTATTGTCTCCGGATAGCTGGCCATCTTGCTGGACGACAATTGTATTCACCGCTCCGATTGCTTCGGCCGCGGGTGTCCAATGATGCAGATGGGGCATGACGGACTGCTTGTGGGGAACAGTCACGTTTACACCCCTCAATCCGAGAGCAGGCAACGCGGCGACAGCCTCCGGCACTCTTTCCGGCGGCACCGCGAAGGCCAGATAGCGCCAGTTCATCTGGCGTACGACAAAGGCGGCGTTGTGCATCTGAGGACTGATGGAGTGGGTAACCGGCCAACCGAAAAGGCCGACGAGTGTCGTTGCGGCATTTATATCGGTTGGGAACGGTTCTGAACTGGCCTCGTTTGAACGATTAGGGACCGATTCTTTCCGAAGAGGTTCACTCATTTTCACTTTCCCGGTCCATTGCCTGCACATTGACGTTGAGCGCGCGTAAGGTTGATTCGAAGCCGGGAAAACTGTCTGCGGTAACATGCGCGTTATGGATGGTGGTCTCTCCATCGGCAACTACTGCGGCCACGGCCAAAGCCATCGCCAGCCGGTGGTCACCATGGCTGTCCACGCTCGCGCCCTCCAGTTTAGTGGGCCCGTCCACGATGAAGCCGTCAGCGGTTTCCTGAATCCTGGCGCCCATCTTTTTGAGTTCGGAGACGGTCGTGGCGATGCGGTCGGTCTCCTTAACGCGTAGTTCCTGGGCATCGCGTACGACAGTCCGGCCCTCGGCCTGCGTGGCTGCGACTGCCAGAACCGGCAGTTCGTCGATCATCGTGACGAGTTGTGCTCCGCCGAATTCCATACCTCGCAGCCCGCCGCCGCTTACAATCAGATCTGCTACGGGCTCTCCACCCTGGAATGGCCGCTCTCTGCGCCGAATGCTGGCCCCCATCTCGGAAAGGGCATCGACGATTCCGGTCCGGGTCGCATTGACACCGACATCGACGATCGTCAGGTTACTGCCCTGTAACGAGGATGCCCCGACAAGCAGGAATGCGGCCGAGGAGATATCTCCGGGAACCAGAATGTTCAGAGGGTTAAGCGGGGTCTGGGGGCGCTCGCTATGCGTTGTATTGCCCAAGGCGGTGACCGGGGCGCCCATCGAACTCAGCATACGCTCGGTATGATCTCGCGCAGGTCCAGGTTGGTGAACCACAGTCAATCCGTGGGCATAGAGACCTGCCAGCAGGAGACAGCTCTTGACCTGGGCGCTGGCGACCGGCATCTGGTATTCGATCGCGGAAAGGCGGGAGGGAATGATAGTGAGGGGCGCGAACCGGCCATTTTGGCGTCCGAAAATCTGCGCGCCCATCGTCCGCAGCGGATCGGCAATCCGGGCCATAGGACGGCCTCGAATCTGGGCCGTGCCGCTAAGTACGCTTACGAACTCCTGTCCAGCGAGCAGCCCCGCCAGTAGACGCATTGTCGTGCCGCTGTTGTCGCAGTCGAGCACGTCATTTGGCTCTTTCAAGCCATCAAGACCGACGCCGTAAACCTCGAGGCGCGTGCGGCTGATTTCATCGATGCGCACGCCCATGGCACGCATAATGTTCATGGTGGCCCTACAGTCGTGGCCATCGAGAAAGTTGCGAATATGTGTGGACCCTTCGGCAATTGAACCGAAGATCACCGCCCGATGGCTGATGGACTTATCGCCCGGCACGCTGCACCGGCCGACAAGAGGACCGTCACTGCTGATCTTGAGGATGTCTGCCATGGAAAATCTCAGCTGTATTGGTTCGTTCGGTCAAAAACGTTTTCAATGTCGACATCGGTGTTGCGGCTTGTTGAGAATCTCACACTGGCAGATCATTGTGCATTGACTGGCGGCGGCCCGTTTCTGCCACCTGCCGGCGTTGCGAATGAACCCTTCTTCTGCTGCCATTCCGCGCGCGTATTCTGTGAGCAGGAGAGCTTACTCCGCAGAGAATCTTCATCGTTGTCAGCGAGAAGAGTTCGCAGTTCCTGAAGATGCCCACCCAGGGTGTCCAACTGCTCCAGGACCGCCTCGCGATTGGTCACCAGAATGTCCAGGAACATCTGCGTATCGCTAGCCGCCACCCGGCTGGTGTCGCGAAAACCTCCGGCAGCCAGTTCCCAAACTGCGGCATCTTCTTCTCCGCTGTCGCTGACCGTGTGAACCAGGGCGCTCGCCAGGAGAAATGGCAGATGACTGATGGCAGCAACAAGGCGGTCATGGCGAACCGGCTCCAAGGTGATTGGGAAGGCCCCGATTGCCTCCGCCAGTTCGGAGGCCAGTTCGATTGTTTCCTTCGAGGTGCGAGGAAGGGGCGTGAGGACCCACGGCGCCCCTTCATAAAGCCCACCTTCTGCGGAGGCGTAACCGGCAGTTTCCTTTCCTGTCATGGGATGGCCGCCTATTGGCTGAATTCCAGGCGGCAGCCGGTCCATGGCCGCGCAGATTTCGGCCTTGGTACTTCCCATATCCATGACAACGGTACCTGGCCAAAGGATTGGACTGAGCGTCTCCAGCATCTTTACGACTGCCCGTACTGGCGTGGACAAGATGACTACATCGGCCCCGGCGACGCCGGAGTTAAGATCGGTAGTCGCCAAATCGACCGCGTCTTCGTGAAAGGCGCGCAGGATAGTGCTGAAGTTGCGGGTCACGCCTCTCACTTCACGGCACAGATTGCGTTTTTTCAGATCGATGCACAGGCTTGCGCCCATCAGGCCCAGCCCGATGACCGCAACGCTGCACTCAGAAAGAGGTTTCATGAGTGGTCTGTCGTTGCCGCGGTATTGCCCCTACTTTGCCGGTGAAGACGGCCTCGTTGATTTGAGGGCTTCAGACGGAAACCGGAAATCAGAGTTTGCGTCCGACAGCGTTGGCAATGGATTCCAGTTCCTTCATCAAGACGCCGAAATGCTCGAAGGTCAGACTCTGGGCGCCGTCGCTCCAGGCCTTTGAAGGGTCAGGGTGTACTTCGATCATCAGAGCATCCGCCCCCGCGGCGACTGCGGCCTTTGCAATCGGTGGCACGTATTCCCATTGGCCTGTTCCGTGTGCCGGGTCGGCCACGACAGGCAAGTGAGTCAACTGCTTGAGGACGGGGATGGCATTAATATCGAAGGTGTTGCGGGTAGTTGTCTCGTAAGTTCGAATCCCGCGTTCACAGACCATCACCTGCATGTTGCCGTTGCTTAAAATGTACTCGGCTCCCATCAGCAGCTCCTGAATAGTGCCGCTGATGCCGCGCTTGAGGAAGACCGGTTTGGTCGTTTTGCCCACTGCCTTGAGAAGCGGATAGTTCTGGTTGTTGCGAGCGCCGATCTGAAAGATGTCGGTGTATTCGCCGACCAATTCTATATCTTCCGAGCTCATGACTTCGGTAATAATCGGGAGACCGGTCTGCTCCCTGGCCTCTGCCAGGAACTTGAGACCCTCTTCTCCCAAGCCCTGGAAACTGTACGGGCTGCTGCGCGGTTTGAAGGCGCCGCCCCGCAGCACGGACCCACCGGCTTCTTTGACCGCGTGAGCCGTCTCCAGGATTTGCTCGCGGCTTTCCACACTGCAAGGTCCCGCCATGACCACTACTTTCTCACCGCCGACGTTTGTGCCGTTCACGGGAATCGTGGTTGACGACTGAACGAAGTCACGGCTGGCGTACTTGTAGGGCTGCATAATACGGACTGTCTTTTCCACACCGTCAAGGACCTCGAACGTGTCCTGCTGGATCAGATAGTCGTCAGCGCCGATGATACCCACGATTGTACGGGCTTCGCCGCGGCTCAGGTGCACCTTGTACCCGAGTTCCTCGACGCGCTTGACGACTTCCTCCACCTGGTCTTGGGCAGCGCCCTGTTTCATTACAACAATCATTGAAGATTCCTTTCCTGGTCTGGTTGCGTAGCTAGGCTATCGGTGCGCGTTGCGTTCTTTGTCAGGCTGAGTGAGATCCTCTTTCCACACTGTACCGGGCCGTTCATGCCAACACGGCACTCTTGCTCGTTTCCTCAGTACTCCGGTTTTTGTTACCTGCCATCCCGGCGGAGTCATCTGATTCTTTAGGGGTTGCAATCGAGCGGCCGACAGCCGCAGCAACTCTTCGCAAGCTTCTCATCAGGTCTGCGAACCTTTCAGGTTTGAGACTCTGGTCTCCATCACTCAAGGCTGATTCCGGGTCCGGGTGAACTTCCAGGATCAGGGCATCGGCTCCAGCCGCGACCGCAGCCAGTGACATCGGCGGCACCAGTTCCCAGTCGCCCGTACCATGTGCGGGATCGGCGACGACCGGCAGATGGGAGGAACGCTTGAGAACGGGTACAGCGTTGAGATCAAAAGTGTTACGGGTGGCCGTTTCATAGGTACGAATGCCGCGCTCGCACAGCATAACCTGCATGTTGCCGTTGCTGAGGATATACTCGGCACACATCAGAAGCTCGTTGATTTCACCGCTGAGGCCGCGCTTGAGCATCACCGGTCGCCGGGTCTTGCCGACTGCCTGGAGAAGCGCGTAATTCTGCATATTGCGGGCGCCAATCTGAAGGATATCCACGTACTCGGCCACCAGGTCGATTGTTTCGACAGTCATGACTTCGGAGATGACGGGCAGGCCTGTGACCTCGCGGGCTTCGGCCAGGTATTTCAGCCCCTCTTCGCCAAGGCCCTGGAAGCTGTACGGACTGGTACGCGGCTTGAAGGCACCGCCGCGCAGTACGCTGGCCCCTGCCTCTTTGACTGCTACGGCGGTCTGAATAATCTGCTCTCTGCTCTCAACGCTGCAGGGCCCGGCCATAACGACAACCTGCTCGCCCCCGAAACGGATGCCGTTCACGTCTATTACGGTTCCTTCGGGGTTTGTGGTTCTACTGGCGAGCTTGTAAGGATCCTGGATTCGAACTGTCTTCTGCACGCCTGCCATCGCATCGAAGGTAGCCCTCTGCACCTGGGTCAGGTCGCCGACAAGGGCGATAACGGTATGGCTTTCGCCAGTGATCGGTTGCGTTTGGGCGCCCATTGAGGCTGCCCGCTTGATGACGTGATCTATCTCGGCCTGGGAAGCCTCGGGCTTCATTACGACAACCATTCAACTCTCCTATTGCACAGTTCCTCATTGGTAGGATATGACATTCAGGTTTGAAGGTGTGCTGAGATGCTTCCTTCGTTGATTCGAGTTGGCGCTCTCGACTTTCTATATCTGCAACACCGCCTCTTGCGCGTACTCCTCAGGAGTGGGTTGCACGGCCGCGGGGTAGCTGCCCAGCATCTTGACAAACGCTGCTCTATTGAGCAGCCCTAAAACGGCAGCACTACAGTCCGGCTCTTGCCAGTGACCTTCAAAATCCAGATAAAACACGTATTGCCAGGGCCGGTTGCGGCGCGGGCGGCTCTCCAGTTTTACGAGATTGATGCTGCGCTCGGCGAACTCTCCCAGACAGGCATATAAGGCCCCCGGGCTGTGGGGCGTGGCAAAGACGAGGGAGGTCTTGGCGTTCGCCGACTGCTGGGCATCGCCCTTTCCAATTACGAAGAAGCGGGTAAAGTTGAAGAGGAGATCCTCGATACCCTCCTGGACAATCTCCAGATCATAGATCTCGGCAGCCAGTGCGCTTGCGATCACGCCTACCTGCGGCTCCGGATGCTCGGCAAGCTCTTTGGCGCTGCCGGCAGTATCGTACCAGGGTATGGCAGTGTAGCCGTGGCGATTGAGAAAACCCTCACACTGGGCGAGGGCCTGTGGATGGCTGCGCACCTGATCAATCTTGTCGCCATTGCCTGGCATCGTCAGCAGATTGTGCCGTACACGCAAAAGGATTTCCCCCTGAACGCGAAAGTCATGATCCAGCAAGAGGTCATAGGCTTTATTAATACTGCCTGCGAGGGAGTTTTCGACTGGGACTACGCCCAAAGTAGAGCGGTCATCGCCCAGCGATGCGAAGATGTCTTCAAAGGTCCTGCTGGGCAGTGTATCGACCTCGGCGCCAAACTGTTGGCGGATGGCCTCTTCGGAGTATGCGCCATGCTCTCCCTGAAAAGCGACAACTGACATTGGGTTACTCCATGGTTACTTGGCGGCGATGAGGTGCATCAGTGAGCTAAGATTCTCCATTCCGGCGCAGGCGCGGTCAATTCTGCAACTGTTCATCGATCCAGCGGTTCAACTCGTCAAGATCGATTTCGGACGCCAGCCTCTTGTCGGGGCGCAGAGCCTGGGCCTCTTTCAGATAAACATGCTGGATTTCCTTCTGCGGCGTGTCGGTATTCCAGTTGATCAGAATGCGAATACATAGTGGAGTACTGTCAGGAACCCGCATCTCATGTCCGCAGAGCAGGGGTACGTCCATCCAACCCAGCTGACGGGCGGCCAGAGCCGGGTATTGACTGACCACATCGAAAGTTGTGGTAAAGATTGCGCTGGCCACGTCTTCGGATTGGATATTGTTAAGACGAATCATAAAGGCCAACAGTTCTCTGGTTGCCTGCAAGATTGATTCGGGTGTGTCCTCTTCAATGGTTGTTGCGCCCCGCACTCCTCGACAGATCACGGCTCTCTCCAGTTTTTTTCGCGGCGTCCTGCATAGATTGGAATTTACAACACCAGGCGAATCAGGTTTTTGTCGGCCGACTTTGCAGGCGGCAAGAATAGGCACGCAATCCGGATAAAACTGCCTCAAGGCCAACAAAAAAAGCGTGGAGTTCGTCTCCACGCTTTGAGTGTGTTTACGTTGACTGTCTCTACACAGCCCAACGCTCCTCAACAAGTGGAGACGGTTGGTTCACGCCAAAATAATAACCAAACCAAAAATTGCCAAAAGAAAACCCGCGCCACTCATGGCGCAGGTTGCTGGACAACAGGATCTCCGCGGCTGACGGACCATCCAACAGGTTGATCGGAAGGAGCGAATCGTCCTCGTTTCGAATCAGATCGGCGATTGTTACTTGCGCTTCGCTTCGTTCTTTAGCCACTCTGTCGAGCCGTCCTCGTTGCTGTGCAATTGAGAGTCTCTTCAAGACATTGAGGCAGAGATTACCACACGCTGAAATCAATGTCAAATCTCTCGCGAGAAAGTGGTGCAGTCCAGAATTGGGGGGAATTTCGCCATGGACGAGGAGTGAGGAGAGAGGGGAGCAAGGAGGCGCGTGAGAGGGGAGCACTGAAGGACTTTGGCACAATTTGGCACAATTTGGCACGTTTTTGGGCGGTTTTCCCCCAAAAAGCCGGATCTAATCTGGTTTGCCAGTATTGCCGAAGATAGCCAGAGGGACCACGAAGAGGCGAGGAGTGAGTGGAGCAGGGAGGCGCTTGAAGATGGGGCGAGGGCAGGCACAAAGGCGGAACTGCAGTGGACAGTGGTCGAAGCCGCAGTGCTGGGGGCGCCAGAACAGGGGCGAGACCTGCACTACGAGGACGAAGCGGGGAGTAGACCCGGTTTGGCTGCCGCTAGAAGAGTGGGAACGCTTGCCCCCTTTTTTGGGATACATACGCGACGATTTTCAACGAATTGGTCTTGGGTTCTGCCAGACACCTTTCAGTGGAGTCATTCGGGGGCGATTTGCCGCATCACAAGGACGTCATAAGGACCATAGAAACTGTCCTGGACTACAAATGCCTTATACCTGCCATCCGTGGACTTCGATTCTTCCACGATACGAGTAACCGAGAGTCCGCTCTGTCCCATGGGATGGCTTGTATAAGTCTTCAATGATGATGCAGGCTCAAAATCAGATGGGAGTCGATTAATTCTGTGAAGCAGTTCAGTTTTCTGTGGATCGTACATCCACAGGTCATTGAAGCAGTTGGAGCCGAAGTAGAGCCGATGATCAGTGGTCCAGCCATGAAGTCTATATTTGCAGCCTGTCACATCATGTTCGCGTTGAGCGCTCCTGAAAGCGCTTGCAAAGTTGCCTTCCGGCTGCGTAAGCCAGTCCAGTACGTAACCTCGTGAGGCCTCAACCGTCCGCAACGAATACTGGCCGTAGATCTGTGCAAGTGCGAATGGAGCGACCAATACTATGGCCAGAATCGAGGTCGACACGGCGCGTGCTCGCCCCCCTCCCCAAAACCAGAGGAGGCCGCAAACGATCAGCCCGGCGCTGCAAAGGGAAACGAACCAGACCTGACTGAAGAGGACTACATTCAGAAAGTCAGTCAGCAGCAGGAACGGACCGAACACGTACCAGGCCGGTTGCAAAGGCTCCGGAGTCGAAGCAATCAGCCATTTGCCGTATAGGGAAAGCAAGAGGAGGGCCAAGGCCGACCACATGCCGACTCGGACGAACCAATTGCGGGTCAGAGATCCTCTGTTGAACTTCAACTCGTGTATCATGGCCTCTCTCCCCGGGTCAGGTACAGAGATGCAGGCAGGCGGCGCCAGGCCGCGGTGGCAGGGCGGTCGCTCGCATCAGAGGGGGCAGGTCTACGATACGCCAGTTCGTGTAATCGGCGTATCGGGGCAAACGGCGCCTAGCCTGTACGTTATCTTATCAGATTATCCAGTTTTGCGTGCGAGGCTACAAGTGCCGCCTTCCGAGAGAATCGACTGAAGCTGACTCGGTCACCATCTTGCATATCTATTGCCCTTCCCCGACAATGGCGGAAAGTCTGACTCAATGAGAGTCAGATCTGAAACAGGCTTACTGAATAGCCGCTCGATGTCTCTCCGTTGGGAGAACACAGTTGCGGCTTGATCGTCAACAACATCTCCAGGAGGATCTACGTGCAGAGTTCATTTTCCTTAGACAATAAGGTCGCATTGGTTACTGGCGCCAACGGCGGCATCGGCCGCTCGATTGCGTTGGGATACAAGTCCATGGGCGCAACCGTCATTGCCAGCGGGCGCAACCCGCAGAAAAACGCTGCCGTGGCACAAGAGTTGGGAGACGGTCATGAAGTGATATCTCTGGACGTGCGGGACGAAGAGGCGGTCAACGGGGCGGTGGCGGGGATCGTCGAAAGACACGGCAGGATTGACATCCTGGTCAACAATGCCGGCATCGCCCGCCGTATAAACATACTGGACATGGATACGGAGGACTGGCATTCAGTCATAGACACGCATCTCAACGGAGGCTTCTACTGTGCAAAGGCGGCAGCCAAGGCGATGGTGAACGCCGGAAACGGCGGCAAAATCATCAACATCGGGTCGATGTACTCGTTGCTGGGCCCCCCTAATGTCACCAACTATGCCGCCGCCAAGACCGGCATCCTGGGATTGACGCGCGGGCTGGCGGTTGAGCTGGCAGTTCACAATATCCAGGTCAATGCTCTGCTGCCCGGCTGGCACAAAACGGACCTCAACCGGGACCTACTCGATGGACCGCTGGGCGAGGAGATCCGGCACAAGACGCCGGCGAGGCGCCTGGGGACATCCGACGACCTGGCAGGGGCTGCCATTTTCCTGGCCTCCCAGGCGGCTGAGTTCGTCACTGGCACAACTCTGGTTGTGGACGGCGGCTACTCGATCATGGACCGACAGTGGGCGGATTGAATCCGCCTACCTGGATCGAGTATAATGCGGTCACCGCGACGCACTGTTGATTGGGCAAGGAGGAGCACAGTGGCAGTATCTGCAGTCGAACGAACGTCGACGCCTCCAACGACAGAAGAAGAGACCCCAGTTCCGCCTCTGAACAACGGCGACCGGCTGACGCGCGCCGAGTTTGAGCGTATCTACGCGGCCCATCCTGAGATAAAGAAAGCGGAACTGATTGAAGGAGTCGTCTATATGCCATCCCCGGCACGGCACCGCGAACACGGGAAACCGCACTTTCATTCAATTGGCTGGCTCTGTCTTTACAGCGCTTCCACTCCTGGCGTGGAAGGAAGTGATAACGCTACGCTACGCCTTGATTTCGAGAACGAACCTCAGCCGGATGCCCTCCTGTTTCTGCCACCTGAATGCGGAGGGGCAGTACGGGTGGGTGAAGATGGTTATCTCGAAGGCACGCCGGAACTGATTCTGGAAGTATCAGCCAGCAGCGCCAGCTATGATCTGAATCAGAAAAAGCGGGTATATGCCCGTAGCGGCGTTCCAGAGTACATCGTGTATCTGGCTTATGAGCAACGCGTTACCTGGTTTGTTCTGCGAGACGGCGTCTATGTAGAGCAGCAGCCAGACGGGGAGGGCATTCTAAAAGGCGCACGCTTCCCAGGACTATGGTTGTTGCAGGATGCGCTCCTGGCCGGCGATCTTTCCGGCGTATTTGAGACGTTGCAGCAGGGGCTTAAATCTGAGGAACAAAAGAGATTCTGCGCCGCGCTGGCACAGCGCCGCAAGGAGGCCAAATGATTCTGTCGACGCCTGAAAACCTGGCAGTTGCCGACCATCTGTTGACTACCACGCGTTCGGTGCGAAAACGACTGGACCTGAATCGTCCGGTAGAGAGCGAAATCATCCAGCAGTGCCTGGAGATTGCAGGGCAGGCCCCAACAGGCAGCAACCGTCAGAACTGGCACTTCGTCGTGGTAACCGATGGCGAGAAGAAGCGCTTCATCGCCGAGCGATACCGAAAGGTGTGGTACGACTACAACGCCACTCGGAGTGTGCCTACGGGACCGGACGCAACCACCGAAGACAGACAGATGCAGCGTGTGATCAGTTCCGCCCAGTATCTGGCCGACAATTTACAGGATGTTCCCGTGCTGGTCATCCCATGCATTGAAGGCCGCCCCGAGGATGCCGCTCCGGCTTCACAGGCTGGGCACTACGGCTCCATTCTTCCGGCCGCATGGTCGTTCATGATGGCGCTTCGAGCCAGAGGACTAGGCTCCGCCTGGACGACTCTTCACTTGCGGCATGAAGGTGAAATCGCCGAGTTGCTAGGCATTCCCGATGATATCTCCCAGGCGGCTCTGCTGCCGGTGGCCTACTTCAAGGGCGACGACTTCCGTCCGGCCAAACGAAAGCCGATGCGCGACAGGACTTACTGGAACAGCTGGCAGACAGAATGAAGCTAGTCGCCGATATTCATCTGCACTCCCATTTTTCGCGAGCCACGAGCAAGAACCTGACCCTTGAGCACCTGTGGAAGTGGGCACAGCTCAAGGGCGTGCAGGTTGTCGCCACGGGCGACATTGCGCATCCAGGATGGTTAGCGGAATTGCAGGCGAAATTGGCGCCAGCTGAAGACGGTTTGTTTCAACTGAAACCTGAGTGCGCCGCAACGGTAGCCGAAGAGGTGCCCCCGTCCTGTGAAGGGCCTGTTCGATTCCTGATCGGCGGCGAGATCAGCAACATTTACAAGAGATATGACCGAACGCGCAAAGTTCACAACATTGTTTTTGCGCCTTCGGTCGAGGCCACCGCGATTCTGCAGGCCGAACTGGAAAAAATCGGCAACATTCGCTCGGACGGCCGCCCAATCCTGGGTCTGGACAGCCGCGACCTATTGGAAATTGTGCTGGAGGTGGACGACAGGTGCCACCTGATCCCTGCCCACATCTGGACACCCTGGTTCTCGATCCTCGGTTCAAAGTCCGGCTTCGATTCGGTGGAGGCATGCTTCGCCGACCTGACTCCGCACATCTTCGCGGTCGAAACCGGCCTCTCTTCCGATCCGCCGATGAACTGGCGCGTTTCGTGGCTGGATGACTACACTCTCGTCTCCAATTCAGACGCCCACTCACCGCCTAAGCTGGCGCGAGAAGCCACTCTCTTTGATACCGAGTTGAGCTATGACGCGCTGTTCAATGCGCTGAAGAGCGGTGACCCCACGGAGTTCCTGGGCACTATCGAGTTCTTCCCTGAGGAAGGCAAATATCATCTTGACGGCCATCGCAAATGCGGGGTCTGCTGGAAACCGGTTACAACGGTCGCCAACGGGGGACTTTGTTCGCAGTGCGGCAAGCCGGTGACTGTCGGTGTTTACCACAGGGTCGAGGAGCTGGCCGACCGCGCCCCCGGCACACGTCCGACCTCGGCGGCTCCTTTCACCAGTCTCATTCCGCTGCCCGAGGCACTGGGCGAGATTCTGGACGTTGGCCCCAATTCCAAGCGCGTGCAGACCGAGTATCTACGACTCCTGGGACGGTTGGGGCCGGAGCTGGCGATTCTGCGAGCAGTCCCACTTGAGGATATCTCCGCGGCAGGCGGCCCGGTTCTGGCTGAAGGAATCCGGCGAATGCGGGGAGGTGAGGTGGTTGCGAAGAGCGGGTTCGACGGCGAATACGGCGTTATCCGCATGTTTGACGGAGAGGCAGACAGACTTTCTTCTTTCCAGCTCGGGATATTCGCGGGCGAGCCTGCGGCGGAAAAAGAGGAGAGTAGCGCTACATCAGCAGGGCGGGATTTTCTCAGGCAGAGAGATGAGAGTGTACCGTCAGAAGCAGCGGAGCCGCCTGAAGAGAAGGCCTTGGCAGAAGGGGAGATCCAGTATAGTCTGCCCTTCGATTCAGCGTCGAACGGGCATGCCTCTTCCGATCCACGAAGCCACCAGGAAGCAGACGGCAGAGTTGCGTCCGCCTGGTTCTATCAGCTCAATGCGGAACAGCAGACCGCTGCCGCACATACCAGTACGCCACTGGCCATCGTAGCCGGTCCGGGTACCGGCAAGACTCGCACATTGACCGTGCGCATTGCGCGTCTGATCGAGGGGAAGGGGGCGGCGCCGTCTTCGATCCTGGCAGTTACATTTACAAACAGGGCGGCCGAAGAAATGCGAGAGCGGCTGACCGAGCTTCTGGGAACAGAGAGGTCATCGCGAATCACTGTCGGTACGTTTCATCAGTTGGGCGCCAGTCTCCTCAGGGAGTTCGGCAATGCAATCGGAGTTTCGCAGAATTTCACCATTATCGCGGAACCGGACCGGCAGACTTTACTGAGGCGCGCCTGCCCGGAATTGGGCGCAAGGGAGTTGCGGGCGGCGCTGGAAGAGATATCGGCTCGCAAGAATGGCTTAACGACAGCGACCACAGAGGGAAAAACTGAGGAAAGAGGAAGCGAAACCTGGGCTCGCTATCAAGCCGCCCTACAAGAGGCCAACGCGCTCGATTTTGACGATCTGATATTGCGGGCCGTACAGCTGCTGGAGACGGACGCGGCGGTCCTGCGTACGGTGCAGGCGCGCTTTCGCTGGATCTCCGTGGATGAATATCAGGATGTGAATGCGGCGCAGCACACGCTGTTGAGACTACTGGCGGCCGGGGGCGCCAACATCTGCGTAATCGGAGATCCGGACCAGGCGATATATGGTTTCAGAGGCGCCGATCGCCGCCACTTTCTGTCCTTTGAGGATGACTTTCCTGCTGGTGAACGCCTCCACCTGGAGAGGAATTACCGGTCAGCCCAGACGATTCTGGACGCTGCAATGCAGGTCATCTCACACAGTCCCGATCATCAGTCGATTGCACTGATCGCCGACTTTGCCGAGCAGGTAAAGTTGGACGTCTATCGCGCACCTACTGATAAGGCCGAAGCAGAGTATGTCGTCCACCAGGTGGAGCAGATGGTGGGTGGGGTCAGCCACTTCTCATTGGATTCAGGACGAGTAGACGACAGCGGTCTGCCAGAGGACTTTACATTCGGCGATTTCGCCGTCCTTTACCGTCTCAACGCACAGGCCAGGTTGATGGAGGAAGCATTCGACCGGTCGGGCATTCCCTATTCGACGATCGGGGGCCCCGCACTGGTAGAACAGAGGCCGGTGCAGGAGATTGTGGCGCTCTTGTGGCTAGCACAGGCTCCAGACATCCCATTCCATTGGCAGCGCATCCTGACGGAAGGAAAGAGGGCGCTAACGGATGACGAAGCGGCAGGTCTGGCAGGGAGGCAGATCAAAGCTTCTGAGGCGCGCAGCACACCGGGGGCCTGGCTCAAGGAGATCGCAGCTGCGCCGATTACCCGTGCCTTGCGGCAACCCCAGAGGGAACGATTGGTCCAAACGGTTGAACTCGTGGAGGAGTTGGTCAGAAATGCCTCCGCGCCCCTGTCTTCACAGATTCAAATCGCGGCCGCGGGCTGGGCTGGATTGCGCGGTACCAACTTCAGCGAGGCTGAGGAAGAGCGAATCGAGCGTCTGCAGCGGCGCGCGGCGCCTTATCGAAACCGGCTGCAGGAGTTCCTGACGACGATTTCATTGCATAGCGAAGCAGACCAGTTCGACAGTCGGGCCGACCGGGTGACGCTGATGAGTCTCCACGCCGCGAAGGGACTGGAGTTCCCTGTCGTATTCATTGCAGGCTGCGAGGAGGGGCTTCTACCCTATACGCCTTCCAACCGGGACGTTGACCTGGATGAGGAGCGTCGGCTTTTCTACGTGGGCATGACACGAGCACAACGGCGGTTAGTTCTGACACATTCCGGCCGGCGCTTTTTGTTTGGGCAATCAATGGAAAACGGAATCTCAGGCTTTGTCACCGATATAGAGACGGCCCTGCAGGAGGTGCAGAAGGCCGAACCGCGACGGACCCGCAAGAGGGCAGAAGATCAGCAGATGCGACTGTTCTAACGTCCCGCAGGAAAACACGCGCAAGGCATCCTTAAAAGAATTGAACCGCGCCGCCGCCCCCTCAGCCAGTGTCACCATGCTGACGCGACTTCCAACGCCTCCATCTGGTCCGCAGTAAGTTCCACATCAAGGGCATTCAAGCTGCCATTCAACTGCTCGACCGTATTGGCGCCGATGATCGGCGCGGTCACCCCTGGTTGGGCCAGGAGCCAGGCGAGTGAGACGGCAGCCGGCGTTGCTCCAAGTTCACCGGCTACGACTTCCACCGCTTTCAGGACTCTCCAGCCTGCGTCATTGAAATAACGCTGGCGTACGCTTGCTGACCGGACGCTGTCTGTCGGGCGCTCACTGCTGTATTTCCCTGTCAGAAATCCGCCGGCCAGCGGGCTGTATGGGATGATTCCGATGCCGAAAGTTTGGCAGACATCCGCCAGTTCCTGCTCAAACTCGGCCCTGTGCACAAGGTTGTAGTGGGGTTGAAAGGAATCGTAGCGAACGAGGCCGTGCTTGTCGCTCGTCCAAAGAGCTTCCATCAGTCGCCAGGCCGGATAGTTGCTACAGCCGATGTAGCGCACTTTTCCTTGCTGTACCAGTCGGTCCAGCGCCTCCAACGACTCATCGATGTGTACATCCGCGTCGAAATAGTGTGCCTGGTAAAGGTCGATGGTATCGGTTTGCAGGCGGCGAAGAGAGGCTTCGCAAGCATCCAGGATATGCCTCCGACTAAGGCCCTCGTCGTTCGGCCCCGGCCCCATCTGACCCCGCACCTTGGTGGCGATGATCATCTGACGCCGATTCCCTTTTGACCGCAGCCAGCGGCCGATCACCGTTTCGCTTTCCCCGCCTTCATTTCCTTCCACCCAGCGGCTGTAGATGTCGGCGGTGTCGATGAAGTTGCCGCCGGCCTCTGCAAATGCATCCATCACCGCGAAACTTGTGCCTTCATCGGCTGTCCAGCCGAACTGCATCGAGCCAAGGCAGAGGGGAGAAACCTTGAGCCCTGTCCGGCCGAGGCGGCGGTATTCGATTCCTCTCTTCATTCGACGCCTCTCAACAATCTCTCGTCCCCCACACGGCGTGTGACGCGGCGGGCGTCGAGCTCTTCCAGGAGTGCCTGCGCGTATTTGCGACTTGTGCCAAGCAGATCGCGTACATCTGCCAGCGTTATTGCCCCTCTGGACCGGGCCAGCCCAACAATTTTCTGTGCGGCGGCTTCGAAGTCCTCCCTGCGAAAATAAACGGAGGAGGGAAGCCGGACGATAATCTCCCGCTCAACCAACGATTCCAGGAGTTCTTCGTCGCCGTTCAACAGTTTGAGGGTTTCGATGGCATTGGGCGGACTGAATGGCGCCTCGGCATAGGACTGAAGCGCCCGTTCAACGGCCCGCTGCTGTGTATCGGAATAGCGGACGCTGTGGGCAAGAAGGCGGACTGTGTTCTCTTCGCTTGCAACCAGCCCGTCCTCATTCGCCTGGGAGGCCAGGTCATTGAAAGCTCGTTGGGGCAACTCTTTGCGCACGCCTCCAGCACCGACCACTCGCAGACGGCTGCGCACTTCACTGCGGGGCATGCCCTGTCGTAAAGAATGGCGGTGGTGGAACTCGGCAAGGAGCGACTGCATGTCGGCGACGACCTGCTGGTATGCCGATTCGCTTATCAGGAGTCGCTGGTCGTCCAATCCCCGCATCAGTTTGTCATCGAAAAGCCGTCGAACTGCCGAACCTGCAATCTCTCTGTCAAGTCCGGAAGCGGCGATCAGCTCCTGTTCAGCTAGCAAGGGTTCCCGTTCCAGGCTCTGAAGCACGATTTCATCGGGGCTCCCTTGCGCGAGAGTTTCCAGCCTGTTGATTACAGTGGCGTCGTTGCGTCGATAGCGCCGGCGCGGGTGTGGGTCGAGCACTTCGCCGCCACCCAAGGTGAGGCTGGGAGACGGTTGGCGCAGTATGAACCGGTCTCCGGCGGCGACGAGAATCGGGCGCTCGAGGCGTAGCTGCAGCCATCCCTCGCCGCCGGGAGGCAGCTCCTCAGCAGCCAGGAGACGTAGATGTGCAGGCGTCTCTGACGCACCGCTGAACAGGTCTACGGCCGTGTTGTGACGCAGCGGCTTAGGCGCGTCGGGAAGTAGACGAAAGGAGACGTCGAGCAGTCGCGTCGCCCGCAGCGTCCCCGGGGTGACGGCTACCTGTCCGCGGCGTATTTCGTCGGTAGCGATGCCGCTGAGGTTTACGGCGACCCGGCTGCCGGGCAGCGCGCGTTCGATTTCCTGCTTGTGCGTCTGCAGTGCCCGCACGCGGCCCGAAGGCCCGTCGGGAAGAATATCTACCGGTTCCCCCACGGCAAGATGTCCGTCGCTCAGCGTGCCGGTAACGATTGTGCCGAAACCGGGCAGGCTGAAGATCCGATCGACAGGCAAACGCGGTCGGCCTCGATCGCGTCGGGGGGGTAGCGCCGTCAGAGCAGCTGACAAGGAGGATCGCAGGTGATCCAGGCCTTCGCCGGTCTGCGCGCTGACGCGTATGATAGGCGCGGCCTCCAATCGAGTGCCAGCAAGAATTTCCTGAATATCAAGCTCGATCAGCTCCAGCCACTCGGGGTCGTCGATCAGATCCGTCTTCGTGAGGGCAACCAGGCCGTCGGGGAGAGCGAGCAGGTCCAATATGGCGAGATGTTCACGGGTCTGGGGCATGACCCCCTCGTCTGCGGCGATGACGAGGATAGCGGCGTCAACGCTGCCGACGCCGGCAAGCATATTCTTGATGAAGTCGATATGGCCGGGTACGTCAACAATGCTGACAGGCTCTACAGAACCGTCCGGCATTGCCAGGTCCATCCAGGCGAAGCCGAGCACGATGGTGAGCCCGCGACGTTTTTCTTCTTCAAGCCGGTCGGGGTTACTTCCCGTAAGCGCCTGGACCAGTGTCGACTTGCCGTGGTCCACGTGTCCTGCAGTGGCGACGACCCGCATCAGGTGCGGTTTTGTGACTGTTCACCGGAGACCACTCCGGCCATGCGGGGCGTGTTGTTGTTTTGGCGGGCATACAGTTCGGCGGTACGGCGCTGCTTCTGCCACTCTTCTTCGAGGTCTTTCATTGTTTCGTCCCTTTCTTCAAGGGCCGTCTGCAGACCGTCGAGCCAAAGCTGCGCCGCACTGATGTAGCGGCCACCGTATTGTTCCTGCAGTTTCCAGAGGAGGCGCAGCATCTCTTCGTGCACGCGCAGGTCGTGCAAAATGGGAGGGAGATGATCGAGCAGTTCCTTGTTGTTCTTTTCTTGCTCCCGCCACAAATGCTCCTGTCGAAGACCATCGCGGCGGCTACTTTTCTCGTACTCCTCTTGAAACTCTTCCATCTCCCTTCGCATGCGTTCTTCGGCCAGCCGTTGGAGCTCCTGCACCTGGGTCTGATCGCGACGAATGTTTTCCTGAAACTCAGGGATGGTATTGGCGGCACGACGAGCAGTTTCGACGGTCTGGGAAAAGGACTGCAAACGTTCTTCATTCTTGTTAACGACCGACTGCTGGTCGTCAATGATTTCCTGCCAGCGGGTGAGAACCTGGAGGCGCTCGACGACCTCGACGCGCAGCCGCTCCATGAACTGCTGCTGCTCCTCCCGGATTTCGCCAAAGACCGGCCGCCAGCGCTCAATTTCTGCGCTCATTCGGCGGTCGGCGTCCTCAAGAATTGAGAAGCGTCCCGTGAAAGCTTCGGTTCGCTTGAACAGCTCGACAGTCTCCTGCTGCAACTGGGCGATACGCTTTGCGTCGCCTGTGCGCTGGTCGGCGAGAAATGGAATCTGGCGCGTGCGTTCTTCAAGATCCTTGACAAGCAGATTCACCTGATTCCGACTCTCCATGATCATATCGACCATGCGCTCTTCCTCGCCTTTGCGCAACTCGACCGCTTCTTCGATGCGGCCGATGCGAGGCAGTTCGCGACGCACCTCACTAATCTCTCTTGTCAGCGCTTCCCTGTCGGCCAGCCTGGCACGCTCGTATTCGCGGGCCGTCTGGGAGTAGCCCTCATCGCTGCGGTCGATTACCAAGCCAAGTTCCTGCTTGAAGCTCTCAATCTGCTGTTCAAGTTGATTGAACCGGCCCAATTGCGCGATCGTAGATGCCAGCCGTCCTTCAAGCTCCTGGATACGACGCGCTTGTTCGACGACATCTCCGCTCTGGCTCTCCAACTGCTGTTGCAATCGCGAGATTTCAGCGCGATCGCGCCGATGCTCTTCGTCGAGCCAGGTCACCATTTGGGCTAGTTGGGCGTTGTCCATTTTTCTTTCTTTCGGGGCACCTTATTGGAATAGTTGCGTTCGATTCGCTTTGCTTGTCAGGAGAACCGTTCTTTGCTATGTATGCCGCGCTTTCAGGTCGCATTGGAAGAACGGTCTAAACAGTTCAACCTGATAGACAGAAAGGGCGAATCTGGATATGAATTGTACCACTTGACGGAAAGTGCGATCAACCGTGCATCGCTCAGAGTTCATCCTTGCCCCGTAACTGAAATCCCAGTAGCGGCTAGTATCGCATGGGGTAAGCCCGCGCAGGCAGTGCTCTGGCTGAGAGCCGCTAAGCTGTCGCAAGAGCGAAGAGCTGGTGCGGCCTTTCCCGCCAAGTCGAAAGGTAGTCCGCCCATCTTAATGAAGGAAGTGTTCGACTCGTCCAGCTCTGACTCTGCGCGCTCGACTGGTAGGCGGCTAATCTCACTCTACAGCATAGTGTTTGACCGCATCCGGGTCAAGTTCCAGACCCAGCCCGTGTTTGTCAGGATTGGGGGACCACATGCCGTCTTGCGGCTCATCAAAGGAACTGTAGAAGATACGGTCTGCCATTTCCACCGTACCCAGATATTCGACGACTTTCAGATTTGGTGTGGCGCAAGCCATATGCAGATGAATAAGCTGGTATGCATGGGGGGCAACGGGCAGGTTGAAGGCGTGGGCAAGGTGGGCGACCTTCATCCACTCGGTGATTCCGCCAACGCGGCCCACGTCGGGCTGCACGATGTCGGCGCCGCCCCGGGCAATGAGATCACGGAATCCATACTTGGTGTATTCGTGTTCGCCGGTTGCAACGGGAATATCGATGGCTTTGGCAACCGCAGCAAGACCTTCGATATCGTCTGCCAAGACCGGCTCCTCAAACCAGCCTACATCGTACTGTTCAAAGATTCGCGCCATGCGGACGGCCTGCTTGGCGTAATATCCGTTATTGGCGTCGATGTATATTTGCACATCAGGGCCAACGGCCTCTCTCACCGCCGCCAGGCGAGCCACATCCTCCTGTTCACTCTGGCCGAAATCCTTGCCGACCTTCATCTTCACGGCCTTCATACCGCGCTCCACGTAGCCGCACTGTTCGGCAACAAGCTCATGCTGGTTGAAGTGGGTCCATCCGCCGCTGCCGTAGACCGGTACGGACTCCGTGTACGGCCCCAGCAGCCTATAGAGGGGCGTTTCGTAGTATTTCGCTTTCAGATCCCAGAGAGCGATGTCCACAGCCGACAGGGCGCTGAAGGCAAGCCCCTTACGACCTACGCCCCGAATCGCCCAGAACATGTCGTCCCACAGTTTTTCTATGTGCAGAGCATTCTGACCGATAAGAATGGGCTTGAGCGTACGTTCGATCACTTCGCGCGCCGCAGTGACGCCTCCGCCCAATCCCAATCCCACCAGCCCCTGGTCTGAGTGAACATGGACGAAACACTGGCTGCGCCCTTGAGAGATGTGGCGGATTGTCGCATCCTGGAATCCCGGCAGATGGGGCAGGGACAATACGGTTGTTTTGATGTCATGAATTATCATCCGTTCTCTCCTGCAGGACTGTTTGGCTTTCAGGTTGGCAGTTGGTATTATCCCACAGATTCATCAAAAGTAGCTGCGTCGAAATCTTGCACCAGAGATTCATCTGGGAAGGGGACAAGGGAATGCACAGGCTGCCGAGAGCAGTGCCGCTTATCAACGGCCAGTTAGCGGGCCTGACGCCGCTGCGGGGGTACAGATTTCGGACAGACGCTCATTGGAGAACAGGAACTGGGAGCAGGACCCGCTTATGAAGAAAATCGAATTGGGATCAATTGTACAGGTGGGAATCGTCGTTCGCGATGCACGGGCTGCCGCCGATGCGTGGACAGAGCGTTTTGAGATGAAGCCCGTGCAGGTCGTGGATTGGCCGCCCGAGGGAAGCACTCTGGATGCCCAATCGACATTTCGAGGGAGGCCTGGAAACTTTCGTATGCGGTTGGCCTTCATCGAGACAGGCGCCGTGCAGATCGAGTTCATCGAGCCTCTCGAAGGGGACAACATTTACTCGGAGTTCTTGGAAGAAAAGGGCGAGGGATTACACCATCTGCTTTTTCGCGTTCCCGACCCGGAGGGGGTCGCGCGAGACTTGGAGGTGGATATCCTCCAAAGCGGCGGTTCAACATTGGACCCTGGAGCTGTGTGGGCCTATCTGGATACGGAAGAGCTCTTGGGCGCGATCGTCGAGCTGAAGACCAGCCGGTGAGGGTGAAATTTCGGGGGCATTTGACCGACTTCCCGGATACTGATACACTGTTTCGCGTTTATCTACTCACGTGTTGAGTTGCCTGACGCTCAAGGCATACAGTCTCCAAATGCGGACTGCTGTTATTCTTGGAGCCAGGAGGCGCGCAGGCCAGATTACTCCACATAGAGAATCGTCGGGATTATGCGAGTTGGCATTGACGCCAGGCTGAGTTATCACCAGCCGGCAGGAATCAGTCGCTATACGAAGCATCTCATTGAAGAGCTTGCACAGCTGGATCGGGAAACATCGTACACGGTTTTCCAACACCGCAAACAACGGGAACCGCTGACAAACGCGCCAAATTTTCACAGGCGTACTTTGTTCACGCCTGTGCATACGCGCGTGGAGCAGCCAATGTTGGCGGCAGAACTGTCTTTCCACACTCTGGACTTGCTTCACAGTACTGATTTTATTCCTCCTCTTCGCAGCAGAGTTCCTTCGGTCATCACCGTCCACGATCTCGCCTTCCTGCGCTGGCCCCATTTTCTGACTGAGTCTCACGCAGCCTATTACAGTCAGATTGACAGAGCGGTAAGCCATGCCCGGCACATAATTGTGCCGAGCGAGAGTACAAAGAGGGATGTAGTCAAGCAACTCGGCGCTTCAGCCAAAAAGATCAGCGTCATCTACGAGGCCGCGGCGCCCCACTATGTCCCTCTGATGCAAGAGGAATGCCTTACGGCCATGCAGAGAAAGTATGGAATCCCGGAGAAATACATATTTTTTGTCAGCACGATCGAACCGCGCAAGAATATTGGAGGCCTGCTGGAAGCCTTTCACCACCTCCGGAAGTACTATGGCGGCGAGGACACTGGCCTTGTACTGGCCGGAAAGCCCGGCTGGTTATATGAGGAGGTCTATCGGAAAGTCGAGCAACTGGACCTTGGGCAGAGCACTTTCTTTTTGGGCCGTGTGCCAGACGAGGATCTTCATCAGCTTTTCGTCGGCGCACGTTGTCATGCTCATCCGGCATACTACGAAGGGTTCGGACTGTCTCCGCTGGAGGCTATGGCCTGCGGCACACCGACGATCGTGAGCAACACCAGCAGTATGCCGGAGGTTGTCGGCGATGCCGGGCTAATCATCGACCCGTCCGACTGGGAAGAAATCGCGGTCGCCATGCACCGGCTCCTGACAGAGGATGAACTGCACAAGGAGCTGAGCCAGAAGGGATTGCAGCGCGCCTCCGTTTTCAGCTGGAGCCGGGCCGCCTCCGAAACACTTGACGTCTATAGGATGGTTTGCGACAGGACATCGGTTCCGGCCGCGCCTGCGCATCACTCCTCTGCCTGACGTCCGTCGATGAAAATCCTCTTCCTTACCCCACAGTCCCCTTACCCTCCGCGGCAGGGAGCAGCTCTTCGCAACTATCATCTGCTGCAACATTGCGCCTCAAACCACGAGGTTCATCTCCTGACTTGCCTCTCGCCCCAGGACGAGGAATGGCCTGATCCGGGTCTGACGAAGATCTGTTCGCGGGTAGAAGGTTTCCGTCAGCCTGAGCGTTCTTCATACAGCCGCCTTCTCGATTCCCTCCTCGCGATCAGACCCGACATGGCGCTGCGCTTGGAACAAGATGGCTTTCACTCAGCCCTGCAGAGAATGATGGCCGAGGAGAACTATGATCTCGTCCAGGTTGAGGGGCTGGAGATGGCGCCATACGGCTTCCAGGTCCTGAACACTGCCGGAGGCGGTCCTCCAGTTGTTTTTGACGCACACAACGCCGAGTTCCTGCTGCAGAAACGCGCCGCGCTGATGGACGCCCGCAGTCCGAACCGCTGGCATGCCGCCTGCTATAGCCTGCTGCAGTGGCGGAAACTGTATCACTATGAAAAGGCGTTCTGCCAAGCCGTAGACGGAATCGTCGCTGTGAGTGAACCGGACCGGCGGGCTCTGTCTTCGTTAGCGGGTCAGACCCCGACCGTCAGCGTTCCCAATGGAATTGAGGTCTCTCGCTATGTACCTGAGCCGCCTCCTGAGTCGAGCCCTCCCTTGCTGGTCTTCACAGGAAAGATGGATTACCGTCCCAATGTGGACGCCATGCTCTGGTTCGGGTTGAAGGTCCTGCCTCTCATCAGCAGGCATCAGAGGGTCCGGCTGCAGATCGCCGGCATGTCGCCGCATCAGCGGCTGGACAGGTTGCGCAGTTTGCCGGACGTCGAGCTTACCGGCGCAGTTGAAGACATTGTGCCCTACATTCACGCTTCGTCGATCTATTTGGCGCCGATGCGAGTGGGGGGAGGCACACGTCTCAAGATTCTGGAGGCGATGGCCTGCGCCCGACCCATCGTAAGCACATCTCTTGGTGTAGAAGGGATCCCGGTGCGCGATGGCGAGCATCTTCTGATCGCCGACGACCCTCGGTCATTCGCCGATGCGGTCTTGTCCCTTCTGCGCGATCAGGCGGCCGGCGGAAGTCGCAGCCGCGCTCTTGGGGAAGCGGCCCGCGCCTTTGTCGAGCATCATTTCGCCTGGGAAAAGATCCTGCCCCAAATGGATGCCTTTCACGCGCAACTGACATAGCGGCAGGCTGCGAGGGTCGTTAGCGGCCAGCGGGTGGCGGCGAGACGGAGGGAGCCGTTGTGGGAGCGACTCCCCGCACAAGGGCGATCGCTCACGCCCGGACGCAAAAGGGCGAGGAAAGATGGGAGAGGAGCAAGAGAAACGTTCTCATATCCTCACTCTGGATCGCAAACGACCCGAGACTCAGCAGATACCTTTCGCGCCACCTCCCAAGGAAATAGCGCAATAGGATGCAATTACCCTGACCCGCGAACGAAATCAGATGGCGTAACAACCGCGGATGATGTACAATTCCCGCGGTACACTTGAGGTCTTCGGAAGTTTTGGGAACACGGACAGTACGAAAGACTCTGACTGACCTTCTGGAAGAAACTGTCGTGCTCCGATCCAAGTGCCGGCGCACGCAGAACAGGCAGGCAGCAGGGGGGAAACTCGCATACTGCCGGGTACAGGCTTCAAGACCCAGCACGCGATCCTCAGCGAGCAATCGGCAGTACACGGAGGAATTAGATGAAAGCAGACGCGCTCCCCAGTGCAAAGGTCGGCAAAACCAATCTGCAAGTTACTCGATTGGGCATGGGCACGGCCCCGATCGGTAATCTCTACGATCCCATAGACGATGCGGAGGCCCTTGCGACCGTGCAACGCTCTTACGAGAACGGCATTCGTTTCTTCGATACGGCGCCTCTGTACGGTACGGGAGAGGCGGAGCGGCGGCTCGGCGCAGCGTTGCGGGGCGTTCCTCGCGACGAGGTAGTAATCCAGACTAAGATAGGGCGCATCGTGCGCCCGGACAAGTCGATCTACTTTGACTATAGTCGGGATGGTGTGATGAAAAGCATCGAAGACAGCCTCGAAAGACTGGGGATGGATCGAGTTGACATACTGCTTGTGCATGACCCCGATTTTGAGAACGAGGAGGTCCACTTTCGGCAGGCGATGGACGAGGCGTTCCCTGCCCTAGTTGACTTGCGAGAGCAAGGCGTAATCGGCGCGGTGGGCGCGGGCATGAACCAGTGGGAGATGGAGTGGGAGTTCGCCAAAAACATCGACGTAAACTGCTTTCTGCTGGCAGGCCGTTATACACTCCTGGAGCAAACTTCGCTGGAGTTTCTGAATTGGTGTACTGAAAACGATGTAAGCATCTTTCTGGGCGGGGTGTACAACAGCGGCATTCTGGCAACGGGCCCGATTTCAGGCGCCAAATACAACTACGAAGACGCACCGGCAGAGATTCTTGCAAAGGCGGGGCGTCTCCAAGAGATAACGACCAGGCATGGTGTGCCGTTGCACGTAGCAGCCCTGCATTTCGCGGGGGCCCATCCTGCGATTGCGTCACTTGTAATCGGTTCGGCGACAACGGTCGAGGCGGATGACAACCGGGCAATCTGGGATGTGGAAGCGCCTGCGGCGATGTGGCAGGACCTGCATGAAAGCGGTTTGATAGAGTCCGGTGCTCCGTTGCCAGGCTAGTCGTAAAGGACTGCTCCATGTACGCCGCACTACAGTCCATCCTCCAGTCGATTCTAGTTTTCATGGGCCGCGTAATTGTCAACCTGTTTCTTTCGGTTTCGGTTAGTGGCCTGGAGCACATTCCCCGCAGTGAAGCTCTGATCCTCGTTTCAAACCATTTTAGCTGGTTCGACGGCCCGCTCCTGATGATATTCCTACCGTTTCGCGTCGCATTTCTGCTCGCCATTGAGACCGAACGCGTCTGTTTCTTCCGTTTCCTCAGCCGCACTTTCAATCTGATCCCGATCTGGCGAGGACAGGTGGATCGCAAAGCGCTGCGGACGGCACTGGCGGCCCTGAGAGAAGGACGTACAGTGGGCGTTTTTCCGGAAGGTGGCATCGACCCAGCAATGTCGGAGGCCAGGGAGCGGGGAGAACGAATCGAACAGATTGCCGGGCACACGGCCCGTCACAGCGCCAAGCTGATACGAGCGCAATCGGGGATCGGTCTGCTTGCGACACAGGCGCAGGCCCGTCTACTGCCGGTCGCCGTGCTGGGGAGCGAAAAGATCCTCGTCAACCTGCGCCGGTTACGCCGGACACAGGTGCGGATTCGTATCGGCCACCCCTTTGGACCGATGACGATCCCCGAAGACTTACCCCGACGCCAGAGACGGCAACAGTTGGACGCTCTGGCCCACGAAGCCATGATGCAGGTCGCCGCGCTGCTGCCGCCGGGAAATCGTGGTCCCTATCAGGATGTAGCCTAAGAGTGGGCGGTCGTTGAGGAGCCCCATTGGTGAGGGATGTGCATCCAAAGGGGCGAAAGAACGCGCGGGGTTCTTTGACGCGCCGTTGATCGGAGCTGCCCAAAGTACATTCAGAGCAACTGCCCCACCGATCGCAGGACCCGCCGGTAGGCGCAGATAAAGAACAGGTTAGTTGTTGGTTTATTGATGCGGCTGCACAGCCGTTTACTCTCCTGCACCTGCTCAAATGTGACGAATTCAACCAAGTAATGTATCCTATGCCGAACCTCCCACCCGGGCTGGCATCACGGACCTCATCGAGTTGCCGCCACGCCTCGGGCCATCCATCGGTTCACAATCAATTTATAGTCCGAAGCTCAACCCTGTAAGGAGGGAACAATGAGAGACGCTCTACAGAGCAGGAGCCGCCAGGTATCCCGGCGAAAGTTTCTGCAAGGAATCGGTATTGGTTCCACGACATTGCTACTCGCAGCGTGTCCGGCGCCAGCGCCGGCCGGCGGTGGAGCAAGCGGCAGCGCGGCCCCGGCCGCCGAGGACGTAGAACTGGACTTTTTCGCCTGGGGCGACGCTTCCGATATCCCTGCCTGGGAAGAGCTGGCGACTACCTATGGCGAGCAGAACCCAAACGTCACAGTCAAGCCGTCGATTAGCGGCACGGGCGTGGACTATTACACGAAATTACAGACTTCCTTTGCGGGCGGTGTCGTACCTGAAATCGCATCGTTCCAGGGGTGGGAGTGGCAGCCCTTCAGCGATGCCGGACTACTGGCCCCGATCGACGCTTACATTGAGCGGGACGGCTTTGACGGCCCATATCCCGACGGCGTGGACAGCATCGAGTTCAGCACGCGTCGCGATGGGAGCCGTTATCTGATTCCGCTCCAGTCCGGTGTGATGGTGATGTTCTACGCAAAGAACGCCTTTGACGAGGCCGGCGTTGCCTATCCTACGGACGACTGGACGTTCGATGATTTCGTCAGCACTGCCGAGCAGTTGACCAGCACGGACGGCGATTCCAAGATGTACGGCTATCAGGCCAACGGCAGCTATGCCCGAGACATCCACTGGATCCGCTCCACCGGCGTGCAGGAGTTTGATCAGTTGGTGGATCCGCGCACGGCCATGTTCGACCAGCCGGAGATCATCGATATTCTGCAACTGGTGGCGCAGGACTTCATGTACAGCCTGGGCATTTCGCCGACGCCGGCCGACCTGGAAGGCGGCACCAACACGATCGACACCGGCAACGCGGCGATGAAGTATGAAGGCCCCTGGTTCTTCCCGCGACTCAACAGCCCGGAGCTGCGTGACGAGGGCAAGCAGATTGAGTTTGACGTGGTGATGATGCCGCAGATGGCAGACGAGAGCCGGCCGCATCGCGGCTGGGCCGAGGGCGTTTGCGTGCCCAAATCCGATCTGGTCGACGCAGCCTGGGACTTTGTCCACTATATGGGCGGCGAGGACGGCCAGAAGATCTATTCGACCATCACAGGGCGTATCCCCAACACTGCGGACCTGGTCGAGAACTTCTGGGGCCCGACGATTGAAGAGCGCTTCGGCGTCTCCAACGCGGCGGCATTCAGCAACGCCTTCCTGCGTTCAGAGGTGGACGTTATCGGCGGCGTCTCTCGCGGACAGATCTGGAGTGAGGTCGCGAAGCCGGTTGGCTGGGATCCGATGCTGGCCAACAGCGCCACGGCTGCTGACGTCATGTCGGCAGTCAATGAAGGTGTGCAGGGCCTGCTCGATGCCCACTGGGCGAAGCAAGGATAAGCGAGTTCTTCCGAAAAGGGGGTGGCTCTGCCATTCGCCACCCCCTTGAGGAGCATATATGGCCGTAACGACTGCGCCCGCAGGCAGGCGCCGCATATCGAAACGCCAACTGCGGGACTGGATTGCAGGCTATCTGTTTGCCTCACCGTTTATCATCGGGTTCTCGGTTTTTATCGCATTCCCGATGCTCTATTCGGTCTATCTGATCTTCGTTGAATGGGATCTTCTGAGCCCGCCGTCATTCGTCGGTTTCGCCAATCTGGCGCGGATGTTCAAAGACCCAAAGGTCAATCTCAGCCTCTATAACAGCGCGTTTTACACCATCTTCGCAGTCCCGATCCAGCTGACAATTTCATTTACGCTTGCGCTGGCGCTGACGCAAAGGATCCGCTTCCGGGACTTTTACCGGGCCGGATTCTACATGCCGATCATCGTACCTTTGGTTGCGAGCGCGGTGGTCTGGCAACGCGTTCTGCACCCTGAGTTCGGCATCCTCAACGAGGCGCTGGGCTGGTTCGGTTTTGAGCCGCGTATGTGGCTGTTTGAACCGAAGCTGACCAAACCCGCATTCATCTTCATGTCATTTTGGATGATCGGCCGCCAGATGGTGATCTTTATCGCCGGGCTGGGCAACATTCCGGACTCGCTTAAAGAGGCCGCAAGTCTGGATGGCGCTGGCGCGTTTGGCCAGCTGCGTTACGTCATTCTCCCGCTGATGACGCCCCTGATCTTTTACAACTCGGTTATTGCGATCATCAACTCGTTTCAGACTTTCGTTCCGGCGATGATCATGACAGAGGGGGGGCCCCAGGACGCAACGCTGTTCGTGGTCCTGAACATCTATCGCAATGCTTTCCAATACTTCAACATGGGCTACGCATCGGCCCTGGCCTGGGAACTGTTCGTGATTGTGGTTGGCTTTACCCTGGTCCAGTTCTACCTGTCTAACCGCTGGGTCTACTACGAGGAGGGGGATTGACGATGCGGTCGGACAGACAGGTGCAGGGGGCCTTGGCGAACGGCTGGCAGTCATCATCTGCCGAACTGCAGGGCAGAGGCACACTGAGGGGCAGACGGGGTGAAACATCTCGCTCAGGGTGGGAAATTGCCCGGCTGGCGGCCCTGCAACTTTTCATGACCTTCCTGGTGGTCACGTTCCTGGTGCCCACCTTCTGGATGATTTCTTCCTCGCTGAAAGTTTCGACGGAGGTCTTCGCGCACCCGATCGTGTGGCTACCGCAGGACCCCCACTGGAACAACTACGTCAAAGCATTTCAGCTGTTGCCGCTGACGAGATTCATCGTCAATACACTGATCATCGTTCTGTTTGCGGTCGTGGGGACGGTCGTTTCGTCGGCTCTGGTCGCTTACTCATTTGCCCGAATAAGCTGGCCGGGGCGAAACTTCTGGTTTGGCCTTCTGCTGGCAACGATGATGCTGCCCGACGTGGTGACGCTGGTTCCCCGTTTCCTGATATTCAAGAACCTGAAATGGATCGACACCTGGCTGCCGCTAATCGTTCCCTACTGGGGAGGCATCGGCGCGATATATGTCTTTTTGATGAGGCAGTTCTTTCGGGGCATTCCGATGGAGCTGGAGGACGCGGCCGAGATCGACGGCGCCAACCGCATCCGGGTACTGATTCAGATATTGCTGCCACTATCCAAGCCGGTCATTGCAACCGTTGCGGTGTTTGCGCTCCTGCAGCACTACAACGACTTCATGAATCCGCTGATCTACATCAACTCGATGGACAAGTGGCCTCTCGCTCTGGGCATCCGCGCCTACAATGACTCATACGCCAAGAACTGGGAGGTCGTTTTCGCGGCCAGCACGGTGATGTTGACGCCGATGGTGGCGATTTTCATTGTGGCCCAGCGTTACTTCGTTCAGGGGATCGCCATGACCGGTTTTGGCGGGCGGTAGCAGTTCCTTTCACCGCGTTGCAGAAACACGAACGCCTCTCAATATTCCGCTCCTCGTCCATTCGTCAGGACCAGACTGAATCAGGGATCCCCATTGCCTGCCACTAACCAGGCAGTGTAGAAGTCACCAACGGACGCATAGCGATTTCCGCGTTCGCCGCTGCACGCCTTGCGAACAACTTCATAGCGCTCGTCGCTGCCGCGGAAGGCGGAACGGTCCAGTGTGCCGTCGGACAGCAGGTTGGCTGCGGTCCGCCCCATGGTGTAGACGTTCGTTCGCTCATCTATCGCCGCCCCTCGTTCAAACTCCTCGGGCGCCATATATCGGGATGAGCCAAACATACGGCCCATCTCATTGACAAATGGCGATTCACGATACATGTCCAAATCGACGACATGCAGTTCTTGGCTTGCAAAGTCATAGATAAGGCAGCCGTCATAGAAGTCGACAGCGATCCATCCTGACCGTGCAAGCTCATAGTGTAGTTCATAGATGAGGTCCAGCGCTTTCGTGATCTCTGGGAGAGGCAGGCGGCGGAAGCGCTGCAGGGCTGATTGAGAATCCCGGCGCGTTGCACTGCCAGCGTGGAGAAGGTCGCCTTGGACCCACGAGTAGACGAGCAGCGGCCCGTGCGCCGACTCGATCACGTTGTGAAGCCGGGGTATGGCATTGTGAGAACAGCTGCGTCGAACACGAACTGCGTTCTTAAGTAAAGTTACCCTTTCCTCATGGGGCAGAAAGGGGCGCGGATCGCGAGGGTCTCCCGCTGTCTTGACGAAGAAGCGCTGTTGTCCGACCTGAACGCCATACGAGATGTTACCGGAATCCTGTACCTGCGCATCAAAGACTGAGAAGATCCTGCCAATTTCGCTCAGATATTCTGCGGGGGCTTGTTTGATCTCTTTCAATTCCAGCAGGGGATGACTCAAGAGTCTCTGCTCCTCGGTGCTAGGGATCAAATGTAAAGAATTATATTAGCACGAGGAAAGGGAATTGGACGAGTGGCAGGCGAATCAGCCCTTGATGCCGGTGAGCGTGATGCCTTCGATGAAGGCCCGTTGAGCGAGGACGAAGACGATGATCACGGGTATGATCGCCATCGTATTGCCTGCCATGGCCAGATTCCAAAGTGGGCGGTCTCGATCGAGGAAGTAGGTCAAGCCCAGGGCGATGGTGAAGTGTTCCTGGCGGGTGAGAAAGATGAGGGGGGCGAGGTAGTCGCTCCAAACGCGGTTGAATTCGAACAGGGTCACTGTCGCCAATACCGGTTTCGAGAGCGGCAGAATGATGCGGGAGAAGATGCCCAGTTCGGAGCAGCCGTCAACTCGCGCCGCGTCTGACAACTCCATCGGAATCGTCAGGAAGAACTGTCTGAGGAGAAAGATGTAGAAAGCGCTGCCGAGGAAGCTGGGAACAATTAGGGGCAGGTAGGTGCCTGTCCAGCCCAGGTTCTTGAAGATGATGAAGAGGGGGACCATGGTTACGGCCCACGGGATCATCATGGTGGAGAGGCAGATGAAGAAGAGGACGTCCCGCCCCCAGGCGCGAATGCGAGCAAAGCCGTAGGCGGTCAGAGTACAAGAGAACAGGACTCCAATGATGGATGGGATGGCGATCTGCAGCGTGTTGATCGTATAGCTGAAGAATGGAATAAAGGTCCACGCCTCGGGATAAGTCTGCCATTGGAGAGGCCAGGGGACCCATTTGGGCGGCGAAATGAACACGTCTGGGGGACTTTTGAGGGAGGTGGAGACCATCCAGAAAAAAGGCAGCGCAAAGGCGGCGGCCGCGATCAGGCCTCCGAGATAGAAGATTGATTTGCCCAATGCGCGCCCGCTGAGGTGAAGAGTCCTGCTCTGTGCAGGCAGGCCGGCGATTTGCCCCTCTGAGTTTGTCACTGTGACTCCGCGATGGTACCTCTCACTCTAGATTCTTCTATCCTTCACCGCCATAGTATACCCAGCCCGCTGAGGTTCGAAACAGGATCACGGTAACGACAACCACGACGCCGAATAAAATCCAAGCCATGGCCGAAGCGTAGCCCATGCGGAAGAAGCGAAAGCCATTGTCGTAAAGATAGAGAACGTAGAATTCGGTTGAGCGTATCGGTCCGCCGTCGGTCATGATCCAGGCGTTGGCGAAGGTCTGGAAAGCGGCGATCATGCCGGTCAGCAGACTGAAGAGAATGGCGGGCGTCACCATGGGGATGGTGACGTGCCAGACGCGACGAATGGCGTTGGCGCCGTCCACCATGGCGGCGTCATAGAGCGCCCGCGGCACGTCCTGCAGGGCCGCCAGAAAGATGAGTACAGACCCTCCGACCAGCCAAAGCTGCATGATGATCAGGGAAGGTTTTGACCAGGATGGGCTGCCCAGCCAAGAGGGGCCCTGGATTCCGATCAGGGCGAGCAGGTTGTTGAGCAGGCCCCAATTCGAGTTGAAGATCCACATCCACAGTATCGCAGTGGCGCTGATCGGTACGACGATGGGGATGTAGAAGATCATGCGCAGCAGGACGCGAAGCCGCAGCTGCTGATTAAGCAGAAAGGCGATAATGAAGGCGGTAAGCACGCCTAGGGGTACCGAGAACGCAACAAAGTAGACGGTGTTCCCTACCGCGTTCAGGTAGTGTGAGTCTTCGGTGAGGTTGGAGTAGTTCTGCAGGCCGACCCACTTCGACGGCTGCAGGAGATTATATTCGGTAAAGCTGTAATACAGTGAGAGGAGAAGGGGATAGACGAAGAAAGCCAGGAACCCAATGATCCAAGGCGATATGAAGGCCAACATCGTCAGGAATCGCTTCGTTCCCGGCGCCACTCGTCTACCCCCTCTTAAGATGTCACGGCTCTCACCCGTCAGGCGTTCAACACCTTTGCGAGTTCGGTTGTGAGTTGTTCTTGGAGGAACTGCAGACCCTCGACTGGGTCGGTCTTGCCAAAGCCCACCTCTTCTTCAAGGGACAGGAATCCGTCCCAAGCCAGGTACCAGTTCGGATCCGGGGCGATGCCCCACACGCGGGTGCCCTCAGAGAACCCAGTCGTGTAGAAGTCAAGCCCAGGATAGAGCGTATTCATGTCCAGAGAATCGATAAAGCTCTTCGTCCCCATAATGAAGCCGGAAACGTCGTAGACGCGCCTGTTGTACTCGTCGGTGGATGTGAATTCCAGGAACTGCCAAGCGGCGTCGACGTTTTCTGAGCCATTCAGGATCATAGCTGTATGGGTTCCGGCGAAGAAGGGCATTTTGCCCTCGCCTGCGCCGTCGGGTACGAAGGAAAACCCAAACTCGAGACCCTCGGCGGCGTTGAGCGCCAGCGAGCCAGGCGTCCATGAACCGCCTGAAAACAGGCCGACTCTGCCTGCTGCTGCCGGGCTGGGAATCGGTTGACCTTCTTGCGACGCTTTAAACTCTGCAATCTTTTCTGCTCCTACCCTGTCGTAGAAGGATTTTGCGATCTGCAGAGCCTCGACGAACTCTTCGCTGTCGAAGTTGTATTCAAACGTCTCGCCGTCGAAGTAACGTTTGCCCATGACGACGCTCCAGCAGTCGGGGTAGGTAAGGATTCCTCGGATATCCATGCCGAGG
Source organism: Caldilineaceae bacterium SB0664_bin_27 (assembly GCA_009838625.1). Taxonomy (GTDB): domain Bacteria; phylum Chloroflexota; class Anaerolineae; order Caldilineales; family Caldilineaceae; genus Bin5. Next base: position 76,509 of record VXRG01000109.1, read on the forward strand.
GTCTGGACATTGCCATCGTCATCGATATCTTCGAGGGCTTCGGCCCAAGCGTGAAGCTCTTCGAAGTCACTGGGGAGGGCGTCCTCGTCGAGACCGGCCGCTTGCACCAGGTTGCGGTTCCGGGCCAGGCCAAGCCATCCCAGCCCCTCATTTGCTGGCAGTCCCCAGCGTTCGCCAGCCCAGTTGACCGCCTCCAGGTGGGCGGCCTGGTAGTTTTCGAGATCGACTACGGTGCTGCTTTCGATGTAGTCGTCTACGGCAATCAAGGCCCCGCGTCCGGCTAGAGGTGCACAAAGGATCAGGTCGACCAGGTCGGGCGGGTCGCCGGCGGCAAATGCGGCCAGTGTTTTATCAACAATGACACCGCCCGCAGTGAGTGGGTGCATGGTGATGTTGGGATTGTGTTCGGTGAACAGATCGCAGCCGGCAACCTGCCCTTCTCCTCCTCGACCGCCCCAGATGTACCAGTAGTCGAGTTCGATCTGCTCAGCGGCCGGGGCCGCCTCGTCTCCGGCAGTAGGCGCGGCGACAACACAAGCGGAAAGTGCTGCTGCCGCTGCACTAAAGCCTGTCGCCTTGAGAAACGTGCGGCGAGTCAACTTTCTTTCGGTAGTAGCCATCATTCTCTCCTTTTGTGGTGGTCCTTGGCCGTTAGTACCTGTAGTCGGTGGCACTGTTCGGGGAATGACAGATTGTTTTCGTTCACTCAAATTCGATGGTAAGTCGGGCTTTGGCTGCCCCTACTCGCGACCGACTCCACGAACAACGACGTTGGCGACTTCAAAGGAATAGGGCGGATCGTCGGCCTGTGCATCGCGATAGGTGGGGACCCAGGTCCAGCGTTCGCGGCGCTCGGTGTTCGGGTGGCTGGCGTGCATGGTCAGGTCATGGAAGAAGACAGCGCCGCCAGCCTCTACCGGTGCGGTAATGGCCGTGCTCTCATCGATCGTTTCGGGCCGGATGCGGTGGCCGAAGCCGGAGCCGTCGCTCATGTCGCCGTCGTGAATCACGCTGCCGCGATGCGAGCCGGGCAAGAGCTTGAGACAGCCGTTTTCGGGCGTAGCGTCGTCGAGCGCGACCCATACGGAAATCTTGTGCGTTCCTTCCCAGTACGGCCAGTCCTGATGCCAGGGGCTGGCGATATGCGTATCTTCGTCTTTGTAAACGACTTTGTCGCTCAAGAATTCGACATTTGGGCCAATGATGGCTTCGAGGATATCGACCAGGCGGTCGTCGCGCACGGATTGGCGAAACAGGCTGCTGCGTCCTGCCAGCCCGACGTAGACGCCGGTTTCATCCACGAATTTCTTCTGGCTGCCCTCTCCTTCAGACTCCTGCCTTACCTCGTGCAGAATATTCTGAATTTCCTCTTTAAAGACCTTTACCTCCGCGTGACTGAACAGGTTGGGGACGACGACAAACCCATCGCGCGCAAAAGATTGGGCGATTTCAGCTATGGATGCGTTCATTGACTTTCCCTTCTTATTCATTCTTGAAAACAAATGATCTGTTGCCGTTAAGACCAGCGCCTTCAATATACTTCAAGAAGATAGAAAGAAAAACTCAGATATTTTTTCACGAGGCTCGCATCCCGGTGTATAAGCAGTCAGATGAGATAGCTGGACGCGACTCGGCGAAAGGTGTCGGCCCGCTCCGCCACCACGTCCAGATCGTCGTTGATTGTTACGCCAAAGGCGGAACCCAGGCCTGAGTCGGAGACGCCAATACTGATATTAATCGAGCGGGCCAGCAGGTCGTCGGTGCGCGGCAACATCCCTTTTCCGTATTGCATCGAACCGCCGGCTTCGAGGTAGTGGGGACAACCGAACGAGCAGGACAGCGGCGTGGGCATGCGCTGTTCCAGCAGGTGTTCCATGTTGTTGTAGACATGCCAGCCGGCTTCGGCAACGACCTTGCTGTTCAGCGCTGCGGCGATCTTCGCGGCCACATCTGCGTCTGGGAGGATAACCGTAAGTATCGTGGCGACCTCCTCCTCGGGGTCGAGGACTTCGCGGAACTCCAGGCCTGGCAGATCGGAAATTGCCGCCTTGAAATGCCGCTTCCTGGTCTGCAGGCGGTCGATCAATGTGGGCAGTTTACGCAGTTGGGCCAGCAGAACGGCAGCCTGCAACTCTGTGCAGCGAAAGTCCAGACCGAGGAAAGGGCGTTTGCCAATTTCGACGCCGGCGCGCAGAGGGGAGTGACCCTGGTCGTGGAAGGCGAAGGCCCGCTTGTACAGGTCTTCGTCGTTGGTGATCACCATGCCGCCGTCGCCAGACGTGATAGTCTTGTAGATGTTGAAGCTGAAGGCCCCGATGTGGCCGACGGAGCCGATAGGCCTACCCGCGTAGGCGGCGCCAAATGCCTGACAGCAGTCTTCGATGAGAAACAGGCCGTGTTCGTCGGCTGTAGCCCTTAATTCTTGGAGACGGGCCGGATTGCCCATCATGTGGACGGCCATAATCGCTTTGGTGCGGGGGCTGATCTTTGCCTGCACGTCTTCCGGGTCCAGGTTGAATGTGCGGTCGATTTCGGCCAGTACCGGCACGGCTCCGGAATAGACGATGGCCGAGATGCTGGCGACGAAGGTGAAGCCGGGGACGATCACCTCATCGCCGGGACCGATACCCAACGCCGCCAGCGCGGCCAAGAGCGCCGACGTGCCGGAGTTGACCGCGACCGCGTACCGGACCTGCGACATGGCGGCGATTTCCTGCTCCAGCTGGTAAACCTTACCCTGGAACCGCGGGTCGACGCCGTCCCCGGTTGTAATTCCGTAGCGATAGAGATAGCCTGCTCGCAGAACTTGCAGGACTTCCTCTATCTCCTCTTCACCGACCAGTTCCATGCCGGGTCCGGCCATGTTTTGTTCTCCTCGATTTCAGCGAACCGACCGCAGATTGGCCGGTTCTAACATTGCGCTTCCAGGCGCTCCACTGTCGACTGGTCGTCTCATTGCCAAGTCAGCCGCCGTATCCCGCGACATTCGTAATCACGGGGGACCAGGCGAAGTCTTCGTCCAAGGGGAAGAGCGGACGGGTTACGTATCTGTAGGGCAGACGCGTGAAGTCCAGATCAGAGTAACCTTGGGTGAGGGCCAGGATTTCCCGCGGCGCGGCATCTCGCAGCTCCGGCATCAGATAGCCGAGCTTCACAACAACGATCTTATGGTCCAGGGGTTCGACGCCGGCCCTACGGAAGTCGTTTAGAGATGAGAAGTAGGTGCGCCTGTCGGTGACCAGGACACGAACGCCGCCCACTCGTACCGTTGCGGTTGAGGGTTCCTGAGAAGCCTGATCGGATTGGCAGAGATGCTCCACGGTGCCCGTGACTTCCAGGGGAGTGCCGTACTCGGTGTCCAGTTTTCCGCCGAGGCTGAGTGAAACGGTGGCGCCGACACCCGCTTCGAAACAGGCGCGGGCGGCCTCGCTATCGGGAATCCCGGCCAGTATGGCGTCGGGGACATCCTTGGCGAGGAGACGCGACAGGAAGTGGGGCACATCGCCGGGTGTGCCCGCGGTGGGGTTGTCGCCGGAGTCGGCAATGAAGACGCAGCTTTCCTCTGCACCCAGTGCGAGGTCGATGGCTTCGTCGGCGGAGGCGGCGACCTCCTGGTCGAAGGTGAAGTTATGGCGCTGGTCCCACATGGCCTGCGCCAGGCGTTTGGCTTGCCGCCGTGCGTGGGGCAGGTGCGGCTCATCCTCGGCGATAACCACAACGCTACTAGTCGAATAGGGAGCGTCGGCCCAGCCGAAGCCGACCAGGATCTCGGCGGTCAGGATGCCCGGTTGCTGTCCGATTTCGATGGCCAGCTCCAACAGCGATTTCATGGGATCAACGTCGGTCGTGGCCCTCTCGCCGGGCAGGATCATCGGCACGCGGACAAAGACCGGGCGCGGGCGATGACCGCGACGAATACAGTGCGCGAGCAACGTCATCGCCCTTTCCAGCGTTTGCGGCGCGTCGCGATGGGGGGCCGTGCGGTAGACGGTCCAGATATCGGTCTTGTTGGCGAACTCTTCGGTGAGGTTGCCGTGCAGGTCGAACCTGGCTGAGATGAGGACGTCGTTACCGACTTCGGCCCTGATCGACCGAATCAGGTCGGTCTCGCCGCTCCAGATGTGTTCGACAAGGAGGGCACCGTGGAGGATCAGGCAGATGCCGTCCAGTTGACCTGCCTGTTGGATGCCTTCGATGATCTCGTCCCTCAGTTGGAGGTAGGTGTCCTGCTCTACCGTTCCTGACGGGGACAGGCCATTTGCGTGCAAAATGGGGACCGGTTCTGCTTCCAAGTCGTCCATCATTTCGGCAAGCGAGTGATATTTGGGTTGGACCATTGCCCCAGTCGCCGTCCCCGCTGGGTAGGGCGAGAACAGGGTTTCCCCATGCAAGAGCTCCTGGCCGCGCCAGACCTGAAAGTGTTCCAATGTGGTCGGAATAGGGGAAGTGTTCAGGGCTTCATGGCTGATACCTGCGATCGCTATGCGCACTTCGTTTCTCTCCCTGTGAATTAGAGACTTGGATCCGGTGACAGTCCGGGACAGGCGCTCCAGATCGTAGACTGGTTGGGCATGGTCTGAGCAGAGAAGGCCTTCGCAAACTTGCCCGCAATTCAGTCGACCAACTGCGACAGTTTCACTTTGGTTTACAGAGCGTGGCTAAGGAAGTGTGAGTAGCATCTGTAGTTCTGAATCGGACAACAGGAATAAAGGCCTATTTGACTGCGCCGCTCGTCATGCCTTGTACAACCCAGCGCTGGAAGAGGACAAAGATGATCATGAGCGGGATGCTGGTGATCGTCGAGAGTGCCATGATGGAATTCCAGTCTCTGACGAACTGGCCAAAGAAGGCGGCCAGGCCGATGGTGAGGGGCTGGGATCCGGGCGAGTCTGTGAGTGTGACGGCAAGCAGGAATTCGTTCCAGGCAAATACGAAAACGAAGGTGCCTGTGCCCACGATTCCCGGTACGGCCAGGGGCACCAGAATCTTCTGCATGGCCTGGAGACGCGTGCAGCCGTCAATCATTGCCGCTTCTTCAAGATCAACCGGGATGGCGTCCATGTACCCTTTCAAGAGCCAGATACAGATGGGCAGAATAAAGGCAGAGTTAACGACGATGAGTCCGAATAGGGTGTCGTAGAGCCCGACAAGGTGGGCCAGCCGGAAGTAGGGAACGATCAGAGTTACGGTGGGCAGCATGAGCAGGGCCATGATGCCCAGCAGCATGTACCGCCCGCCCACCACTTTGAAGCGCGAAAAGCCATAGGCCGCGAGCAGGCCAAGAATAAGAACGATTGCGAGCGTGGATAGAGAGATAATGGTGCTGTTTACGAAATACCCGCGATACAGTTCATTTTCGATCAGAGAGGCCATGTATTCGAAGGTGAGCTGGCTGGGGTCGAGCCGGGGAGGATATGTTAGTACCTCCTTTATTGGCCGCATAGCGGCATTGATCATCCAGACCACCGGCGTAAGAATTATGACTGCCGAGAGGATCGTGAGTGATACGACAAAGACTTGATGTATCAGATAGCCGTACCTGAATCTCAGATCAGAAGCTTGTTTCACCTGATTCGCTCCCCCGTGACACCAGCCTCAAATAGACGATGATAAGGATAGCCACCATGATCAGCATCAGCGTGCTGACCGCGGCGCCGTAACCAAGGTTGCCGTCAAGTAAGGCGGTCTTATAGATATAGTAGGCCACGGTCTCGGTGCTGCGGAGGGGACCGCCACGGGTCAGCATCCTAATGAGATCGACGTGGCCTACGGTCGTAATTATGTCGATGGTCGAAATAGCGATCAGGATGGGACGCAGTTGGGGCAAAGTGACATGCCAGAAGCGTCTGCTCGCGTTGGCCCCGTCTACCTTGGCAGCCTCGTAGAGTTCGGGCGGGATCGCCTGTAGTCCGCCTAGAATGATGATCATATAGAAGGGATAGGCTTTCCAGGTATTGACGGCCACAACCGAGGCCATTGCCAAACCCGGCTTTGCAAGAAACTCGATCGGCATTTCCTGACCCAATAGACCAACCCAGAGATAGTTGAGGAGGCCAAAAGGATGGTACAGGAGAGTCCACATGAGTCCCGCAGATGCCGTGGAGAATACCCACGGCAGGATCAGCAGGCCGCGCATAATGTTTCTCAATGTCGTGCTGAACCAGGTCTCGTTCAACAGTATGGCCAGCACCATGCCGATGAAGATATGCAGAATCACCGAGGCAACCGTAAAGACAAATGCATTGGTCAGACTACTCCAGAACCACGGGTCTTGCACCAATTCGGCATAGTGTTGAATGCCGACGAACAGGGGTATGCCGGCCTCCACATCGATCAAGCTCATCTGAAATGTGCGCAGAAGGGGAAAGATGCTGACAAGGATAAAAAAGAGGATTGCGGGGCCCACGAACAAGAAGCCATACATCTCGCGGGGCAAGACCCTTCGCGTCGAGGGAAGCACTTGTTGGGCCGATCGGGCTTCGGTGACCTTTACAGTCATCTCAGGGGAAGGCGGTTGATGCGCGCCCTTTTCACCCATGCTTGAACTCTCAAGAATTGTGCTGAAATCAGGGGTTGGTGCGTTGTGTACGAGGGCCCTACGGGCTTTATGTGCCCGTAAGGCCCAATCGTTCCCAAAAAAAGCAGGAATCGCGGCTGCCAAATTGTAGCGTGTGAGAATCCCTACAAGGGCCTCACATCACCGATACAGTTACTTGGCGGCGTCCAGTTCGGCCTGCCAGATGGCGGCGGCCTCATCCAATGCGGTCTGGGAATCCTTTTCGCCGGCAAGTACCTGCTGGAAAGCCTGTTGGAAAGCATCGATGAGCTTCGAGGCTTCAGGAAGGGGGGCAAACAGGATGTTGTTCTCGGGATCCTGATTTGCGAATGCGGGTACTTGGCTCAGCATGGGGTCATCTGAGTCGGCCAGCGAATCGACGGCCGCATTCGTCGCCCAAAGCAGGCTGACCGTTTCCGTCATCTTGAGGGAAACTTCATCGGAATAGATATACTTGAAGAATTCCCATGCCTCTTCTTTGTGGGGCGAGTTGGCTGCGATCCCCATGCCGCTGCAAGCCCAGGAGTAGCCGCCCGTTTTGTGGGTCCACGCGGGGGCGTAGGCCATGCGGATATCGGGATCGATCTGCTTCGCCTTCGTCCAGATAAACGGGCCGTCAATGATGGCGGAAGTCTGGCCGCTGGCCACGAATTCCAGCATCAGAGCTTGATCCTCGCCGAAGGAACCGGGTACGACCAGGCCCATATCGTAGAACTCTTTCCACCAGTCCATAGCCGCCACGCCTTCAGCGGAGTTGAAGGCAACGTTGCCGTTCTCGTCGAGCATCTGGCCGCCTTCCTGGGCGAGGCGGAAGTTGAAGTAGCGCAGCAGGAGGAAGCCGCCGTCCTGCAAGGGCATACTCATACCGTATGAGTTGGTATCCTCGTCGCGCAGTGCCTGCAGCACTTCCAAAAACTCGTCCCAGTTGGTCGGCGGCTCAAGACCCTTCTCCTCGAAGACATCTACGTTGTAGGCGAACTGGTAGGGAATGAGATAGAGGCAGAGTCCCCTGGTCTCGCCCAGCAGGTTCATGGGCGTTGTCGGGGTCAGTTTAGCGGCGAACTCAGGGTCATTTTCAAGCCAAGGGCCGAGATCTTCAATGAAGCCCTGTTTGGTCAGGCCGGCAATCCATGTCGACTCCGTACCGAACAGGTCATAGGTTTCGCTGCCGCCGGCGGCCGCGGCCTGGAGCTTACCGGCCATTTCAGGCCAAGGCACGTCGACCACAGTAACCTTGATGTTGGGATGTTGGGCTTCAAAGTCGGCGATCAGCTGTGCGTGGTTGTCCGGCCCCCATTCATTGACCCACCACTGCAGCCAGGTAATCTCGACTACTTCCTCTTCCATGGCCTCGCCGCCGTCGGCAGCTGCTCCTCCGGCCGGAGCCGCCGGCGCTGCGCATGCTGAAAGAATGACGGCCAGTATGAGTACTGCGGCCAGCACGAAGGTGCGAGTAATTCTTTGCATGAGTTTCCTCCTGAGGAATCCAGAAAACGATAGAGCAATCCGCCCAGCAGTCAGCCATTACGCGCCATACTGAACCAGGGGAACTGTACGGCTCGGTGGCACGCGAAGGCTTTCGGGGCGGTTGAAACCAGATTCGAGAGCCGCGAGCGTAAGAGACGTTGCTCTGGTCGCGCCCGTCTGATGCTGCTGGTAAGAATGCGGTACTTGCAGAAGAGGCTGCCGTCGCGTTCACCCTGCATTAGAGCATCGGGTTGCTAACGGGACGCGTAGGCAAGAGCAGTTCACTGCGCCTGGTTGGATTCGTTGCGGCCGGCCTTTGTATACTACATTTAGTTTGTGCTGTCAAGCAGGTTTGGAATGCCCAATCCCAGGCATCAGGGCGGGTTGGCGCATCAGTGTCAGGGTATAAAGTGGGGGTGGCACGGAGCTCGCCGACACGCATTCTGGAGTTCAGACCAGGCGGATCACGCTGGATAGGCCGCACACGAGAGTTGCAGGTCCAGGATAATCGGCTGTATTGATCCCAATGCTATAGAATCATTCAGGATACAGTGGGCATCGAAGTCCTGCGATGCCCGTAGCCCCTTTGGGGTGACCGTCCTGAGACCTGGTCAGCGCGGATCTGTCGAACCGAGATCATATGGATTATCAAGCCAACTCACGCCTTTTGTTCCTGCCTGTGACGGCCGAGCGGCTTCCAGACCTGGAAGAGTTCTCGCAGTGTCACGGTAAGTTTCGATACTGCTCCTGTATGCGGTGGCGGTTGACCAGCTCGGCGTTTCGCCGCTCAACCAAAGAAGAGCGTGTTGCTGCCCTGGAAGAACTGGTGAGGTCGGGCACGCCCGTCGGGATCCTCGCCTACAGCGGAACGACACCGGTTGGTTGGTGTTCGGTCGCGCCGAGGGCGACTTACGCGGCGTTAGAGCGCTCCCGCGTGCTGCCCCGAATTGACGACACACCGGTCTGGTCGGTGGTATGTCTGCTCGTTGACCGCCACTTCCGCCGGCAAGGGTTGACGTGCGGGTTGTTGCAGGCCGCGGTCGACTATGCCTGCGGTCAAGGCGCGCCTGCTGTCGAGGGGTACCCGGTGGCTCCGGACGCGCCGTCGTACACGTACATGGGGACGCCGGAGACGTATCGTCGCGCCGGTTTCGTGGACGTGACGCCGGCGGGTCAGAAGAGAATGGTGATGCGTTAAGCCCTATGCACTGAGAATAGGTAGACATTTTGACTTTGTTGAACCAACACACTATCCTTTTTGACAGTTTTCCTCCCTGACTCAACGAATTGAGGAGCCGGAGCAGTTTCCATGAACATTTCTGAATTGACGCATGTCTGGAGCGAAGCGCCCCAGCTTTCGGATGCATTGTCCAAGTTCCCCGAGACGGTTACGCGCTTGACTGCGGACCCGGATGACCCCGTTGGCAGCGCGGAGCCGGCCCAGGCGATTCTGGCGGCCTCGGCCATCCGCTACAACGATGATGTATTCGACCGGTTGCCCAATCTGCGAATCTTAGTGCGCACCGGAATCGGGATTGACAATGTGGACCTGGACGCGGCGACGCGGCATCGCGTCGTCTTCTGCAATACGCCGGACGGGCCCACGGAATCGACCGCCGAACACACTGTGGCCCTGATGCTGGCTGTGGCCAAGCAGGTCAAGCCGGGGCAGGAACAACTGGCCGCCGGCGACTTTGCCCCGCGGGCTGTGCCGATGGGCACGGAATTGGTGGGCAAGACGCTCGGGCTGGTCGGGCTGGGCCGGATCGGCGGGCGCGTGGCCCACATCTGCGGGCGGGGACTCGACATGCGTGTGCTGGCGTTCGACCCCTATATCACAGCGGAGCGGGCCGCGGAGATTGGCGTAGAGCTCGCCGACCTGGACACGGTTATCGGCAGCGCCGACGTTCTCAGTCTGCACGCACCTTCCACGCCGGAAACACGCCACTTGATGAATGCAGACCGCTTCAAGCAAATGAAGGATGAGGCCATCCTGCTCAATCTGGCGCGCGGCCCGCTGGTTGACCAGGACGCACTCCTGGATGCTCTGGACAACGGGCAGATTCGCGGGGCGGGATTGGACGTGTTCGACCCGGAGCCGCTCCCGGTCTCGTCGCGGCTGCGCACGCATCCCAAGATCGTGGCGACCCCGCACTCGGCGTCAACGACGATTGAAGGACGCAGACGCATTGAGCATATGGCCGTGGATGCGATACTCGACTTCTTCAATGACCGGCAGCCGAAGGATATCCGCAACCCGGCGGTGCTAGAGTATGTACAGTTCGGGGGCGGTTGAGTGGCAGACGGCTATTCCCATTCAGGGAAAGCCGGAGTCAAGAGCGGGCGCTGCTCACGATGGGTCGGGCTCATCATAGTGAACTTCCACGCTGGTGACGCGGGGTGTGCCGCATGCGTTGCTGGCGCCCAGTGCGAGTCTGTACTGCACCCAGTGGCCGGGCTTATTCAGGGCACCGGCGGCCTGGGGACTTTCGAACCATGTTGCTTCTCCATCCGGTCCCTGCCAGGCCGCTTCTTCCAAATCCTCTTCCGCCTCGCTGAATCGCAACTGGGCCTTTACCCAAGCGGGAGACGGCGTTTCTGCTTCCCAAGTTAACCCTGTCACATGTGCGCCTTCGGGCAGTTTGAATGGGGCGGACTGATAGTATTCCTCGGGGCCGCGGTCGGCGATGCTGTGCGGGCTGACGGCGGTCATTCCGTGCGGACCTGATGTCGGCAGCTGCGTTATACGTTCGGCGCTGAAGCCTTCGGGCCCGTTCCACCAGACAGCTGAATGGCCGATGTGGTCGCCCTCCACTTTGTGGTTGGCGACGGCCAGGTCGACCCAACCGTTGCCGTTGAAGTCGGCGGCGAGGCAGCCGGACGCGGAGTGCGTGAAGAGGCGCGTACGGTCGTTCGCGGAAAAGCCGCGGCCGGCTCGGTTCCAATAGAGGAAGGAGTCGATGTCCCGCTCGCGGCCGTTGTGGTAGGAGCAGATGAAGAGGTCGAGCAGGCCGTCGTTGTTGAAGTCGGCCACGGCCATGGAGTTGACGGCATTCGCGGGGAGCAGTGTGCGGAGGTCCTCGCGCAGGCCGTCAGGCCCGTTCCAGTAGATGTAGGCAAATGAGTCGTGAGGTCCGTCCTGGGAGGTGATATGACCGCCGATGATGAGATCGAGGTAGCCGTTGCCTGTCAGGTCGGCGGCGCGTGCGCAGGCGCCGCGCACGACGGAGAGAGGCTGGCAACGGTCCATGCTGAAGCCTTCGGGTCCACCCCAGAGAATGAAGCTGCGGTCGTAGGCGATCTGGGGGACGACCAGATCGAGCCAGCCGTTGTTGTTGAGATCGGCGAGGTAGATCCAGCGGGGCTCGTTGTAGAGCTTGCCGTCGTGTTCCAGGCGAATGCGCTGCGGGTTGGCGGTGTCGAAGCAGAGCCCGTTCGCTGAATCTGCGGCAACGCCGTAGAAGATCAGGAGTTCGGGATTGTCGAAGCCGCAGAAGATCAGGTCGAGATGGCCGTCGTGATTGATGTCGGCGGCACAGACGCCGTGCGCCCGGTTGGTAGGCAGGATCCAGGTTGGCTTTTCGTCAAAGCCGTCCTGCCCATGGAGATGCAGGTAGGAACCCGGATCGCGGTCAACCGAGTTTTCCGAGGCGTTGGCGAGGACGATGTCGACGCGGCCGTCGTCGTTGAAATCGCAGCAGAGGGCCTCGACCGCGCCCCAGCCGGGCAACTCCTGCCGCTTCTGCGGTGAAAAGCCATCCGCTTCGCCAAAGTATATGTAGGGATTGATATTGCCCAGGCGGTTACGGCCGAAATGGTTTACAAAAATTACGTGCGGCCTGGCGTCGGGGCCGGCTCGCCCCAGCAGGACGCGGCGGGCGTCCTGACAGGGCAGGCGGACCGGCTCGGGGTCGATGCCAGTACGTGAGGCGCGGTAGATTAGCGAGTCAGCACTGTAGGAATCGGGGGTATGGGTCTGACAGAGGATGACGTCTGCGCAGCCGTTGCCGGACAGGTCGGCGACGGCGACATCGCAGGCGCGGTGGCTGTTGAGAGGCGTGCGGCGGGTCTCGTCGAATCCCTCCGGGCCACCCCAATAGATCCAGGAGCGTTCACCCTCGTTACAAGTCTCACGGCAGGCGAGCACAAGGTCATCGTATCCGTCGCCATTGACGTCGCCGAGGGCCACGGCCAGTGCCTGAGAGCAGTACAGTTCCAAAGGAGGTCCCAAGTGCCGGTCCTTGCCGACCGGCGCGAGCGAAACGCTGTGCGACCGGGGCAGGAAGAGGTGGGGCAGGCCGTTCAGATGGACGATGCCGGCCAAGGGTTTCGCTTCCTCAACGTGCTCGGCGTACTGTACTGCCGGCTCTGATGGGCGGGCGCGCTCGGTGTCAGGTTGGTAGAAGACGGTTGCGCGCTCCAGGTTGATGCCATCGGGACCACCCCAATATACACTTACACCGCCCTCTACTGAACGGACAACCAGGTCGTCAAAACCGTCACCGTCAAGGTCGCCAGCGGTCAGTTGTTCGGCGGCGATGTCCAGATCTACGAATCTCTGCGGCTCGAAACCCAGTTCGGATTGAGAGTAGAAGCGGAGCGCGCCCTGGCTGGCGAAGGCAAGGGCGGGACGGCCGTTTCCATCAAAGTCTCCGGCTGCCACCGACTCGCACTCGGGAACGGGGAGCTGCTGCTGGCGCCGTTCGCTCATGCCGTCGGGCGCGCCATAGTAGATGATGGCGTTGAGGTCGGGCCGGATGCCGTTGTGGCGCATACCCAGGACCAGGTCGTCGTAGCCGTCGTTGTTGAGGTCGGCGACGGCGCCGGTCCATGCGCCTTCGGCCGGCAATTCGGCGCGGTGGGCGGCACCGAGAGGGTCATCGTAGACGAAGGCCGGAGGGCGTTCCTGATGGTTCTGGCTATTGCAGAAGACCAGGTCCAGGTAGCCGTTTCCGTTGAGGTCGTACTGGTGGATGCGTTGCAGCACGCCGGCGCGGGAAACGTAGAGGTTCTGGCCTGCGTTGCCGAACTGGCCCTGTCGAAAGTCTTCGAAGCCGCGGGTGGTCCAAGTATTGGTCATGGGTTGAGACTGTAAACGGAATGCGGCGCGTTGTCAATCGGAATTTGGATTTGCCCGGTTTTCGGGACGTCGTGTGTCTTCAGGAAACGGTGTAGTCGCACAAGCGTTTACGAGAGTTTGCAAGTGTTCACGAGAGAATTGCAAGCGTCTACGTGTTTGGGCGAGCGGGGAAAGTCTTCAGGGCGTTGGGCGGATTGTCTGAACCATGATTGCAGGTGTCTCCAAGCATAGGAGTGGTCATACGAGCGTTTACAAGCGTTTACAAGAGTTCATAAGCGATCGTAAGCGTCTGAGAGTTTTTGAAATCGACTACACGAAAGATCGAGCGGACAGAACAGACTACATAGAAAATAGCAGCGAACGTCTGGCAAAGTCAACTCACAAAGACCAGCGAGGCCGAGCCGAAGGCACAGATTCTGAATTCATGTTGACTTCGTAGCCAGTGACGGAGTGAAATTGCATCTGAAAGATACAAAGCCATAGAAGTTTGACGGTTTGTGAAGGGTAGTTCAGGAGCGAAATGAAAGGAGAGTGATCAGGAGTGAGCGTGCAATGCGGCGGCCCCGTGAAGTGATACGGACTGGCGGTAGCTGAGCCGAAACAGTTGAGGTAGAATTCGGAGCGCGGTCACCGCAAATCTGTTCAGATTAACGACAGAATCGGGAGCATCCTATGGCGGTTCGACAGGTACTTTTACTTGGACATCCGAAGCTGTACGAGGTGTGCGAGCCGGTGCGGCAGGATGAAGTTGAACGCCTGGGGCCGGTTATCCAGGACCTGCATGACACTTTGTTCGATTTTCGCCGCAAGTACGGTGTCGGCCGTGCGATCGCTGCACCCCAGATCGGGGCAATGAAACGCCTTGTTTATATGTATGTCTCCTCCCCGACCGTCTTTTTCAATCCGGTTCTTGACCAGCAGAGTGAAGAGATGATCACGATGTGGGACGATTGCATGTGTTTTCCGGATCTGGTGGTCAAGGTGAGGCGGCACAAGAGGTGCAGGATCAGATTTCTCGACCGGGAATGGCAGGAGCAGACGATGCTGCTGGAAGATGACCTGTCGGAACTCTTGCAACATGAATGCGATCATCTGGACGGTGTGCTGGCGGTGTCGCGGGCAATAGATGCAGAGTCCTTTGCGCTGCGCAGCCAGATGGAGTTCCTGGACTGAATAAAGAGCAATGTACTTCAGCGGAATGACCCCCTTGAACGGTCGGCCGTCCTGCAGGCGCGACTTCTATTTGCCCACCTGATTAAGCGATACAGCCGCATATAACTCGGAAAGTTCCTACACTAGCGACCCACGGACAGAATACGTCCCTTCGATGTCAGGAGGGGCCGGCTTCACGCGCAGGGAAATACGACGCACGCCGGTCTGCATTGAAGGCGCGATAGTGTTAGACTGTCTTTGGAAACCAGGCCAGCGACTTTGCTGGAGATTCAGAACGGGATTCGAGTCCGCTCCAGAGTTTGCGCGAGGGATAGGCACCGGTTTCCAATAGTGAGTTATCTCAGTTGGACTGAGGTTCTACCAGACGTTGTCAAGAGTCACAGGAGGCGGTCATGTCGGACGGCGCGTCATTGAAGCAGCGCATACGCAGAGGGGAGATCGTGATCGGCGTGTCTGCCCCTTTCGACGCCAACAAGAGTCAACTGGAAGAGATTCTGAGCAAGGACAGTTACGACTTCCTGTCGGTGGACAGCCAGCATTCGCCCTATAATGAAGAGCGGGTGGTGGAGATCTGCGGGCTGGCTGCGGAGCTGGGCGTGCCGGTCCAGTTTCGCATCAAGCACACGCGGCACGCCTACCTGATCGGCAACATCCTCGACCTGGGTCCGCTCGGCATCGAAATTCCGATAGTGGAGGAGGAGGCGACGGTGGATGAAGCGCTCGAAGCCTTCTATTATCCCCAGGTGGGCAGGAGGAGCTGGGGCGGCGCGGCGCGCTATGGGATCGAGGGTCGCGACGATCGATTGGCGTATGCGGACTGGTGGAACCGTACCGGAATCCTGTGCCTGCAGATGGAGTCGGTACGGGCCGTGACCAACGTGCGGAAACTGGCCAAACCGGGCGTGGACTGTTTGACCTGGGGCCCGAACGATCTGCTCTATGACCTGGATGCGCATCCGGAGCATCCGTTCAAGACAGTTGATGACTGTGTGCGCCACGCGCTCAAGCAGTTGGAGGGTGCGGACGCCAAGATCAGCTTCCGGAGCTACTCGCCGGATCTGCGCAACAAGTACATCGATATGGGCGTCACGGTGCTGATGGAAAGCCCGAGGCCATAGCGCCAGCTTTCAGTTGTACTGCCGGGATGCGGTCGCGAACCGAACCAGTAGAGGAGGACGGGGGATGGCAGGGAGCCAAGGCGGTTTCGAATACAAGGTAGTTGAGGGGTGGGGCCAGGGAGCGGGCGGCCGCGTTTTCGGCGGGGTGACGCCGGCGGTGGCGACCGACTCGAGTGACAATGTCTACATTGCCCGGCGCGATCCGCCGGCACTCCTGGTCAATGACCGAGAGGGTAATTTTCTCTCTACTTTGGGCGAGGATCTATTCAAGAATCCGCACAGTGTGTGGTTCAACGAGCAGGACCAGATGTACGTGGCTGACGTCGACGACCACACGGTGCGAAAGTTGGACACCGAGGGGAATGTGCTGCTGACGCTGGGCACGGCGGACGCGGTCGGCGCGCCAGGGCAGCCGTTCAACGGGCCGACGTGGGCGGTTGAGGCGTCGTGGGGCGATATCTACGTATCCGATGGCTACGGCCAGTTTCGCGTGCACCGCTTCTCCGCGGACGGGACGCTGCTGCAGTCGTGGGGCGAGGAGGGCACGGGGCCGGGGCAGTTCGCGTTGCCGCACGGCCTGCGGGTGGACAGTCGCGGTCGCGTGCTGGTCCTGGACCGCACGAACAGGCGCATGCAGATTTTCGATGCGGAGGGCACGTACATTGGTGAGTGGTCCGACCTGGACGGGCCCAACGATCTGTACATCGACAGTGACGACAACGTCTATATGGCTGAAGGCAACTACCGTATCAGCGTCTTCGATCTGGATGGCAATCTGCTGGCGCGTTGGGGCGAGCAGGGCGAGGCGCCAGGCCAGTTTGCAAATGGCCCGCATGGGATATGGCTGGATTCTCAAGGGGACCTGTACGTGGCGGAGGTGCCGTTTCTCGACAACCGGCTCCAGAAGTTTACCCGGGGTTGAAGGGCGGAGAGACCAAGGGGACGACTCATGCTCAGCGATCAACAGATTGACCACTTCGGTACGTTCGGTTTTCTCCTGCTGCCGCAGCTCTTCTCTGCCGACGAGATCGGCGATATGCGTAGCGCGGCAGATGAACTGTGGCGCGAGGAGCGGGGAGGCGGTCCGGACCAGGGCGAGTACCAGCATATTGCGCCCTTCATTGAGTCGAGCCAAGCTCTCTCCGGGCTCGTGGAAGACGACCGCATCTACCTGACGATAGAACGGCTGCTGGGCGCCGGTTTCGTATGGGGCGGATCCGAGGGCAATAAGGGCAGCTTCAATGAGACACAGAGCCACGAGTGGCATTGCGACCGGCCCGGGGAAGAGGAGCCGGACTATGTGCGCATCAAGGTGATGTTGTACCTGACGTCCACGACGAAAGATGCGGGGGCGCTGCGCGTGATGCCCGGATCACATCGAAAGCCGTTTTATGATCAGCTGGAAAGGCTAAACCACATTCAGTCCACGCCGGAAGTAATGCCATTTGGCGTGCCCGGGCCCGATCTGCCCGGCTGCGCGCTGGAGGTCGAGCCAGGCGACGCTGTCTTCTTCAATCAGTACCTGTATCATGCCGTTTTTGGCAAGCAAACCGACCGGCGTTTCATAGCGCTTAAGTTTGCCGAGAAGCCGACGCTGGCGCATCACTATGACGGCCTGAGAAAGCATGGCGCTTTTTCATTTCACCGTTCGTTCATGGACCGGACTCGACCGCGCATCCGGCAGATGACTGAACTGCTGCCGGCGGAGGACTGGCCATGATGGGGCCACGGGATCAGATGCGGAGGAGGGAGAGCGGACCGTGCCGAATGTTGTGAACTGGCGAGAGGCGCAGCCGGTTATCAGCCATGAGAGCGCGATCGTCTGGAGTTGCCTGCAGCCCAAGCCGGCGCGGGATGACGGCGCCAGGCAGCCGTCGCAAATCGAGACCCTGGAAAGGCTGGGCGGCCTTACCGTGCACGCGGTCCAGGGGCGCAAGCAGTCGGATTACCACAGACACGAGAATCGCGAGCAGCTCTACTACATCATCGAAGGCGCGGGCCAGATTCTGTGTGGCGATATTCTGTCGCCGGTGGAGGAGGGCGACATCATCTATCTGCCGTCGGGGCAGTATCACCAGCTGTTCAACCCGGCGGAGGCCTGGTTGCTGCACCACGTGATCAATATGCCGGTTGACGGGGACGGCGGCCGCTTGGTGAGTCGCAACTGGCGCGATGCGGCGCCGCAGAGCGACGGGCTAGGCGCAGTGCGCTGGCATCTGCTCGGCCCCGAATCGGAGCGAGAGGGAGGCTGCCTGCGCGGTCTGGCTTTCATCGACAGGGAGATGGTGCAGCCTCGACGGAGGTCAAAGGAGCGGAACTCCCATAATCTTGAGCAGATTTACTATGTACTCGCAGGGGAAGGCAAACTGGTCGCTGAAGGCCAGGAGACGGCGGTCCGAGAAGGCGACGCCATTCATCTTCTGCCAGGGACGACCTACCACATATCCAACACAGACAAATCGTGGCTGACTTACTTGATCGTCGCCGCGCGCTAGGGAGTTGTTGATGAAAATTCTGATTACGGGCGCTGCCGGGGCGGTCGGCACTGTCCTGGTGAATGGTTTGCGCGACCGCTACCCATTGCGGGCATTCGACCGCGTGCCGATGCCAGATCTCGAAGACGTTGTCGTAGGTGAATTGACCGATTTTGAGGCAGTGGCCAGGGCCACGCAGGGCATGGAGGCGGTCGTCCACCTGGCCGGCAACCCGCTGGGATCAGCGCCGTGGGAAGAAATCCTGAACAGTAACATCATCGGGACCTACAACCTGTTCGAAGCGGCGAGGCAGAGCAATGTGCGCCGCGTGGTCTTCGCGAGCCGCGCCGGGCTTCTGGCTCACTATCCCGAGGATATCACGCGCACAATAGACTTGCCGCCCCGGCCAGAGAGCTACTACTCGATTAGCAAGGTTTTCGGAGAGAGTCTGTGCTACATGTATGCCAGCCAGTTCGGGCTGGAGTGTGTATCGGTTCGCATCGGCAACGTCCGGGCGGACCGGCCGCAGGCGGAGCATCCGCATCACCTCAGCCACGAAGACCTGGTGCGTGTTTTTGAGCGGGCCGTTATACATCCGGACGTAGAGTACGAGGTGGTTTTTGGCGTTTCCGGCGGCGACTGGCCGCTTTATGACATGGAACACGGCCGCCGGGCGATCGGATATAGCCCAGAGAACCCAGGCGAAGACGGCTAGCGGAAGCACACAAGACGCCCGGCGCGACCGGCGGGGATATTTTATAAAATCGGATGGGAGTACACAAACGACTGGCAGGAAAAAAACAATTGTGTGAACAACCGGATACTCATCCGGAGGGTACGATGAGGCCGGCTTGGGTACGCTTTAAGCGCCAATGAAGCTGACATCAGAGTATCTGGACACGCTGAACCGGATTCAGGACCGCATCATGTGGCTGTCGATGCGGATCGTGCACGAGGCCAACAGCGTTCGTCCGCAGCGGGACGGCGTCAAAGTCGGCGGTCACCAGGCTTCGTCGGCCAGCATGGTGACGATCATGACCGCGCTCTACTTTCACCTGCTCAAGCACGGTGACAAAGTTTCGGTCAAACCCCACGCGTCACCTGTCTTTCACGCCATTCAATACCTCCTCGGACAGCTGCCCCGCGAATATCTGACCACTCTGCGCGCCTTTGGCGGCCTGCAGGCCTATCCCAGCCGTACCAAGGACCCCGACCCGGTCGATTTTTCTACCGGTTCAGTGGGACTGGGCGCGGTGGCGCCTGCCTTCGCCGGGCTTTCCCACTACTATGCCAAGATGCACTTTGGCCACGTAACCTCCAATCGCTTCATTGCCATCATCGGTGACGCAGAGCTGGACGAGGGCAACGTCTGGGAAGCGGTCTTCGATGAATGGATGGCCGAACTGGCCAATACGATCTGGATCGTGGACCTGAACCGGCAGAGCCTGGACCGGGTGGTCCCCGGTATTCGCGCGGGGACGCTGAAGTCGATGTTCGACAGTTGGGGCTGGCAGGTGTTGGAGGCGAAGTACGGACGCAAACTGCAGGACCTCTTTGCAGAGAAAAACGGCGAACTGGTCCGCAAACGCATCGACGACATGAGCAACGAGGAGTACCAACTGCTGGTACGGTTGCCGGGCGATGAGTTGCGCCAGCGCTTTGTGACGGTAAACGGGCACAAGGACCCTCACCTGGAGGAGCTGCTGGCGCCGATAAGCAATGCTGAGCTGCCCGGCGTCGTCGGCAATTTGGGCGGCCATGACCTTTTTGAGATGATAAGCGTGCTCGAAGAGGCCGACGCAACGGCCGACCGGCCCACGGTGATATTCGCCTACACGATTAAGGGCTGGCGGCTACCGATCGCCGGCGACCCTCACAACCATTCCAAACTGCTGAACGTTGAAGAGATGTCGGCCCTGGCCGAGGAGCTTTCGATCCCCGGCGACGATGAATGGGCCGCTTTTGACCAGGATTCGGAGGAGGGGGAACTCTGTACAGAGATCGCCCAACAGCTCTACCCCGCGCCAAATGGAGAGGTCACTGCAGCCCCGCAGAAGGTGAACGGCGCGGCACAGCCGCCTGAAGGTCTTTCGGCTCAGGATGTTCCCGAAAGCGTGCCGGCCCGAATGCATGGCATGCTCAGCACGCAGCAGTCGTTCGGCCAGATCCTGGTGAGCATGAGCCGCGATCCAAAGCTGGCGCCGCGGCTGGTTACCACCTCGCCCGATGTCTCCACGTCTACGAACCTGTCGGGCTGGATCGCCAAGCAGGGCGTCTTTTCCCTGACCGATAAGGAGATTTACGAACTGGAGGAGAATCGGGGGCTGAGCTGGCACTACGGGCCCGACGGCCAACACATCGAGCTGGGCATTTCGGAGATGAATCTGTTCATGATGCTGGCGATGCTGGGGCTCTCGGCGGAGTTGAACGGCCAGCAGCTGATCCCGATCGGCACGGTTTACGATCCTTTTGTGCTGCGGGGACTGGACTCGTTCATATACGGCCTCTACGCCGGTTCCCGGTTCATCATTGTGGGCACGCCTTCGGGTGTCAGCCTCGCGCCGGAGGGCGGCGCGCACCAGTCAACGGTGACCCCTTCATTGGGCGCTGAACTGCCTAATCTGAACAGCTATGAGCCCTGCTTTGCCCAGGAACTGGTCTGGATCATGCTGGAGGCGGTGCGGCAGTGCTGCCGCGATGTGGACGGCAGAGCGACCTATCTGCGCCTTTCCACAAAGCCGACCGACCAGTCGCTGCTTGAGCCGGCGATGGAGCGGCTTGGCGCCACCGAATTGCGCCGCCAGGTGCTTGAAGGCGGGTTCAGGCTGCTGGACTGGAAGACGGCCACGCCGGAAGCAGATCCTCGATCGCTGGTCCATATTGCCTCAAGCGGCATCATGCTGGCGGAGGCGATGGAGGCGGCGGAGATGTTGCAGGCGGAAGGTATTGCGGTCAACGTGCTGAACATATCCAGCCCCCGCCGCCTTTTTGAGAACTGGCGGGCGGCGCAGTGGGGACGCAGGCCGGGCAGGGAGCCAAGCCGGCTGCTTTCCTGGTTGATCCCCCCGAACGAGCGCCAGGCCCCGATCGTCACCGTGCAGGATGGGGCGTCCCACAATCTGGCCTGGTTGGGCAGCCTGTTCGGCAGCTACCTGATACCGTTGGGGGTGGACGATTTCGGTCAGTCGGGAACGCCGGCTGATCTCTACCGTCATTTCGAGATTGACAGCCAGGCGATTTTCGAAGCAGCGCTGGTGGGACTGAATCGGACGGAGTTTGGGTAGGACCGACGTGCCATCCGGCCTGCAACTGTGTAAAAGAGACGGTTGGCGGCTGGCTGCCGCTGCCGTTCATAGGAGGAATTCGTGGCCGAGTTTATCCCCATGCCCGACCTGGGTTTTGAGGCCGATGAAGGTGAGCTTTCGGTCTGGTTGAAGGGCGTGGGCGACGCGGTGCAGGCGGGTGAACCGATCGCCGAATTCGAATCGGATAAGGTTACGCTGGAGGTGGAGTCGCCTGTAGCGGGCGTCCTGCTGGAGCACCTCATCCAGCCTGGAGAAAGCGTCGCAGAAGGCGCGCCGATTGCCAGGATTGGAGAGGCCGACGAACTCTCCGCCTCGCCAGCGCCCGCTCCGTCCCCTGCCAGAGAACCTGCCCCACCACCACCACCTGAGCCCCCCAAAGAGAGGAAGCCATCCAC
>VXRG01000006.1 GCA_009838625.1 Caldilineaceae bacterium SB0664_bin_27
TGAATGATCTCGGTGATGGCGCCGGCAGCGACGGTGCGGCCGCCTTCACGGATGGCAAAACGGCCGCCGGTCTCGATGGCGACGGGCGAAATCAACTCGACCTCCATCGTCACGTTGTCGCCTGGCATGACCATCTCCACCCCTGCCGGCAGGTCGATCGAACCGGTGATGTCCATCGTGCGGATGTAGAACTGCGGCCTGTAGCCCTTGAAGAAGGGAGTATGCCGGCCCCCCTCCTCCTTGCGCAGCACATAGACCTCGGACTTGAAGCGGGTGTGCGGTGTTATGCTGCCGGGCTTGGCCAGCACCTGGCCGCGGTCCACCTCTTCGCGGTCAATGCCGCGCAGCAGACAACCGACGTTGTCGCCCGCCTGACCCTCATCGAGCAGCTTGCGGAACATCTCAACTCCGGTGACGGTGGTCGAGTGCGTCGGCTTCACTCCGACGATCTCCACCTCTTCCATCGGATGGATGACTCCGCGCTCGACGCGACCGGTCACAACCGTGCCGCGGCCCTTGATCGAAAAGACATCCTCAATCGGCATCAGGAAGGGCTTGTCGATTTCGCGCACAGGGGTCGGGATATACTCATCCACCGCCCGCATCAGCTCCCAGATCGGCTCATACTCGGGCGCATCGGGATCCTCAGAACTGCTTTCCAGGGCGTGCAGGGCGCTGCCGCGCACAAAGGGGATGTCATCGCCGGGGAACTCGTAGGTGTCGAGCAGCTCCCGCAACTCCATCTCGACCAGCTCCAGCAGCTCCTCGTCCTCCATCATGTCGACTTTGTTCAGAAAAACAACCATCGCCGGCACTTCCACCTGCCGCGCCAGCAGAATATGCTCGCGCGTCTGCGGCATGGCGCCGTCGGGCGCAGCCACCACCAGAATCGCGCCGTCCATCTGGGCCGCACCCGTGATCATGTTCTTGATATAGTCGGCATGTCCCGGACAGTCCACGTGCGCATAGTGGCGGTTTTCTGTCTCGTACTCAACATGCGCAATGGCGATGGTGATGCCGCGAGCCTTCTCTTCCGGCGCATTGTCGATCGCCTCAAACGCACTGAAATCTGCCATTCCCCGCAGCGCCAGCACCTTCGTGATCGCCGCCGTCAGCGTCGTCTTGCCGTGATCCACATGTCCGATCGTCCCCACGTTCACATGGGGCTTGTTCCTCTCAAATACTGCCTTCGCCATTCTTCTTCTCTCCTGACTGTTTTGCAACTGTACTATGCAGATTCAAGCAGCCTCGCAACGAAGCTGGAAAGTTTTCCCGTATACACTTGCTCAAGCGATTCCACTGCTGCCCGGCAGGCACGCTTTCAGACCGTTCCAGATGTAGCCAACCGGACGAAAAATCCGCTTGCAGACAGAGTGGCCTTGGACGGTTTTCTCGGCAGCACAGACGCCGCCTCTGCAACCTGAACAGTATACGAAATGTCCTGACGGTTGACAAGTCCGGACACAAGTGAAACGGCCAATCCGACCGCACCGTCCGCATCCAACTCAGGCGAATTCCCGCCGCAGGGCGCCGACATCCGACTTTTGCGTGTCAGGCTGATAACTGTCGAACTGCATCGTAAAGGTGCCCCGGCCACTGGTGATCGAACGGAGCGTCGTCGCGTACCCGAACATCTCCGCCAGCGGTACGATCGACCGCACTGCGGTAACCTTGTTGCTGTGGGCTTCCATTCCCTCGATCTGCCCGCGGCGGCTGGAAAAATCGCCCACAATATCGCCCACAAACTCCTCCGGCACGACCGCTTCAACCAGCATGATTGGCTCCAACAGGACCGGGCGCGCCTTCGCCATGCCCTCCTTGAAGGCCATCGAACCGGCTATCTTGAAGGCGATTTCACTGGAATCGACTTCATGGAAACTACCGTCCACCAGCGCGGCGCGAACATCCACCACCGGGTAACCCGACAACACACCGCTTTCCATAGACTCTTCGATACCCTTGCGGACCGCAGGGATATATTCTCTAGGGACTGCCCCGCCGACGATCTTGTCCTCAAACTCGAAGCCCTTGCCCTCTTCATTTGGTTCCAGCTCGATCCAGACATGGCCAAACTGTCCGCGGCCGCCTGTCTGGCGCACGAACCGCCCTTCAGCCCGTGTCGGTGTTGTGATCGTTTCCCGGTAGGCCACCTGCGGGCGGCCCTCGTTACACTGCACCCGAAACTCTCTCTTCAGACGGTCGACGATAATCTGCAAGTGCAGCTCACCCATACCGCTAATGATCGTCTGCCCCGTCTGATCATCGTACCGTACCTGAAAGGTCGGGTCCTCTTCGGCCAGCTTCAAAAGTCCGTCGGCCATCCTGTCCTGATCGGCTTTGGACTTCGGCTCAACCGCGATCCCAATCACCGGGGCCGGAAATTCAATCGTCTCCAACAAAATCTCGTTGTTGCGGTCGCTGAGCGTCTCACCGGTCAGGCTCTGCTTGAGGCCGACAATGGCAGCGATGTCGCCGGCGCGGCAAACTTCGATCTCTTCCCTTTTGTCGGCATGCATCTGCAAGAGCCGCCCGATCCGTTCGCGCCGGCCCTTGTTGGCATTGTAGACCATACTGCCCGACGCCAGAGTACCTGAATAGACGCGTACATAAGCCAGGCGCCCGACAAAGGGATCGGTCACGATCTTGAAGACAAGCGCGGCGAAAGGCTCTTCCGGGTCGGCAAACCGAATCTTCTCTTCCTCTGTCTTGGGGTCAAGGCCAACGACCGGCGGCACGTCCAGTGGACTGGGCAGATAGCGAACAATCGCATCCAGAAGAGGTTGCACACCCTTGTTCTTGAGCGCCGAACCGCAAAGTATCGGCACGAGGTCATTGCGAATAACCGCATTGCGCAGGCCCTTGATCAGCTGTTCGCCGCTGATCTCTTCGCCTTCCAGATAGAGCGTTGTCAGTTCCTCATCGGTTTCCGCAATCCGCTCAATCATGGTGGCGCGTGCCGTTTCCGCCGCCGTCCGCATCTCCTCGGGGATCTCGGCTGTTTCAGGCGTGGCGCCCAGTGCATCGCTGTATCGCAGGGCCTTCATCGTTAAGAGGTCGATGACCCCCTGGAAATCCTCCTCCGCGCCCCACGGCAGTTGAATCGGCAGCGGGTCCGCGCCCAGGCGGTCGACAATCATACCGACCGTACGCTCAAAGTCGGCGCCCACCCGGTCCATCTTATTCACGAAGCAGATGCGAGGCACGTGATAAGTGTCTGCCTGCCGCCAGACGGTTTCCGACTGTGGTTCGACCCCCGCAACCGCGTCGAAGACGACGATGCCGCCATCCAGGACGCGCAAGCTGCGCTGCACCTCGGCGGTAAAATCGATATGCCCCGGTGTGTCGATGATATTGATCTGGGCTTCCTCGCCGCTGCGGCTGTCAACCCAGTTCGCCGTAATCGCGGCCGCGGTTATGGTGATGCCGCGCTCCCGCTCCTGTGCCATCCAGTCTGTGACGGCGGTCCCCTCATGCACTTCGCCCATCCGGTGAATACGACCGGAATAGAACAGAATCCGTTCCGTCGTCGTCGTCTTGCCGGCGTCGATATGGGCGATAATTCCGATATTACGAATCTTATGTAATGGTATCTGACTCATCAAATTCACCTGATCTTATCCTGGTGGGCAGACCCCCATCCCTCTTTATCAGGGCCGCATGCAACTGTAGAGCCCAATTCATTCAGGGGATGCAATCTGCCTCACTGAAGCGTTGTCGTCACAGTGTTGCCTTCCCGGTAATTCATTCACAACACTGTATTCATTTTTTTCGGCGGCAGTCCGTTCTCCGGGAACGGTCTGCCGTGACCTCCTGCGCCCAACAAAAACGGACGCAACCGTCTTACAGGCGCCAGAATCCAACGCGCCCTTTTTGAGCAGGGGCGCTTGCAATCTGCATATCCGGCGGCCTGCTCATCCGGCAGCGTCGAATTTCACTCAGCGGACTGCTGAGCGCAGTGCGACATCACTCTGTGGCTCGAATGCGTCGTGTAATGTTCAGTTCAGGAGTAGATCCAAACCCGGAAGGGCCGGATTCCTCCGAAGCTGTGTCCAGCCAAGGCGCCGGACACAACAGGAATAACCAACTCGTTTGTCTATACTGCCATCAAGGCAAAAAACCTATCGCCTTCTGGCAAAATGTGCAAAGGCTTGATTGGCTTCTGCCATCCGGTGCGTTTCTTCACGCCTGCGCACGGTCTGTCCTTCGCCGCGCGCCGTGTCCAGAAGTTCATTCGCCAACCGAGTGGCCATATTGCGGCCGCTCCGCCCCCTGGCATTCTGAATCAGCCAGCGCATGGCCAGGGCCTGCCGCCGGTCAGGGCGGATCTCCATCGGCACCTGATAGGTCGCGCCGCCAACACGCTGCGGTTTGACCTCAACCAGAGGAGTGGCGTTCCTGAGCGCTTCTTCGAAGACTTCCAGAGGTGGACGATTGGTGCGTTCGGCTATGGTATCCAGTGCGGTATACACAATTCTGGCGGCCAGACTTTTCTTGCCCCGTTCCATCAAATTGTTGATGAACTTGGCGAGCACAACGCTGTTGTGCCGGGGGTCGGGCGTAACCTGACGCTTTTCGGGCCGGTTTCGTCGCGGCATTCTACAACTCCATCTCCATCATTTGCGCCTGCGCGCCTCCCGAGGTGTTGGACGCACAGCCTGTCCTGCCTCGCCGGAGTAAGCGCTTAACGCGGCTTCTTGGTACCGTATTTGCTGCGGCTTCGCTTGCGGTCATTGACCCCCGTGCTGTCCAGCGCGCCGCGCACGATATGATAGCGCACGCCAGGCAGATCTCTTACTCGACCGCCGCGTACCAGAACCACACTGTGTTCCTGGAGGTTATGGCCTTCGCCAGGAATGTAGGCCGTAACTTCAACACCATTGGTAAGGCGCACACGGGCTACCTTACGCAGGGCGGAATTGGGCTTCTTGGGTGTTGTCGTTCGCACCTGTGTACATACACCCCTTTTCTGGGGGTTACCCTGCTTGACCCGCTTTGTGCGGCCGGTCAATGTGTTCTGCGTGAAGCGCAAGGCCGGTGCGGTTTCTTTCTTTGGCTTGGTCTTGCGGCCCTTGCGGACCAATTGATTTATCGTCGGCAAATGGTTCCTCCCTGGTGGTCATCGTAGCCCACGAAAAGACAATAATCTACTGTATCACAACCTAGCTGCCGTAGGCAAATCAGATAGGAACCATTTTGGTGCATCACCCCATGCGACCAACTACTGCGTCTCTCTGTGGGCGTAGGCGATGGGTTCTGGCGAAACGCCTCCGATTTTGGGGCAGATTCCGGGCGCAGGGACGAAGGCGTGAATGTGGTGTCGGTAAGGCGGTGGTTGGGGCTCACCGGCGCCGATGGACTGCCGAATGCTCGTAGACAACTGGTAGTCTACTCGCAGCCGCTTGGACGAGCGTTCACAAGTGTTTACGAGAGTCTATGATAGATTGACAGGAATTTCGGAAACGAACAGAAATCTGCGGAGGTGTGGAGCTTGGGAGGTCTTTGCAAAGGCCGGCTAGGCTGTCCTGCCTCCGCCAGAGCCGCAAAAATGCAAGTCAGCGGCGGAAAAGTCCAAGGGAAAGAGACAAGGGTGGAAGAGCCAGCTCTTCCACCCTTGTCTATACAGGGACATTTCAACTGATTTCTAGCGGAGGTCGACGTTGATCTCTTCGCTCTCCTCGTCCTTCAGATTGTTGAAGTCGAAGTCGAGTTCTTCCTCCTCGACGCCGCCGCCAAACCCGGACAGCATCCCCAGCGGGCCGATACCCATTTCCGCCAAACCGGAGAGGTCGGCCAAGTCCAGATCAGGATCGTCCAGGTCGAACTCAAGTTCGCTCAACCCCTCGTCGGCGATTTCGTGCTGTTCCGCCAGCTGCTCAACGGCCTGCTGCTTCTCCTCTTCCCACATGCGCCGCGTGCGGAAGCCGGAGCCGACCGGAATCAGTTTGCCGATGATGACATTCTCCTTGAGGCCCCGCAACTCGTCCCGCTGGCCTTGCACAGCGGCATCGGTGAGCACGCGCGTGGTCTCCTGGAAGCTGGCCGCAGCCAGGAAGCTTTCGGTATTCAAGGCGGCCTTTGTCAGCCCCAGCACGACCGGTTCGGCTTTAGCCGGGCGGTGGCCGTGGCCGATCGCCTTGTTGTTCTCATCCTCAAATTGGAAACGGTCCACCAGTTCGCCCGGCAGGAAATCGGTGTCGCCGGTCGCCCGGATCATCACGCGCCGCAGTAACTGGCGCAAGATCACCTCGATATGCTTGTCGTGGATCGCAACGCCCTGGCTCCGGTATACCTGCTGCACCTGTTCCAACAGGTATAACTGGCAGGCTTCCCGGCCCTGAATGCGCAGAATTTCTCTTGGATTCTTCGAGCCTTCGGTCAGCTGCTCGCCGGCGGTCACCTCTTTACCCTTCTCTACCCGCAATCGGGCATTGGCCGGGATATCGGTCTCCCATACCAGGTTGTCTTCCCGGCGGATGATGACCTGACCGTTCTCGGCGAAGATCTGGCCCTCCATGCCTGCCAGGAGTCCCTGTGCATCCTCGTCTCCGTTGCGGGCGATGACCGTATCTTCCTGCACCCGGTCATCCGAATCCACCATCAACTCAAAGCCTTCGGGAATAGCGACTTCCCGTCGTTTGAGTTCGGTGCGGCTCACCTTCAACATGCGCTGATCGCCTTCCCACCAGATATCGACCTTGCCATCGATCTCGCTGATGACAGCTTCACCTTTGGGGTTTCGTACCTCGAACAGTTCCTCGACGCGAGGCAGACCCTGGGTGATGTCATCACTGCCGGCCACACCGCCGGTGTGGAACGTGCGCAGCGTGAGCTGGGTACCCGGCTCGCCGATCGACTGTGCCGCGATAATACCCACCGCTTCACCCTGCTCCACCGTTCCTCCTCGGGCCAGGTCTGTTCCATAACATTTCTTGCAGAGGCCAAAGCGGGACTCGCAGGTCAGCGGGCTATAGACGAAAGCCTCTTCCACCTCATGACGCTCGATGGTTGCCAGGGCAGCCTCGTCAATGACGGTACCGCGCTCCAGCAACGTCTCATCGGAATCAGGATGTTTGATCGCAGCGGCAAGCGTGCGCGTGGCCACGCGGTCGGCGAAGCTCTCGCCCATCACCCTTGAACTGTCGGCATCGATCCAGATGCCGGCATTGGTGCCGCAATCATCCTCGGTCACGATCACATCCTGCGCCACATCCACTAGTCGGCGGGTCAGATAGCCGGCATCTGCGGTTCGCAGAGCCGTATCCGCCAGGCCCTTGCGGCCGCCGTGTGTGCTGAGGAAGTACTCCAGCGCGGTCAACCCTTCGCGGAAATTGGAGCGAATCGGCAAAGGAATGATGCGCCCATTGGGGCCTGCAATCAGGCCGCGCATACCGGCCAACTGCCGCACGGTATTGACGCCCCCCTTGGTGGAACCGGAGTGCGCCATCGCGCCGAGCCCCTCAAGGGGGCTGAGCAGTTTACGCACTTCGGCCGTCACTTCGTCAGCAGCCCGTGTCCACAGTTCGACCGTTTTTTCGTACAACTCCTCCTCGGTGATCAGGCCGCGCCGGTACTGGCGCTCGGCCTCGGCCACCTCGTCAGAGGTGCGCTCAACTATCTCGTCCTTTTCATGCGGCACCTGAATGTCACTGACCGCAATTGTGATGCCGGACCGGGTGGCATATTCGAAACCCAGGTCCTTGATATTGTCAACCGTTTCGGCAGTCACTTCCCGGCCCAGGTGCTTGTAACAGAGGTCGATGACCTCATTGACACCTTTCTTATCGAGGAGTTCGTTGACGAACCACAACTCTTCAGGCAGCGCCCGGTTGAAGATTATACGCCCGATCGTTGTGCGAATGATACGATCCTGCGGCCAGGCGGCACCTAACAGATTCAGTTTCCGCAGGGCGTCCCGCACCTCAGTCATGGCCGCTACCCCAAAAGCGGGGATCTCTTGAATCATATGGCGTTCGCCCTGGGCATAGATGTCCATCAGTTCGCCGACGGTGGCGATGCCGTGCTCCTGCAAGGCATCCATCACTCGCTCGCTCACCTCCATCGATTCGATCGGCTGAACGTCGAAACGCGTCGTAAAGCGCGCCCGGATCGAATCCCGTAATTTGACATGACCCAGGCTGTATATGTATTCCGCTTCATCCATCGAGCTGAAGAGCGGCAGTTCGGCATCGGGCGTCGACTCGTCCTCTTCGGTCGTCAGGTAGTAGACACCCATCACCATGTCTTTGGAGGGGCCGACAATCGGTTCACCGCTGCTGGGCTTGAGCAGATTCTGGCTGGAAAGCATCAGTTGCCGGGCCTCATCCACCGCAGACTGGCTCAGCGGCACATGCACGGCCATCTGGTCACCGTCAAAATCTGCGTTGAACGCGTCGCAGACGAGAGGGTGCAACTGAATCGCGCTTCCTTCTACCAGCGTGACTTCAAAGGCCTGTATGCCCAGGCGATGCAGCGTCGGCGCCCGATTCAACAGCACCGGCCGCTCCTTGCAGATCTCCTCCAGCTCATCCCATACCTCGGATTGCTGGCGATCTACCATGCGCTTGGCGCTCTTGATGTTGTGCGCATAGTTGTCCTCCACCAGACGCCGCATGACGAACGGTTTGAACAGCTCCAACGCCATCTTTTTTGGCAGGCCGCACTGGTGCAGCTTCAACGTGGGGCCGATCACAATGACCGAGCGGCCGGAGTAGTCGACGCGTTTTCCCAACAGGTTGCGGCGGAAGCGGCCCTGTTTCCCCTTGAGCATATCGCTCAGGCTCTTGAGCTTGCGCTTGCCGCTGCGGCTGACCGCCCGGCCCCGCCGCCCGTTGTCAATCAGACTATCGACCGCTTCCTGCAACATGCGTTTTTCGTTGCGGACGATTACATCGGGCGCGCCGAGGTCAAGCAGCCGCTTGAGACGGTTGTTGCGGTTGATGACCCGCCGGTACAGATCGTTGAGATCGCTGGTGGCGAAGCGCCCGCCATCCAGCTGCACCATTGGACGCAGCTCCGGCGGAATCACCGGTAAAATCGTCAGCACCATCCATTCGGGCCGATTGCCGCTTTTGCGGAAGTTTTCCACAACGCGCAGACGTTTGGCCGCCTTCTTGCGGCGCTGCTTGCTCTTGGTCGTAAAGATCTCCAGGCGCAACTCCTTAGCCAGCTCGTCCAGATCGACTTTGGCTACGATATCGCGGATCGCCTCGGCGCCCATTCCCGCTTTGAAGATGTTGCCCCACCGGTCGGCCAGCTCGCGATAGCGGGTTTCAGTCAGGAGCTGCATCTCATTCATGCTCTTCAATTCGTCCAACTCAGCTTCCGCGCCGGACTGCAGCCGCTCCCGCTGTTCGGCCACATCTTCACGCATCTTTTCGAGCAACTCCTCCAGTTCCTGGCGCACGAATGTCTGCTTCGCCTGAATCTGCGTCCGAATATCCGACTTTTCCTCGTCGGACTCAAACTGGAGCGTATCCAACCGTTCCTGCACATGGTCGTTGATCGTTCGTTCGTGCTTGGCGGTGACCTTCTTTTGGGCTGCGATAATGGGCTCGTCCACCCAGTCCAGGCCCTTATCTTCCGGCGCTTTCTTGTCGAGATTGCTTTGAATCCAGTCCTGGAGCCGCTGGGCCTGGCTGATCGCCTCTGACGAAGACCGGTTGATGCGCTCATCGAGCCGCGCAATCTGTGACTGCTCGTCCTCGTCCAGCTCATCAAGCTGGCTCTGCGCACTGCCTTCGACGACGTCGATCTGCTCCTGCGCCTCGTTCTCCAATCGGGCTATCCCCATCTGCATCTCTTTTTCGAGGCGCTGAATGGCCCGGCCGCGCGCATCTTCGTTTACGTCGGTGATGATGAACTGAGCAAAGTACAGGACCCGCTCCAGATGGCGCGGGCTGATGTTCAGGAGCAGCCCCAGATGGCTGGGAACACCTTTCACATACCAGATGTGGCTGACCGGCGATGCCAGTTGGATATGACCCATGCGTTCGCGGCGCACACGCTGCGGCGCCACTTCCACACCGCATTTGTCGCAGACGATGCCCTTATAGCGGACGCGCTTGTACTTGCCACAGGCGCATTCCCAATCCTTTTGCGGCCCGAAGATACGTTCACAGAACAGTCCGTCCCGTTCCGGTCGCAGGGTGCGGTAGTTGATCGTCTCCGGCTTCGTTACTTCGCCGAAGCTCCAGTCGTCAATCTGGTCCGGGGAGGCAAGAGAAATGCGAATTGCGTCAAAATCTCGTACTTCCATTATGGCTCCTTTGCGTTTCGTCCGCTGCCATGCGCCCAGCAGTTGCGTTTGACGGCGGCCTCGCGGTGGTCGGTGAATTCACAGGCCACCGGGCGCTGTACACGATTCGCCCGTTGCCAGTTCCGCAGCAGATGCGGTTGGCGGCGGCCTCGGTTGGCGGCGCCCTTACTCGCTGCTGCGGCTCATCGGGCTGGGTACGTTCAGGCTGAAGCCGAGATGCGGCAGACGGTCCTCAACCTCATCTTTATCGAGTTGTATCACCTCATTCTTTTCGTTGATGACTTCAATCGAAAGGGCCAGACTCTGCAACTCTTTCACCAGAACGCGGAAACTCTCCGGCACGCCGGGGCTCTGGATCTCGTCGCCCTTGACAATCGCCTCGTAGGTTTTCACCCGGCCTGTCGTATCGTCCGACTTGATCGTCAACATCTCCTGCAACGTGTAGGCTGCGCCGTAAGCCTCCAGGGCCCAAACCTCCATTTCGCCAAAACGCTGACCACCAAACTGCGCCTTGCCACCCAGCGGTTGCTGCGTGACCAGGCTGTAGGGGCCCGTGCTGCGGGCGTGGACTTTATCCTCCACCAGATGATGTAACTTGAGCATCTGCGCGATCCCAACAGTTACATGGGCATCGTAAGGTTCGCCCGTTTTGCCATCGAAGAGTTTCTGTTTACCGGTCGTCGGCAGCGGCCAGCCATTTTCGTTCGAATACTCCTGTGCCGCCGCTTCAAACCTTTCGAGCAGCGAGGCGTCCAACTGTTCCCCCGCCTCCAAATGCGCCAGGATGGGATCGTCAGCAACCTCTGACAAGGTTGTCCCGTCCTCCTCGCAACCGTGATACAGCATCCACTCCCGCACGGAAACATAGCGGGCATACTGATCCGAAGCATCTGATCTGGTTTCCGGTACGACAAGCTCCGCTTCATACCCCCTATCCTTCAGCCATTCAGCCAGGGCGGCGCTGCGCGCGTATTTGTCGTCGAAAAACAGCATTTCCGGGTCGTAGCCGCGCGGTTCCAGCCATTCCAGCAGATAGAGCCGGCGGGCATCGTTGTCGTCCATCAGGGCATCGCTGTCGACTTCCTGCTCGCGAACAGACGCCCATGCCTGCTGGGTGACATCCTGCCAGGCCAGATCGATCAGCCAGGCTCGCGCCAGTTCGGATTCGATCTCGTCCTCTTTCGCGCCATCGAATACCGGTGTTTCCGCCATGAAGCCGAGGCGGTCGGCCGCCCATCCAAGATGGGTCTCCAGAACCTGACCGATATTCATGCGCCCGGGCACACCCAGCGGATTCAGAATAATGTCGATTGGTGTGCCGTCTTCCAGAAATGGCATATCCTCCACCGGCACAACCCGGGAGATCACGCCCTTGTTGCCATGCCGGCCGGCCATCTTGTCGCCTTCAGTCAGACGGCGCCGCTGTGCAATGCTCACACGCACCATCATTTCCACTCCGGCGGGCATGTCCTGATGGTCTTCGCGGGTGAATACTTTGATATCCACCACCTTGCCCCGCTCACCGTGGGGAAGCCGTAAGGAGCTATCCTTTACTTCACGCGCCTTCTCGCCAAAAATCGCCCGCAGCAGTTTCTCCTCCGGCGTCAACTCGGTCTCCCCCTTGGGAGTTATCTTCCCGACCAGAATGTCGCCGGCGGCAACTTCAGCGCCGATCCGGATGATGCCGTCCTCGTCCAGATGTCTCAGCGCATCCTCGCCCACGTTGGGAATGTCCCGGGTGATCTCCTCCGGGCCAAGCTTCGTCTCTCTGGCCTCAATCTCGTGCTTCTCAATATGTACTGAGGTGTATTTGTCGTTTTCAACCAGCCGTTCGCTGACCAGGATCGCGTCTTCGTAGTTGCCGCCTTCCCAGCTCATATAGGCTACGAGCACATTCTGCCCCAGCGCCAACTCGCCGTTCTGGGTGGAAGAGCTGTCTGCCAGCACCGTACCTACATCGACCAGATCCCCCTTCTGGATCGTCGGACGCTGGTCGATGCAGGTGCTCTGATTGCTGCGATTGTACTTGCGCAACGGGTAGGTATGCTGTGAGCCATCTTCCTCTTGAATGACAATCTCCGTATTGACCACGCGAATGGCCTCACCCGCCTTGCGCGCCACAACGACCTGGCCCGAGTCGACCGCAGCCTGCCATTCCATGCCTGTGCCGACAATCGGCGCATCAGGCTGCACCAGGGGCACGGCCTGCCGCTGCATATTGGAGCCCATCAAGGCGCGGTTGGTGTCGTCATGCTCCAAAAAAGGAATCAAAGCCGCAGAAACGCCGACGACCTGTTTGGGCGACACGTCCATATATTCGATGCGCTGCGGCTCTTCAAAGCGGAACTCTTCAGCCTGACGCACCGAGGGCCGCCTGTTGAGAAAGTGGCCGGCCTTGTCCAGCGGTGTCGAAGCCTGAGCGATGGGAGAACGCTCCTCCGTATCGGCGTTCAGATAGATGACGTCTCCCCCTACGAAAGGCCGTACCCGCACCTCCTTCAGGCTTTCGACAGCGGCGATCTGATTGGCCAGTTTGGCCGTCAGTTCAACGTCTCTCTTCGCGATAACGTCGCCGCTGTCAGGGTCGCTGATATCTTCGGCGAGGACGCGTCCTTTCAATGCATCGACCTGATTTTCGACAGTGTTGAAAACGCGGCGGTATGGTGTTTCGATAAAGCCGAAATCGTTGATGCGTCCGTAGGTGGCCAGGTAGCCGATCAGGCCGATATTGGGGCCTTCCGGCGTTTCAATCGGGCAGATTCGCCCATAGTGGCTGTAATGGACATCGCGCACGTCGAATCCTGCCCGCTCCCGGCGCAGGCCGCCGGGGCCCAGTGCGCTCAGGCGCCGCTTGTGGGTCAACTCGGCGAGCGGGTTCGTCTGGTCCATGAACTGGCTCAATTGGCTGCTGCCGAAGAACTCCCGCGTCGCCGCCACAACCGGACGAATGTTGATCAGGCTCAGCGGCGTCACCTGCTCCGGCTCGCGGATCGACATTCGTTCCCGCACGACCCGCTCCATGCGCAAAAGACCGATGCGCAGCTGGCTCTGGATCAGCTCACCGACTGTCTTGATGCGTCGATTCCCCAAATGATCGATATCATCGGGCATCTCGCGGCCATTATTGATGTCAATGATGCGGCGGACGACCGACACGATATCGTCGTTCGTCAGAATGCGCGTCGAGAGAGGTTCCTCCAGCTCCAACTTGCGATTGAGCTTGTAGCGACCCACCCGCCCCAAGTCGTAACGACGGGGCGTGAAGAGCAGATTCTGCAGGAAATTACGCGCGTTATCCAATGTCGCCGGATCGCCGGGCCGCAGCTTCTTATAAAACTCCAGCAGCGCATCATCGATCCCTTTCTGCCGGTCCTCGGTTGGATTGGCCGTCGCGTCCCTTTCCAGGGTCGACTCGATAAACGGGTGGTCTTCATTGTCGTCGACGTCGGAGAACAACGCCCGAATCTCTTCATCCGTGCCGAAGCCGATGGCCCGCAGTAGAATTGTGGCCGGCAGTTTCCGTTTGCGATCGACCTTGACGCTGATGATATCCCGTTTGCTCGTCTCGAACTCAAGCCACGCGCCCCGCAGAGGAATCAACTTGGTGCCGGTCAGGTCGCGCCCAGTGCTGCGATCTTCTTCAATTGTGAAGTAGACGCCTGGCGAGCGAATCAACTGGCTGACCACCACCCGCTCACTGCCATTGACGATAAAGGTGCCGGAGTCGGTCATCAGCGGGAAGTCACCCATAAAGACTTCCTGTTCACTGATTTCCCCCGTGTCGTTATTGACAAGCCGTACCTCGACCCACAGCGGCGCGGAATAGGTGATGTCCCGTACCCGGCATGTCTCCTCTGTGTGCTTGGCGTCATCGAAGCGGAAGTTGCCGAAATGCAGTTCAAGATGCTTGTTGAAACTGACGATCGGCGAAATCTCTTCAAAAAGCTCCTTCAGGCCCTTGGTGCGGAACCATTCAAAGCTCTGAAGCTGAATCTCGATGAGCCGGGGCAGTTCGATCAGATTGGAAGTTCGTGAATAGGACTTCCTCTGCGTCTTGGCGCCAACACCGTTTCCAACGGCAATATCAATCATATAGCGCATGCTCCTTTAGCTGTACACAGTCGCCGGTCTTTCAAACCTGCACGAATAACGGTCAATCCGGACGGGACTTCAGAATGTTGAATGGGGACGATATCTCCTCTTATGGCCGAACGCACCTGAACTCGAACTGTTCCCCGGCTGCCCAGTGCGCAGCAAAGTATTCATCCGCCGCGAAGAGCGCAGCGAACTATCCGTCTGCCGCGAACGTCGGCGGACATTACGCCGGATCTATTCGCCCTGGTACCGTCCCCCACCGTTATGCGAGGTCCACAAGTGACAAACGGAACCGAGCCAATCAGTTCATACCTTGAACTTCAAAGTATAAGGCATACGCGACGTCCTGTCAATATCAGGAGTTAAGGGGGGTGCATCCCAGATTGTTTGCTGGATCAGGTAAGGCCAAAGAGAGCAAGAGG
>VXRG01000180.1 GCA_009838625.1 Caldilineaceae bacterium SB0664_bin_27
GCGGGTGGTCCGAGTCCGAGGTTATCCTCAAGACTTCACGCCATCAAGTGGATGAAACGTCGAGTCCAACTCGTGGACCGACGGGCACCAACCTGATCGTACAACACGAGTTGGACGAAACCAAAGTTTGGCGTGCGGACGGAGTCCCGAAGCGGACAGAGTGGGCAGGAGCGAGGCGCCAATACCGACGATCCGCGATCCGAGTTTGCGGGGAAGCGGGCTTTCGTTTGCGGACGGCGGACCAGGTTATTTCTGCCAGATCACGTTGTGGAACAGGTCCGGTTCCTGGTAGTCGGTGGGGGCGGGAAAGGCGCGGGTGTAGTTTTCGAAGCGGGACAGCCTGCGGCGCAGAGGCTGCGGCAGCGCGCGTAGCGTGGAAGGTCCGCCACTATACTGGCTGGCGTGGGCGCGGCTGGCCCGTTCCTTGTGGTCGAGAAAGGCGCGAACGTCGATGCGGGCGTGGATTGGAGTCTCCCAAGCGGCGATTTGGACCAAGTCGACATCTTGATTGCGGCCGACCTGGCGGGGGTTGCGGCCTGTGAGCTGCATGAATTTCACGATCCAGCGGAGCATGCGTTTGTCGAAGCTGGAATAGTAGAGTTTCTGAGCCGCGTGAGGAGGCAGGCCGCCGCCATTGCGATCTGCGTTCGATGCGTCCGCCTGTCCTGCGGCATAGAAGGCTGCGGTAACGGCCTCACAGCAGCGAATGTGATCGGGGTGGCCGTAGCCGCCGTAGGGATCGTGGGTAATGGCGACCTGCGGTTTCAAGCGGCGGAAGTATTCGATCAACTCGTGCACAAGCCGTTCAAGCGGCTGCTGCACGAGGGACCTGGGATGCTCATTGTCGGGCGAGCCGCGCATGCCGCTGTCGCGGTAGGGTAGGTTCCAGATGCTGGTGACGCCCAGCTCGACGGCGGCGCGGGAGAGCTCTTCGCTCCGTACCTGGGCCAGCGTACGTTCACTCTGGTTCCGGTGGCTTTCGGTGACGGAGCCGGCGTCGCCGTCGGTGGCGATGATGACATGCACCTGCACGCCTTCGGCAGCGTAGCGAGCCAGCGTTCCGCCCGGCCCGAAGCTCTCGTCATCAGGGTGGGCGAAGACGCCCAATAGAGTGCGTGAGTTGGTCATATTTAGTTGCTCTTTCGATAGGGCCAGTGGCCGGCAAAGGTTGGCATATAGAGTGAGTCGGTTACTGCGGTTCTGTCATGCCGCGGAGGAAACTCCAGATTATGCCATGCACCAGTCGTTCAACGGGGGCACGGTCGTCGGTGAGAACGGTTGTGTCTGAGTACGGACCGGTCGCGCGCACGCGGGACAGATTGCGGTCGCATGAGGACTCGCTGGCGCAACCGGCTACCTCGAGCGCGAACTGGCGGAACTGGCGCGGTAGTGAAGAGGGCATGCCGGTTACATTGGCGGTGAAGGCTTCCTGTGTCGCCGGTTGGTTGGCAGCAACGACGAGGGAGTTGCCGAGATCATCGGGCGGCCCAGGCTCGTCGATAATCAGCACGTAAGGGAAGACAGCAGCGAGCGTGGCGGCCAGGGCGTCGACGAGCGCATAGTCGGTCGGGGAACGACCTACATTGATCATCAGGACGCCCTGTTCGCTCATATGCCTGCGCGCAAGCTGAAAGAACTCCACAGTTGTGAGGTGGAACGGTATATAGGGTGGCCGGTAGGCATCCACCAGGACGATGTCGAAGATTTCGTCTGCAGGCTGGTCGAGCAGCCAGCGGCGGCCGTCTGCGGCTACAGCCGTCAGATTGGGTTGGTTCATGTCAAAGTAGCGCCGCCCCACTTCGATAATTTGCGGATCCAGTTCGATTCCGACGATGTCAAGCGGACCGTAGATTTGCGTGTACAGATGAGGCGCGGTGCCGGCGGCCAGCCCGATGACAAGGACGCGCTCGTGCGGGCCGAGTCTGCCGTCAGGTCGAAAGTAAGGGGCCAGGAGGAAATAGTCCCAGATGCCCTCGCTGAGCAGGCTGTCGGGGTGGTAGACGCTGTGGATGCCGACGCCTTCGTTGAGCTGAAGGTGGCGCTCGCTGCCCCATGCCCTGACAAGGATATAGTTGTAGAGAGATTCGTCTTCGTATAGAATTGGGCTGTCATTCCGGCTGTCCCAGTGGGCGCGCACGCTGCCGGGATCGATGAGAGCCAAGGCAAGGGTTGCGCCCAGCGCGAGCAGCGCCAAGCCGTGGATGCGGCGGCTGCGGCCGTGCAGGAGCGCCGCCAGGAGTGTGACGGTCAGCAGCCAGAGCGCCAACAAGTAGAAACTCCAGCGGGTTCCGTAGGAGGGGATCAGCCAGAGAACGGGCAGAAAGGTGCCGATAATGCTGCCGCAGGCGCCGATGGCATAGAGGTGTCCGGCTACACGGCCTGTCTGCTGCAGGTCGGTAACCGCCAGGCGCACGGCCCACGGGCTGACCGCTCCCAACAGGATCACTGGCAAACTGAAGAGCAGCAATACGACGAGCAGCGCGCCTGCGAGCAGACCTGGAAGATAGTCGTTCAGCCCCACCGTTGCCAGGCGCAGTATGGGCGGACTGACGGCCGGCGTGAGCGCGACGCCGAGGCCGGCAATGGTCATGATCGTCAGCAGTCCGCCGAGGCTGGGGAAGCGGTCGGCCAGTTTCCCGCCCAACCAGGCTCCTATTGCCAGGTAGGAGAGGATGAGGCCGATCAAGGCGGCCCACACGATCTGGCTGTTTCCGAACCAGGGTTCCAGCAGACGGGCGGCGCTCAACTCGACGCCGAGGGTTACTGCGCCCGCCGTGAAGACGAGCATCCGGAAGACAAAGGTTTTCATACAGGAGCGACACGGTCCCGGTAGCTGCGGTAACGCCCACTGAACTGCCGCAACAGTATAGCACATCAGCGAGGCGCCTGGAGAGATACCGATGGGGTCAGGACGGCGAGAGATCCTGAAACTATGCGGAGGTTGCGTGCCTTTGTCAACGCTGCTTTTGCCTTGTCAGAACTCCCAGTCGGGGTCGGATAGAGGAGGAGCAGCCGGGTGAAAAAGGGGGGATGCGATGAGTGAAATTGGCCCGATAGCTCTCTTTGGCTCGGGGGAGACGGCACCGGGGGCCTACCGGATTCATGAGCGGGTGATGCGGGAACTGCCGACGCCTGTCCAGGTTGCCATACTGGAGACGCCGGCCGGCTTTGAACTGAATTCGCCGGCGGTGGCGGGAAAGGTCGGCGCGTATCTGGAACGTCATCTGCGCAATTATTCACCCCAAGTTTCGATTGTGCCGGCGCGCAAGCGGGGCACAGAGTTCGATCCCGACGACCCTGAAATTGCAGGTCCATTATTGGAAAACAGTTATCTTTTCATGGGACCGGGCAGTCCTTCCTATGCGGTTCGCCAGTTGCGCGACAGCTACGCCTGGCACGCATTACGGGCGCGGCACCGGTTAGGCGGGGCGATCTGCTTTTCGAGCGCGACAACGGTGGCGTCCGGACGCTACACGCTGCCGGTCTATGAGATTTACAAGGTCGGCCAGGATCTCCACTGGATCGAAGGGCTGGCCTTTTTCGCGGACTTTGGACTGCGGCTGAGCGTCATTCCCCACTGGAACAACAATGATGGCGGCGAAGAACTGGACACCAGCCACTGTTACATGGGTCAGCCTCGCTTCGACGAGCTGCTGTCGCTGCTGCCGCGCCCGGTGACGGTATTGGGGATCGACGAGAACACCGGCGTGGTGATCGATCCTTTGAAGGGGGAATGTGAGCTTGTAGGTCAGGGGGGCGCGACGGTGCTGACATCGGAAGGCGAGCAGGTGTTCGGAAGCGGGTCGCGATTCCCTGCGACGGCGCTGGGGGACTGGCGCTTGCCGCCGACGCCGCAAGACGGTATTCCGGGGGAGATTTGGGAGCGGGCTAGCGCGGTGCGGGACGCTGCCGAGAATGCGGAGGAAGAAGAGGCGCCAGAGCCGATCCTGGCTTTGGCCGAACAGCGTCAGGCCGCGCGCGCCGAACGCAACTGGGCCGAGGCCGACGCTTTGCGGGACGAGATCAGCGCGCTGGGCTGGCAGGTACACGACACGCCGGAGGGACCGCGTCTGGAGAAAGCGAACTAGAAGTGACCGGCGGACGTTTACCGGCCGCCGCCACGGGTTTGCCAAGCAGACGATGCAGGTTAAGGATCAAGACGATGAAATCGAACGCTGTGACCAGCCTCCAGGACCAGATGCGGGACAAGTACGACTCTTTCGCACACCACACGATCTCCTATCACATTCTGGTCAACAACGAGGGCCAGGAGCGTGAACGGAGTTTCGACGTCTGGGCCTCACAAGCTGAGATTGAGAGTTTTGCGAAAGACGGCTGCCTGGTACGCGAGGCCTTGATCGAGGGTGAGCCGCTGGAGATGCTGCGGCGGGCGTTGGACGAAGTGGAAGAGGCGGAGTTTGAGGAGGCCGATGGGAGCCGGTTGCGCGGCCGGGACTGGATTCCGCGGCATCTGTTTGACAAGCATGCCGACTTTCACATGTTGATCAATTATGAACCAGTTCTTTCGCTGGCACGGGCGGTGCTCGGTCCCTTTGTGCGCATTCGCCAGCTGGCGGCCCGCATCAGCTATCCGGGCCAAGAGGTCCAGTTCACGCGCTGGCATCACCATCAGCCGGGGATGACGGAGCCGGTGCCGCCCTTTTTCGCGTTTCCGCACAAGCTGGACTGCCTGATCTATCTGGACGAGTTGAACGACGCCAACGGGCTGCTGGCGGTGGCGCCGGGTACGCATCTGCATACAGGTGAGGATCTGCCGTTGGCGGAGTACGGTGACCTGGCGGGCCAGCGGGAGATCCGGGCGCCGGCAGGCACTTGCGTGGTCCTGCACGGCAACTTGTGGCATCGCGCGATGCCGACGGGCGCGGAAGGCAGTAAGCGGCGCGTGCTGATTCTGAGCTACGGGCCGACATGGATGCGCAAGTCGCCGTTTGGAGACAGTCCGGAGAACGGGTTGATGGAGAAGGTGATCGAAGAGGCCGATCCGGCGACGCAGGAGCTGCTTGGTATTGGCGGGTACCAGTAGGTGGCAAAACTGTCGATTGTGCATCATTTCAGTCCCAGTTTTGACAAGAACATACTGGACACCTTAAGTTCGTGATTCGGAGCTATCGAGATAGACCCACTCGGCGGGTCGCAGAACGGCAACGAGTCAGAAGATTCCCCGAGGACATCCAGATTCGTGCACAAATGAAACTTATGATTCTGAACAACGCAAGAAGCTTAAGAGACCTGAGGATACCCCCAGGAAATCGGTTAGAGGCCCTTACAGGAGACCGGGCCGGCCAACACAGCATTCGCATCAACAACCAGTGGCGTATTTGCTTTGTCTGGAGCGGGGAAGACGCCTATGACGTGGAAATAGTGGACTACCACTGAAATGATCGATGATAAGTCTGAAAGAGATGTATAGCCAGTCCTTGGTGGCTATCCACTTACAAGAAGAACCAAGAGCTGCAGAAAGATGATACAGTGATGAACAGACTGCCTCCCATTCATCCAGGAGAAATCCTCTATCAGGAGTTCCTCTTGCCGCTAGACATCACCCCGTACGGTCTGGCCAAGGCGATCGGTGTCGACGCGCGGCGAATACACGGAATCGTGCGGGCGCAGCGCTCGATCACAGCCGAAACTGCCCTTCTGTTCTCGCGTTACTTTGGGAACTCTGCAGAGTTCTGGATGGGGCTACAGACTCAGTACGACCTGGAAAGTGCTGAGGACCGGCTTTCCCAAAAGCTGAACGAGGTGGTGGCGTATTCGTCCGGCGAGTGAACCAGATTTTCACCCAAAAAAACGGGAGCCGCTTTGACCACGACTCCCGTCATTTGTCTCTTGGATCGGACATTCGGTCAGCGGGGCGGGTGCATGGGCATGACGACGTGGAGGAACTCTTCGTCGCCTAGTCCCAGGGGCCGGATGGTGCCGGGACGGTTGGACTGGGTGGTTTCGAGGACGACCTGTTCCTCGTCGATCTGGCTGAGGACGGCGATCAGATAGCGGACATCGAAGTCGATCTCCAAATCGTCGCCTTCCACCATTGCATCCAACTCATTCTTGCTGTTGCCCATTTCAGCGCTATTCGCGGTGAGATGGAGGTTGCCGACGCCGGTGTCGCCGTTGGGCTCGATCTTGAGGCGGACGATGTTGGCGTTGTCGCGGGCAAATAGCTGGGCGACGCGCACGGCCTGGAGGAAGGCGTCGGTGCCGACGACGGTACGTGTGTTGTGGCTCTTGGGGATGATGGCCCGGTAGTCGGGGAAGCGGTCGGCGATCAGCTGGCTGACGAGATCGACCTGGTGAAAGGCGCCGCGGGTCTCGCCCCCCTTGCCCCAGACGCGGAAGAGGATCTGATTGCGGGCCTGGGTCACGGTGACCTGGACCGGTTTTTCGTCTTCGGCGTCAACGATGATACGGCCCAACTCGCTCAGATGCCGGGCGGGCACGACGACGGACAGATCGTCGGTGAAGGCCTCATCGACTTCGATGCTGCGCACGCTGAGCCGGTAGCCGTCGGTTGCAGCGAGCGAGAGGCGCTCTTTGGCAAAAGTGACTTCGACGCCGGTGAGGGTCGGGCGGCTCTCATCGGTGGCGGCGGCGAAGACGACCTGATCGATCATCTTTGTCAGCCCGGCGGTCTCGAGCGCGATGGTGCGGCCTTCGAGGGCTTCGGCGGTCTCTTCGGGCCCATCGCCATTGTCGACGGTGGGAATTACGGGGAACTCCTGGGCGTCGATGCCCTTTATGTTGACGTCAAATTTGCCGCAGCGCAGATGGAGTGTCTGCGTGCGGACGGACAGCTCCATCTCGATCTTTTCGGGCGGCAGGCTGTTGACGAATTCGGTCAGCAGGCGGGCCGGCACGGTGATGGCGCCTTCATCCTCTATGCGGGCGCCGATCCAGCAGTTGACGCCGATCTCCAGATTGGTGGCTGCCAAGCGCAACTGATCATCCTTCGCTTCCAGCAGGATGTTGCCGAGAACCGGCAAAGTGCTGCGCGACGATACCGCGCGACCGACGATCGACAGGCCCTTAGACAGATTCTCCTGAAAGCAGCTTACGCGCACTTTTGCCTCCCGTCCTCCAGGAATTTGTTCCTAAATTGGTGCATTTCCGGATTGTTCACGCTCAAACAGCGAAGATGCAATACGTTGATCAAATATAGCATAGCGGAAATTGCAGGCCAAACTATTGGAAGTTGGATCAAGCGGTCGCGCGGGGTTCGGGGACGCTAAATTCGCCCGGTTTGGCGCAGAGCCATCCGATTCTCTATAATGGTGACGTGCGCTGCCTCTGCGCCCTTTGCGTGCAAGAGGGGCGAGCGCGGAGAGAGGACCGGGAGGCCTTCGGTTTCGGTCGCAAACCGGGACTGTGGCGTTGGACAGTTCAGCCGGGAGGGGCTCTCCAACTTCCACTGCGCAACGATTCCAGCGACAGCGTGTTATAGATTATGAACGGGAACGCTCTGAACGAAGCAGACAGGAGCGCCAACGGAAGCCGCCCCGGAAGGACAGCGCCTGATTCTCAGGAAGAAGAGAGGGCGATAGAGTCGGCGCTGGTGGCGCGGGCGAAGAAGGATACGCAGGCGTTTGGCGAACTGTACGAGCGCTACGTTGATCGCATCTACTCTTATGTGTACAGCCGGGTACAGAACGCCGAGGATGCGGAGGACCTGACGGCGCGCATCTTTTACCGGGCGCTGGACCGGCTGGACCGCTACGAGGA
Source organism: Caldilineaceae bacterium SB0664_bin_27 (assembly GCA_009838625.1). GTDB lineage: Bacteria > Chloroflexota > Anaerolineae > Caldilineales > Caldilineaceae > Bin5. The sequence goes on from VXRG01000180.1 coordinate 7,741, forward strand.
CAGGGGGCTGCCCTTTGGGGCGTGGCTTTTCCGCATCGCGCACAATCTGGTGGCCAACTGGCACCGCGATCAGGGGCGGCGCACGTTCGTCCCGATCGATGGGATGGTCGTCCCAGGGGAAAGGCGGGACGAGCCGGAGGCGACGGCAGAGCGCCGTGAAGGGGAGGAGGCCTTGTGGGCGGCGATAGAGAGGCTGCCGGAGGAACGGCGGCGACTTCTCTTTCACAAGTTCGGAGATCAACTGACCAACATTGAGATCGGCGAACTGATGCAGAAGAGCGAGGGTGCGATCAAGTCACTTTATTTTCGCACGCTGGCGGCACTGCGCAGAGATCTGAGCGAACAGTTCGAGGACGGTGAAGCGGAGGGGACGCCATCCGTTTCCGAACATAAAGGAAAGTAGGCATCCGATGGGAAGCGCGAACATGTTGGACAGGTTGCAGCAGTTCAGAGCAGACGTTGGGCGGGTCATGCCCTTTCGGCAGGCGCCGGACAGCGAAGTGGAAACTGATGTGATCGACGACGAGTTGACGGAAGAGGAGGAGGAACATTTCGCCCAGATGGTGAGCTTCCTAGGCAGGCTCTTCCCATTCGTACGGCCGTCGCCGGAGTTCCGGGCGCGGTTGAAGGAGGCGCTGCTGGCGGAGCACCGTCGGCGGCTGGGCAACGAGGGTATGCTGCCGGCACGTCAGGAGGGCGGTATTTCCTGGCGCTGGTCGCTGGCAGCGACGGTACCGCTGTTGATCGGTGTGCTGGCGACGATACTGTGGCGACGGAGCCACCGTTCGAACGAGCAGCTGATTTCACCGGTGGGAGGGCGGTAGGGTCCGCCCCATCAAGCTACGGATTGCGAGGCAGCGCCTCTCGGCCCCTTTGTGGGGTCGAGGGGCGTTTTTCGTTCAGGCTACTGATTCTTGCTCTTTTTGCGGCCGCCAGTGACGCTACTCACGCGCGCCAGTTTACCGGCGCCTTTTCCGGCTGCTCGTGTGGGTTTCTTGGCGGCAGCGGGCTTTGGCGTTGCGGCCGGTTCATCGAGCAGACTTGCCTGTACGGACTGGTTCACAGAGGCAGCTGCGGCCCGCTTTCCCTCTGGCTGGGAATCCTTGGCAGACTTTTTCGTTCGCTTTGCCCGGCGGGGCCCGTCTGAACGCTTGGCCTCAGGCTCGGGCTGACTGGTCTCGCCGGCTTTGCGGCGCCGGGTTGACGCGTTATTGGCGTCGGCCGGGGGTGAGGTTTCCTGGGCGCCATCTCGGCGGGACTTGCGACGGGGCTTTGCGCTGCGGCTGGAGAGTTCGCCGTTCGCAGGTTCTGGCGCGGCCTGTTTCGGTGCGGGCTGTTCACCGGTTGCGGGCTTAGACTGTTTGGACGTTTCGCTGGCGAGTTTGCGCGTCTTGCGCTGGGCGCCTGATTTTCCCTGTTTAGCCGAGGTAGTCCCGGCAGCCGGTTTCTTCTTTGCGGGCGCTTGCTCAGTTTTCTCCTGGTTATCCTTTGCCGGAGACGGGACCTCGGCGTCCCCTCTGCCATTCAGCTGCGGGTCGGGTGGGGGCGGCGGGCTGTCCATGGCTGCCACGACGGGGGAGACGGCCTGTACGGCCGCGACCGCGTCGCTGCTGGCCAGGTCGACCTTAGGCGAGCCCAGCGCGCTGCGTCGACTGGAAGGGATAGCTACCAGTCCAAGCGGTTTCGCCACGCCTTTCGCCGTCACGAAGGCAGCGAAGGCGTGCTCCGGCGTCAGCATGGCAGCGCCGACCAGGTCGCCGGTGCGCTCGTCGAGCTTATGGGCGATGATGCCGCCGCCGCCGCGGCCCTGCAGGCTGAACTCACTGATGGGGGTACGCTTGACATAGCCGGCCGATGTGACGGTGAGCAACTCACCGTCGGGCGCGACAGGCAGCGCGGCGACGACTTCGTCATCCCGCTTGAGATTGATGCCGGTGACGCCGCGTGCGGCTGTACCCATCGCCCGCACTTTTTCTTCGGGGAAACGGATCGAGCGGCCCATGCGGGTGACGAGCATGACTTCGCCGTTGCCAGGCGTCACAAGCGCGCAGGCCAGCCGGTCTTTGCCATTTACGCTGATCACGTTGAGGGCGGTCAGCGCGGCCTGGGTAAAGTCGGCGACGGCGATGCGTTTGACGGCGCCCTGGCGGGTGACGAGAAACAGAAAGCCCTCGTTTGCAGGATGCGGCAGGGCCAGCATGGAGGCGATGGTTTCGCGGCGGCTGAAATCGGTCAGGTCGGCGAGATTTCTGCGCCCTTCCTGCGGCAGCTCATGGACTCCGAGGCGGTAGCAGCGGCCAGCGGCGGAGAAGATGAAGAGCTGGTCGCGGGTGTTGGCTGTGAGCAGGGCGGCGGCCGCGTTTTGGGCAGCCTGGCGCAGGCCAGCGCGGTTGATGCCGGAGAAATCCTGGCGGCGCAAGGAGCCATTGGCGCCAAGAGCCACCCAGACGCGGCGGTCCGGCAGCAGGTCGGTGGCGGTGAGTGTACCCTGGGCGCGTTCGACGATCTGTGTGCGGCGGCGGTCGGCGTGCTGCTGGCGCAGGGCGAGCAGCTCTTCGCGGATGACGCCGAGAATTTTGCCGCCGTCGGAGAGCAGGTCTTCGAGGTAGTCAATTAGCTGCTGCAGCTCCTTATGTTCATCCTGAAGCTGTCTTCTCTCGAGCGCGGTCAGGCGCCTCAACGGCATGTCCAGGATGGCCTGCGCCTGGCGTTCGGTGAAGCCGAAAGCGCGCATCAGATTGGTGCGGGCGGTGTCGACGCGCTGGCTGCGGCGGATCGTACTGATCACTTCGTCGAGGATGTCGAGCGCCTTGAGCAGGCCTTCGACGATGTGTGACCTGGCCCTTGCCTTGGCGAGGTCGAACTGTGAGCGGCGGCGGATAATCTCCTGGCGATGTTCGATAAAGAGTCGCAGGATACGCTTGAGTGTGAGAGTGACGGGTTCGCCGTTGACGAGGGCAAGGAGGGACATGCCGAATGTCTGCTGCATTGGCGTCAGCCGGAGCAGGCGGGCCAGAATCGCATTCGGGTCGACGTTGCGGGTCAACTCGATGACGATGCGCATGCCAGTCCGGTCGCTTTCGTCGCGCAGATCGGTAATGCCGTCGATTTTGCCGTCGCGGACGAGCAGGGCGATGCGTTCGAGCAGGTTGGTCTTGTTGGTCTGATAAGGCAGGTCGGTCACGACGATGCGGCTGCGGCCGCGGCTCATTTCTTCGAAGTGGGCCTTGGCCTGCATGATCAGACGCGCTCTGCCGGTGGCATATCCCTGGGAGACGGCATCGATCTCCTCTTCGCCTTTTGTGCCCTGGCGGTAGCGAAAGAGGATGCCGCCTGTGGGGAAATCCGGTCCTTTGATGAACTGCAGGAGATCGTTGACGCCGACTTCGTCAATTCTGTCGAAGTGATCGATCAGATAGACGGTGGCGTCGACGACTTCGGCCAGATTGTGGGGGGGGATGTTGGTGGCCATGCCGACAGCGATGCCATTGGCGCCGTTGATGAGGAGGTTGGGCAGCGCGGCCGGCAGGATAGCCGGCTCTTTGAGCGTGGTGTCAAAGTTGTCGTTCCAGTCGATTGTATCCTTTTCGATGTCGGCCAACATCAGGTCGCTGATGGGCGCCAGGCGGGCTTCGGTATAGCGCATGGCGGCGGCGTTGTCACCATCGATGGAGCCGAAGTTGCCCTGGCCATCGACGAGAGGGTAGCGCAGGCTGAACTCCTGGGCCATGCGCACCATGGCGTCATAGACGGAGGTGTCGTTGTGGGGGTGGTACTTGCCTAACACTTCGCCGACGATACGGGCGCTCTTCTTGTAGGCCTTGTTACTGGTGATCCCCATGTCGTGCATGGCATAGAGGATGCGTCGATGGACAGGTTTGAGGCCGTCGCGCACGTCGGGCAGGGCACGGGCGACGATGACGCTCATGGCGTAGTCGAGATACGACGCGTGCATCTCGGTGGTGATTTCAATTTCGCGGACGGTTCCTATCATTTTGCTTGTCTATTCGTTAGTCAGTGCGTCAACGGTCGTGTTGAGCGCGGCGACGATGCGGGCTAAGGCGGATGCGGAGCCGGTCAGGAGTCTCTGCTCGGCTTATGTTTGCTTGCCTCAATATAAAAATGTTCGCATACGGCGAACATCCCGTCAAGGGAGGGGCATTGGGCGGGCCTAATGACGGTGTCAAAGGGCTTGTGAAACTGCAATTCCTTGCGCCATGAGTGCGCGGCTGTATTCGCCGAGAAATCACACTCTCTCAAGCTTCAGGGCGTTGCGCAGCTCGATGACCTGGTCGCGGAGTGAGGCGGCTCGCTCGAATTCCAGGTTCTGGGCGGCTTCATGCATTTCCTCTTCCAGATTGGTGATCCGTCTGACCAATTCGTCCGGGGAGAGGGCTGCCAGATTCCGAGTAGTGCCTGCTTCGTCTTCGTCGACGCTGTAGTCGGCCTGATCCTCGGCCATGACTTTCATGCGGTCGGTCAGGTCGCGGATACCCTTGACGATGCTGCGGGGCTCGATGCCGTGCGCCAGGTTGTGCGCCTCCTGGATCTGGCGGCGGCGATTGGTCTCGCCGATGGCCTTCTCCATGGCTTCGGTCATCTTGTCGGCGTAGAGAATGGCGCGGCCTTCCACGTGCCGGGCGGCGCGTCCGATGGTCTGGATCAGCGATGACTCGCTGCGCAAAAAGCCCTGTTTGTCGGCGTCCAGGATTGCAACAAGGGTAACCTCGGGCAGGTCCAAACCCTCGCGCAGCAGGTTGATGCCGACGACGACGTCATAGACACCGAGGCGCAGGTCGCGCAGGATCTCGACCCGTTCCAGGGTATCGATTTCGCTGTGGAGGTACTGGACCTTCACTCCCAGGTCGGCGAGATATTCGGCCAGGTCTTCGGCCATCCGTTTGGTGAGCGTCGTGATGAGGGCCCGCTGTCCGATGGCTACGCGTTGATGCACCTCGTGGAGGAGATCTTCGATCTGACCCTCGGTGGGCCGCACTTCGACGGTTGGATCGAGGAGTCCTGTCGGACGGATGAGCTGTTCCACGACCTGAGCGGCGTTCCTGATCTCGTAGTCGCTTGGTGTGGCGCTGACGTAGATGACCTGGTTCGCGACCTCGGCAAATTCATCGAAGGTGAGAGGGCGGTTGTCCAATGCACTGGGCAAGCGGAAGCCATGGGAGACGAGCACCTCTTTGCGCGAGCGGTCGCCGGCGTACATGCCGCGGATCTGGGGGATGGTCATGTGGCTCTCGTCGATAATCGCCATCCAGTCGGCGGGGAAGTAGTCGAGGAGGGTCCATGGGCGGCTGCCGGGGGGACGGCGGGCCAGATGACGGCTGTAGTTCTCGACGCCGTTGCAGTAGCCGATCTCTTGCAGCATCTCGATGTCGTAGCGGGTCCGCTGGCCAATGCGCTGGGCCTCCAGCAGCTTGCCCTGGCTCTCCAACATGGCGATCTGCTGCTTGAGCTCTTCTTCGATATCGACGATGGCTTCCTGGACCTGATCCTGGTGCGTGATGAAGTGCTTGGCCGGAAAGATCTCTACTTCGGGGTAGTCGTCCAGGATTTCGCCGGTGAGGGTGTCGATTTCGCTGATGCGTTCGATCTCGTCGCCCCAGAAGCTGACGCGCAGGGCGTTGTCGCTGTAGGCCGGCTGCACCTCCAGCACGTCTCCGCGCACGCGGAATTTGGCCCGCTGCAGGGCAGTGTCGTTGCGCTCGTAAAAGATGTCGACCAGATGGCGCAGGACTTGGTTTCGGCGAACCAACTCGCCAACGGTGAGTTTCAGCGCCACTTGCCCGTAGTCCTGGGGGCTGCCCAAGCCGTAGATGCAGGAGACCGAGGCGACGATCACGACATCTTTCCGGCTGAAGAGGGCGCTGGTTGCGGCCAGACGGAGGCGCTCGATCTCCTCGTTGACCTGTGCATCCTTTTCGATGTAGGTATCACTGCGGGGGATGTAGGCCTCCGGCTGGTAGTAGTCGTAGTAGGAGACGAAGTACTCCACCATATTGTTGGGGAGAAACTCACGGAACTCGCTGTACAGCTGGGCGGCCAGGGTCTTGTTGTGGGCGATGACCAGGGTCGGCTTCTGGATCGCCTCGACGACCTTCGCCATGGTATAGGTTTTGCCGCTGCCGGTGACGCCGAGAAGCACCTGGTGCTGAAGACCCTCATCGATGCCGCTGGCGAGCCTTGAGAGGGCCTGGGGCTGATCGCCCATCGGTTGAAAGTCGCTGACTACCTGGAATTGTGGCATTTCCTGCTCCGTAGTTCAGATACAAGCGCTGTTCGCAGAACAAGCTTACCATATTTCTCAAGGGGACCGGGACACTCTGCACTGCCACACCGTTTCCAGGCGGCAGGCCGGCCGCGGCGTCCCGGCATCGTACGAAATTCACATTTGAAGTGTAGGCCTGGGGGCAGACCCAATGTTGTCCCAAGATCGAGTTCAATTGAAAGAGGGAGAGCTGCAATGTCTCGAACTTTTGTTCTTCCCCTGGGGTCATCATACACGAGTTGGAATTATCTGTCCAGCAGGTTCATCTGATGTGTGCATCCCAGATTTCGGGGTGGGAACTAAGTCGAGGCGTGAAGAGCGAGGAACGGGAACTGCCGGCGCCACTGCAGGAGAGCGGATTGCGGGCCGGCTGCGGTGTAGTCGTTGGTTGAGATGTATGAAAGTTCGTCACCATTTTGGGGTGCTTTCATATGTGCATGTTGGCTTGCGGGGGCGGGCGGGGAGGCGCGGACTCTACCGCTTTGTACAGCTTTTGCGGGGGACTCCGGCTCATCATTTCGATGGCTGAGGGACGGTCTTTCGGCGCTGCTGCGGAGGGCGCGAAAGGGGCCGCGAAGGTGTTGCATTTTCGGCGAAAGTGTAACATTCCTGATTTTGGGGCACCTGACCAGAGAGAAATAGGGGCAAAAAAGGGGGAAAAATGTTACAAAAAAATGTTCCAATGGGGATGTTACACTTTTGGTCAA
>VXRG01000095.1 GCA_009838625.1 Caldilineaceae bacterium SB0664_bin_27
GGCTAGAGGTTAGGGGCTAGGGGCTAGTCGTTGCAGTACGTGTTCGGGAAGGGGTGTGAGGGGGCGCGAGGGGTTTTCTCGCGCTTTTTCGCGTTTGATAACTGGGGAGTGGGAGGGACCGGCGCTGGTTTATGAGCACCGGTCGCCGGGCTCACCGGTTCCAATTGCCCACGATGGCTAGGCACGCGAAGGGGGGCGTTGCGGGGGGAGTCCCCCCGCACAAGGGAGGCCGCTTGCGGCCGACCGCCCGGAACTGCAGTGGCAGTGTGGGTGTCAGTCTCGCGCTAAAGGCCAGTGGATTTTTTCGACTCCTTTGGCCTGGGAGCGCATGATGGCGATCATGATTTCCAGGCTGTGGAGGGCGCGGCGGCCGCTGGAGATGCTTTCGCCCCCATTTTCGATCAGGTTGATCAGCTCGTCAACGGCGTTGACCATGGCGCTGCGGTAGTCTACGGAACCGCCGAGCTGGCGGCTGGTAACTTCGTAGGGGCGCTCCGCCGAGGTGAGGTAGACAAGGGCTTCGGTGTTGCTGATGCGGATGCGGCCATTGGTGCAGAGGAGGTCGAGCTCGAAGTTGACGAGCGTGCGCTGCGAGACTTCGATGTGGGCGCGCACGCCGTTGGTGAAGTGGACATAGGCGGAGGCGCCGGGATCGGTGGTGGGGTCGTGGCCGCCGTCGCCGAGGTATTCGGTGCGGTCTTCGTAGCCCTCTTCCATAGCGCCGATGAGCCAGTCAGGGGCGGCGTCGGCGTACATGCAGACGGTGTCGACGAGGTGGGTGCCGTTGCGGAAGAGCATGGCGCGTTCGCCACCCAGGTGGGCGTTGATGCGGGTGAGGGAGCCGATGCGGCCTTCTTCGATGACGGAGAGGGCCTGGCGCCAGAAGGGGTCCCAGCGGCGCCCGTGGTCGACGCATATCACGGTGCCGTTTTGTTCAACGGCGGCCAACATGCGGTCGGCGTCAGAGAGGGTGGTGGCGAGGGGCTTTTCACAGAAGATGGCAGGGACGCCGGCCTCGGCGGCGTCGACGACCATTTGTGCGTGGAGGTGGTCTGAGGTGACGACGCTGAGGATGTCGAGGTTTTCCCTTTCCAGCATGGCGCGGTAGTCGTTGTAATGCGCGGCTGGGCCCCAGTTTTTTTCGTATTGGGTCAGGAGTTCGGGTACCAGTTCGCAGACTGCGACGACCTCGGCGCGGGGATGGGCGGCGTAGGCGGAGGCGTGCGAATGGGGCTGGGGGTGACGGGTGGACCAGAGGTCGTAGCGCGGCGGCGACTGGCCGATGCCGGTCAGGCCGATGATGCCGGCCCGGTAAACCTTGTCATTAGATTGATTAGAAACGGTCATGATAGCCCCTTGATTCCTCTTGTTTGCCGCCTATGAAAGTGCTGGCAGCTGTTCATTTGGTGCCGGTTACAGTTTTTCCTGCCCCGCTTCTTTTCTCCAGACAACGTAGGGATTCTCGCGATTTTGCAGCGGGAAGTCGACGCGGGCGCGAAGGCGCTGCGACTCGTGGATGGCCATAATCATTTCCAAGACTGCGCGGGCGTCATGGCCGTTGGTTACGGCGGTCACCGGGCGGTCATCCTCGATTGCCCGGACCAGTTCCTCCACGAAGATTCGGTTGTTCAGCTGAAACTTTTCGGAAACGGAACGCGGCTGGCCGTCTGGATTCAGGTCCCAGTCGGGTAGGGTGATGCGTTCCCAGGTACCGTCGCGGTCACCGGGGAGCCAGAGGCGGTAGGGGTAGTGGTAGAGTTCGCCAAGGGGGGCGAGGCGGAGGGAGAGGATGCCGGAAGTGCCTTGGATCTCGAGGCCGAGCCAGTTGACCTGCTCGCGCGTGTCGGTGTCGTCGCTGCGGCAGGAGTCGAAGTGGGCGGTGACTCCGTTGCGGAATACGAAGTAGGCGGCCAGGCCGTTGCCGGCGATGGGGCCGACGCCTTCGTCGCCTTCATGGATATCGGAGGTAGTGAGCTCGCGGCCGTTCTGGGTGACGTGGGCGTGGGCCCAGGCAACTTCAGAAGCGGCGAAGAAACGGATATTATCGAGAAGATGGGGGCCGAGGACGATGAGGTCCATGGCGCCGGCGCGGTGGTCGGCTTTGCCGTGGCGGCGGATCATTTGCACGTCGCCGATGAGGCCGTCCTCGATGAGCTTTTTGGCATGCAGCTCGTAGGGGTTGGCGCGGCGGTGGGCGACGGCGATCCTGGTTCCGCTCTTTTCGCAGGCGACGAGCATAGCGTCAGCTTCGGCAAGGGTGCGGGAGAAAGGCTTTTCGCAGAAGATGCCTTTGACGCCGGCTTCGGCGCAGGCGATGACCATGTCGGCGTGCTGATCGACCCAGCGGGGGCAGACCGCGACCAGGTCTAGAGCCATTTGCGACAGCATGGTTGTGTAGTCGGCAAAGTTGTGGGAGGCGCCGGTACGTTGGACCGCGGCGGTGCGTCCTTCTTCGTCCGGATCGGCGACTGCGACGACCTCGACATTGGGCAACCCCTGAAAGGCGGTGTCGAGGTGGTGGCCGTAGTTGCCGCGTCCGGTGTGGCCGATGATTCCGGCGCGATAGGTTACTGGCATGGAGGGCTCCGGTGGTCAGAAGCTAGTGATTTGGGGTCAGTGGTCAGTCATTCTCCGGTTGAGCGGATTTCGAGCTCGTCCAGGCCTTCGGCGAGGGGCAGGCTTACCTGCGTGCCGGTCTTGTGGGAGACGTGGATGGCGGTGATGACTTCGAGCGCTTTGAGGCCGTCGCGGCCTGTGGATACGCTTTCGCGATCTTCAAGAAGGCAGTCGATGCTCTCACGGGTAGCCGAGTAGAAGTAGTCGTCGAGCGTGAATTCGGCCGGCATATCGGGGATGGGCTCGAAGTCGTAGCGGGTGCCATAGCCTTCGTCGGCTTCGACGAGAGGTCCGTATTCCCAGAGGCCGCGGCGTTCGCTGAAATGAATGCGGCCTTCGGTGCCGGCGATCTTGGTGTAGCCAAGGGACTCCTTGCGCTCGGCGATGCAGTCGATGAAGACGACGATGCCGTCTGAGCAGGCGATCATGCCGGCGCCGCCGGGATCGGCGACGGTTTCCGTGTTGAGGTAGCCGGAAACGAGCTGCGGCTGGGCGTCGGTGAAGAAAAAGGCGTAGTCGACGGTATGGGTGCCGTTTGTGAGGAGGGGGCGGCAGCCTTCGTAGGTGATGGTCTTGACACGGCCGATGGCGCCGTCGTCGATCATGCGCTTGAGACGCTGGTAGTGGGGGAGAAAGCGGCGGGTATGCTCGGTGATGAGGCGTGTGCCGCTGCGATCGCAGGCCGCTACCATCTTGCGGCCCCAGGCGACGCTGGTGGCGAGAGGCTTTTCGACCATGACGACTTTTATGCCGGCTTCGGCGGCTTCGATGACGGGATGGTGATGGTAGAGCGTGTTGGTGGTGACGTCGACGACGTCAAGCCGGGCCTTTTCGTACATGTCGACGGCGGTGGGATAGCGGTGCTCGGGCTCGATCTCCCATTCATCGCCGAACTGCTGGAGCCGCTGCGGGTCGATATCGGCGATTGCGACCAGTTCGGCGTCTTCGCAGCGCCTATAGCCGGCGGCGTGGGAGAAGGGTCTGTGCCCGAGTCCCCCGATCGGTCCTGCGCCAACGATTCCTACTCTGACTTTGGCTTTTGACATGTGTAAGCTCCTGGGCTGCGGTGCCTGTCGCGGAGGGAGGCGTTTATGCCTCGTCTGCTGTGATGGGCATGATGTAGTGGATCTGGCGGGCCACTTCCTTGAAGCCGAAGTCGGGGTAGAAGTGGGCGCCGACATCGTTCTGGTCAAGGGTCTCGATGCGGGCGTAAGCCAGGCCTGCGGCGGCGAAGTAGGAGACGGCCTCTTCGAGCAGGCGGCGGCCTATTCCCTTCTGCTGAAATTCGGGCAGGACAGCAAAGTTGGGGATGCCGCCGATGCCGGCGGCTTTATCGACGCGTGTGGTGACGTAGCCGACGATTTGGCCGTCGACTTCGGCGACGAAAATGCCGTCTGCATTGGCTGCGGCGTCGTCGTCGATGTGGCGTCCTTTGCGCCAGCGCCAGTCCTTGCCGCGGATGATCCCGTACAGGCGCTCGATGTTCTGGTCGATGGAGACGCCGTCGAAGCAGATGGCTGTAATGGTCTTCAGGGTTTCCAGGTCGGACGGTCGAAAGCGTCGGATTTCCATCGATAACTCCTGCGTGCGGCTGCGGTCAGGGCGGCCAGGGACTCGCTGGTCAGTACTGCCTTATTCCACAAAGCGGAAAGAGTAGATGTCGGCATCCTGGAGTGAGAAGCGCAGCCGCACCAGTTCGCCGCTGAGTGCGCCGACATCGGCGCCCTGCGTCCAGCGCACGGTCCGATCGAGGTCATCTCCCAGCAGTTTCACACAGTCGTCCAATCCGAATCCCTCGACGGCCAGATCGACCTGTCCGTGTAAAATCTCCACGCGCACACTGCCTGCAGCCGAGGCAGAGAAATTCAGTTCCAAATTGCGGCCGGTGAACCGGATGGGCTTGGTGATCATCTCGCCGCCGCTGGGGGGTGCGTGGAGCGAAACGAAGCCGTCCATGCGGAGCGTGTAACGGCGCTGGCTTACGCTCTGCCCACGCCAGTAGCCTTCGCTGACGTAGATTGAGAGCTCATCGGGCGCGCCAGCGAACTGGGAGCGGGTGTTAACGATGCCCCAGTTCTGGTAGTTGTCGCCGTAGGTCCAGTTGTCCTGGGGGCGCAGTCCGGGGCGGATGAAGGCTTCCGGCCAGATGTTGAATTCCATGCCGTCGCGGCTGCTCATGAAGAGGCCGTCGGTGAGGGCGGCGCCGTAGCGCTCGCGGTCGTCGGAGCGCATGCGGCGGTGGTCCAGTTCAGGCAGGTCCTCGATGGCGGGCGACCAGGGGCGCTCGACGTAGCGGGCGGGGAAGCCGACGAAGAGATGGGGGGCGCGGAAGTAGGGCGTGACCTGATTGGTGTAGAGCTCGGCGATGCGGGTGGGGTTGTAGTCGATGAAGACGGGCTCGGTCCAGTTGATGAAGTCGGACGAGACGCAGGTCATGATGTCGCGGCCGTGGCGGAAGTCGCGATGGTAGTCGCGGTATTCGCCGCGCTCGGCGTCCCAGAAGGCCAGATTCTGGGAGTCGAAGTAGCCCTTGGTGATGACGGGTTCGTCGCGCATCTTTGTCCAGTGGAGGCCGTCGGGTGAGCTGAGGGCGAAGAGGCCTTTGTAGCCCCTGTCATTGGCGAGCGCCTTGTATCTTTCGGCGGCGGGGGCGTCGGGATTGGGGTCCTTGAAAGGCACGAAGTTGATGGCGGGGCTGTCGTCTTCGCGGGCGTCGAGGATAATGTTGTTGTTGCGCGAACCGTCGAATTCGACGAGGCCGAGGTTGGGCTTGGTCCAGTTTATGCCGTCGCTGCTTTCGGCCAGGCAGACGAATTCGGGGTGGGCAAATTCGAGGGCGCCCGAGTCATGGGTGAAGTGCCAGCCGCGGTAGTACATGAGGTAGCGGTCATCGTCCTGGAATACGGTCACGTATCCGGAGGCGTTGCCCTCCCAAGGTGCGTCGGTTTCCAGGGCTACTTCCTGCGGCACAGGGCGGTGGAGGCGCAGTTCGGCGTCGCGAGACAGGGCGGCGATCAGATAGTCGTCGATCAGCAGTTCGCGACGGGAGCCGATGTGGATTCCTGGGCTTGGATCGATGTTTCTGAGTGGACTGGTCATTGTTAGCTCCCTTTGCACCTATGCTGACGGGATTTGCCGGCGGCCGCTACTTCAGGAGGCGGCGGTGGGCGGGCTGTCCGCTCAGGCCGGGGACACGCCGATGCGGTCCAGCCGCTTCCTGGCTTCGTCGTACACGTCCTGGGACAGGGGACCTGCGAGAGTGGCCTGTGCGTTTTCGGCGAGGTGGGCTGGATTTGTTGTGCCAACGATATTGGTGTGGACGTCAGGATGCGTGAGTGTATAGCGGAGTACGAACGAAGTGTCGCTCTCGCCCGCCTGCTTGAGTTCGTCCAGACCTGCTTCGTTAAAGGCTTGCCAGCGGTCGGATTGGCCAAGGCCGACGCCCGGCTTGCCGAGGGCGACTCCGCCGCGAATGATGTTGCCGGCGCCGGCCCGCGCGGTAGTGGTCAGCCAGTTTTCGTGGTCGCGCTCGAGGGCGGAGTAGGGGATCTGGTAGGCGTCGAAGACATCCCATTCGAGGTAGGTGGGCAGGTGGGGGAGCGTGGTCGAAATGCCTATCCAGCGCACTTTGCCCTGGGCTCGCATATCCTGGAGCGCCTGCACCAGTTCTCCCTGTTCGCATTGGGCGACTGTCGGGTTGTGCAGCTGCATCAGGTCGACGCAGTCGACGCGCAGGCGTTCGAGGCTTTCGTGCAGACCGCGGAAGGCGTTCTCTCTTGACCAGATATGGCCGTCGGGATGGCAGCCGCACTTGGTGGCGAGTACGAATTCATCGCGGCGGTGACGAAGGTAGCGGCCGATCATCTCCTCACTGTTGCCGTAGTCGTTGGCGGTGTCGATAAAGTTGATGCCGGCATCGAGAACGGCGTTGAGCTGGGCGTTCATCTCTGCGTCGGTCATGGCGCGACGATGGCCTGCGCCGAATCCGAGCCGGGTGACTTCCAAGCCGGTACGACCGAGGGTTGCGGTAGGGAGGATATGGGACATCGGGCGCCTTTCCTGGGTTGTCCTCAATGGGGAGAGAAGTGTCGCAATGGCCAAAGCGCTGCGGCCTCTGCGGTTACACCCGCCCCGGAAACTCCTTGCCACGGATGTGCATGAAGGGTGTGCTGCCCTTGCGGGGCGTACCTTCGACCTGGTTGCGATGGTCCTCGTCGACGATACGGAGATAACTTGTCTCGGCGTCGAGGTAGTGGAGCGCGAGGCCGCGGCGGCGGTTGGGAGTGGTATTGGCTTCGGTGCGGTGGAAATTGAGGCCATGGTGGAACATGCACTGGCCGGCTTTCAGCTCGACCGGGACGGGGTCGGCCAGATGCGGCAGGGCCAGGAATCGATCCTTGTATTCGCGGGTGATCGGCCCCCATTTGTGGCTACCGGGGATGACGGTCATGCAGCCGTTTTCGACGGTGGCGTCGTCGAGGGCGACCCAGCAGCTGACGTGGTTCTGGGGGGCGAACATGGGCCAGGCGACGGAGTCCTGGTGCCAGTCGGTGACGGTGCCGTTGAAACGGGGCTTCATCATGAGCTGGTCGGTGTAGAGCTTGATATTGGGGCTCAGGAGATCCTCGATCACGTCGACGATTTCGGCCTTTTTGGCGACGGCCTCGAAGAGGTCATCGTGGTAGCAGAGATAGACCATCTTGCGGATCATGTCGATACGGGGTTCGACGGTCTTCTTGCCGTCACGGAACTGCTCTTCAAATTGAATGTAGTTCGATGGCACGTGATTGAGACGTCCGGCGGCGATGTCTTCGCTGCGCTGGCGAAGGGATTCGATTTCTTCGTCGGACAGAACGCGGCCGTAAGAAAGGTAGCCGTTGTCATCGAAAAACTGTTTCTGTTCGGGAGTCAGGCTCATGGTTGGTCTCCTCGCAGTCAAGAGTAGGCATGGGCATGCTGTCTGGAACTGCTGCGGTTCAGCGCCGCAGGACTTTGGATAGGAGTAACTGTACGCCGAATACGCCCAACAGTCCAAACACGATACTGGGTGCAACCAGAATGAAGCCGCGTTGAACGGTATAGAGAAAGATGTAGTCGGAAAACAGGAGATCTAGGGCTGAGAGCTGGCCGCGTAAGAGCGCCCAGGAGGCGTAGGCCCAAAAGCCGCCAAAAAGGAGAACGCTCAATATCGCGGCTAAAGCGAACAGCAAGATCGCTCTGCTTTCTGCCACCGCCAGTAACGCACCGCTGATTGCGGCGACAAGGCTGAGGGCAAGCATATCGGCCGGCCAGGGGACATAGTCTTGAATGTGAGTAAGAGAGATCAGCCCGAAGTAGGCCAAGATTGAGGCGACCGCCATGACGGTTGAGCACTGCCGAATGAGCGACCTCATGGTACCGGCTCTTGCAGGGTAGCCTGGAGGCGCAAGAGGCGCTCGTCGTGCGAGTGGGGATGGATGAGGCGAAAACCGGCCTTAACGGACCAGTTCAGAGGTTCAGAATTCTCCTGGGACGCGCCGAGGAAGTTTTCCAAGTCAAAGACGTGCAGGAGGAATTCCATATCCAGACGTTCGTAGGGGGCCAGGGTCTGTTCGATAGTAGAAGCGCGGGTGTAAAGGGAGCGGTCGACATCGGGAATATCGTCGCGCCAAGTGCTGCTGCTGCCGCCGATGCGGTTTCCGTCGAGGTAGAGGTCAAAGAAATAGCTATTCAGTTGGACAGGGAGCTCCGACCGGTTGTGGAGCCTGAATTGCACAACGAGTTGCGCACTATCGGAATCGACTCTGCGCACCTCTGTAAGCTCCAGCTCGAGTCCGCGCACAGATTCGAGTGATCCAACATAGTTGGACACGGCCTGCCAAGTGGCCGCCAGGGCTGTGAGACCAAAGACATAGAGGAGGGTACGTGCGACATGCGGCAAGGCTGTAGGCTTAATCAGACAAACCCTGCATGGGATTTGCCCCGCACCGAGAGATAGTCAACATGGACCTCTTCATCTGTACTCAGGTCTCTTGTTTTTGCCATCATATAGTGCAGGGCCCAAGCCCGTCGCCTCTTGGTGGAGGTGTTGGGGCTGGAATAGTGCAGGTTGAGGCTGTGGAAGAGGAGGCAGCCGCCGGCGGGGATGGGGACCGGGACTTCGCGCGCCTTCATTTCCTCGGTCAGCAGTTGCGGGAGGTGCCTGAGATGAAGCAAGCCATAGTGATGGCTGCCGGGAAGGCAGCGGATGCAGCCGTTTTCGAGGGTGGCGTCATCGAGCGCGATCCAGCAGGTGATTTGGTTCTGGGGTATGAGGAAGGGCCAGGAGGCTGAGTCCTGGTGATATTCCTTGACCGAGCCGTGTCCGGGCGGCTTCATGAATATCTGATCGCCGAGCAGTTTTATGTCGGGCTCGTCAAACAGCTCGGCGATGAGGTCGACGAGCTTTGGTTTTTTTGCGATGTTGAGGAAAGTGTCATGGATGGAGGCGGGGAAGTTGATTTTGCGAAGCTCGTCGAGCGCGCTGGAAGCCTCAACTTCGCCGCGCGCCACGACCATTTCCTGTTCGAGGACGGGGATACCCTTGATGTCGGCCTGAATCTGGACGCGGCCGTAGGCGATGTCTTCGGTCAGCTGCTGGAGTTGTGCGAGTTCCTCTGCGTCGAGCAGAGTGGGGAAGGGTAGAAATCCGTCCCGCCAGAAGGTTTCTTTTTGCTCCGGCGTCAGTATCATCTTTTCCTCCATCAGACCTGAGATGAAAAACAGAAGGGCACCAGACGACCTCAGTCCAGGCTCATACGGGGGTCCAGGGCGTCGCGCAGACCGTCGCCGATGAAGTTGATGGCGAGCACGCAGATGGTAATCATGAGGCCTGGGGGAACCCAGAACCAGGGCATGTTTTCGATGATCTGGATGTTTCGGGCCTCGTTGAGCATGTTGCCCCAGCTGGGGGTTGGCACCTGCACACCGAGGCCGAGAAAACTGAGGCCGGCCTCGGTGAGGATGGCGCCGGCAATGCCAAAGCTGGCGGCAACGGTGATTGGTGCCACGACATTGGGCAGGATGTGACGAATAATGATCCATCTCTCCTCGACGCCTACGGCTTGGGCGGCCATGATATAGTCGGTTTCACGAATGGAAAGAATCAGGCTGCGCACGAGGCGACAGACCCCTGTCCAGCCGATCAGACCGATTGCGAGCATAGAGTTAAAGATGCCAGGACCAATGAAAGATACGATCGTGATCAGGATGATGAGGGTGGGGAAGGCCATGAACGTGTCGGTGATCCGCATGATCAGGGAATCAACGCGGCCGCCGTAGTATCCCGATACGCTGCCTAGAATCGTGCCGATAGTGACAAAGAGGGCGACAGCGACGATACCCACCGACATGGAAACGCGACCGCCATAGATTACGCGGCTCCACACATCGCGCCCGGTGAGGTCGGTGCCCAAGAGATGGCCTTCCTCGCCGGGGGCAAGGCCGATTTCCTTGATTTCGATTCGATGAGGATGAATGGGAGCAACGACCGGCGCCAGTGGAAAGGCAACAAAAATCAATAGAATCATCAGGATCGCGCTGACCAGAGCCAGCTTGTGACGGCGAAAACGACGCCAAGCCCGGCGCCGCTGCTCGGCTGCTCCGCCCTCTTGGGATTCAAGGGCAGCAGCCATCTCGTGGAGTCCTTCAGTTCTACTTTCGGCACTCATGGCAAAGTCTGTCTCTTGCTTCCAATTTTGGGCTGCGTCCAAGTGCCCGGCAGACGGCGTCGGCGGGCGGTAATGACTGCGGCATTCTTATTCATAGCGGATGCGGGGGTCGATACTCCCGTAGGTCAAGTCAGTGATGAGGTTGCTCACGACGATAGTCAAGGCAGAGACCAGAACCATGCCCATGATCAGTGGGTAGTCGCGCGTGGCAACCCCGTCCAGATAAAGAATTCCCATTCCGGGCCAGTTGAAGATGGTCTCGATGATTAGGGCGCCGCCGAAGAGAGCGGGAAGGCGCAGGCCGATGATGGTGATCACCGGCAGGAGGGCGTTGCGGAGGGTATGGCGTACAATCACTACTCTTTCGCTCAACCCCTTGCTGCGGGCGACGGTAATATAGTCGAGCCGCACGACCTCCAACACGCTGGAACGTGTATAGCGCATGATTCCGGCGGTTGTTTCCAGACCCAGCACGGTGGCTGGCAGCGCCAGATACTTGAGGCGATCGAGCAGCGTTCCCCACAAGCCGAAATCTCTGCCGATTGTTGTATAGCCACTAGTCGGAAGCCATCCCAATTTCAATGAAAATAGATAGATCGCACCAATGGCAGCAAAGAAGCCCGGAATAGAGATAGCGATAAAGGTAAGGAACGTGAGCACATAGTCGGGCGCGGTGTACTGATTCAACGCCGAGAAGATGCCCAAGGGGATGCCGAGGATAATGGAGATCGCCATGGCCACGGCCATGAGGCGCAGGGTTGCGGGCAGACGTCGGGTAATCTCTTCAGAGACCGGGATTTTGCTGCGGATGCGAACGCCCAGATTGCCCTGCAGAAGGCCGCCCATCCAACTGATGTAACGAACGTACGCCGGTCTGTCCAGCCCATATTTTTCGCGCAGCGCGTCTGCGTGGGAGCCTTCATCTCCGCCGACGCCCGTCTCCGGGTTCATCAGGATCATGGCTGCAACGGCGTCTCCGGGGGCCAATTCGGTAAATGAAAAAGTAATAATGGTTATGCCGAATAGCACGGGCAACATCTGGACGATGCGGCGTAGAATGTAGCGGTTCATGGGCAATCCCAGGAATAAGAGGGGAGGAGTGAGGAGAGAGAAACTGTTCTCACTCTCCACTCCTCATATTTCAAGCTTCGCAATTGGTTACTCTCCGGCCAGGTACCAGTTCACCGGGTAGCGTTCGGCGAACGGTTCGTCGAGCTGGCGGTAGATGTTGTTGCAAACGTCGGCGCTGAAGGCGGAGTACCGCCTCGGCCAGAAGATGGGAATCTCGCCGGCCTCTTCGGTGATGATTTCCGTGGCCCGGTGCAGCATCTCCTTCCGTTTTTGCGGATCGGGTTCGGACATGGCGTCCTCGGACAACTGGTCGAATTCTTCGTTACAGTAGTGACCTGCGTTGCGGCCAGCCGGCCAGCCGCGATCACAGCCCAGTGAGAGCCGCAACTGATCGGGGTTGAACCAGCCACAGCAGGCATAGGCCAGGTGGAAATCGTCGTTCTCCAAGACGCGATCGACCCAGGCGGGACCATCCAGGTAGATGAGTTCCACCTGTATACCGACATCGTTCCAATATTGCTGAATGGCGGCGTGGATGCGCTTACTCTGATCATCCTGGTAGTAGGTGATGAAGTCCAGCACAAGGTCGGAATCCCAGCCGGCTTCCTCCAAGAGGGCGCGGGCCTTGTCGGGGTCGTAGGGGTAGGTGGCGATATTGGGGCTGACGAATTCGGGGTTGGTGAGCCTCAGGTGGAGTACTTCGGCCAGGTCGCCGTAATAGGCTTCGGCCATCGCTTCGCGGTCAAGCGAATAGAGGAGCGCCTGCCGTATACGCACGTCCTGCCACAGGGGCCTGTTCTGGTTAGGGAAGACTGTCAGACCGCCGGCGATCTTATCGCCAAGCAGGACAATACTGGGGTCGTCCTTGTAGCGTTCGTATTCCGTTGCGGTCACGCGGCCGGCCATGTGGATTTCACCGTTCTCGAGGGCGGCGTAGGCGGTGGCGCCGGTCAGACCAATGCGGAAAATGATCTGGTCCAGGTAGGGGCGGCCGGCATAGTAGTCCTCATTGGCTTCGAGAATGTAGAACTGATCCGGCTCGAAGTCACCCATTGTGAAGGGGCCGGAGCCGACGGGATTGCGGACGGCGTACTCGGTTTCGCCGAGGTCGGCAAAGGCGGTGCCTTCGAGCAGGTGCTTCGGCCAGATATTGAAGGAGGCCATATTTAGAAGGACGCTGCCGCGCGGCGCCACAAGGTTCAACTCAACGGTATAGTCGTCAAGCACCTTGATGCCGGTGATTTCATCGGCTTCGCCGGCTTCGAATTCAGCGGCGCCGACCAGCTGATCGAGGCCGGAGGTGCGGCCGTGGGAGGCGCCGGTATCGGGATGGAAGAACATTTCGAGCGAGTACTTGACGTCTTCAGCGGTCAGCTGCTCGCCGTCGTGGAAGCGGACGTCATCGCGCAGGTTGAAGGTGTAGGTCAGGCCGTCTGCGGAGACTTCCCAGCTTGTGGCCACGTCGGGATGGATGGAGACCGCGTCGGTGTCACGGTCGATCAACTGGCTGAAGAGATAGTCATCGCGGGCGCTGAAGATGAACCAGTTGCTGCCGGTCATGGCGCCGGCGGCACCGGCCACGACCACTTCGCCGCCGTACTTGGGCGGTGAATCGGTGCAGACGTGAATATGGTCGCTCATAACGTCCGCTTCGTCGTACCACGGCTCGGTGGGTTCGGCCGCCATTTCTTCTTCGGCTTCTTCCTCGGCCATTGCGCCCGTTTCAGTTGCAGCGGGGGCGGCGCAGGCTGCGAGCAGACCGAGCAGCAGGATCAGAAAGACGGTTAATCCAACGGACTTCCTTGTGATCGTCATAGTCTCAACTCTCCTTGGTGGTGAATGAGTTCAAGCACGTCATCATTGAGCGCAAAAGCGAAGAACGCTTTCGCGGCAAGGGGAAGCAGGTTGTTGACTTCAGGACTGGTGTAACCAGGACAGGCCCAGGCGGAGCGGGAGCCGACTACCACGTCATCGGGGCGAAAGTTCGGCTTTCGGGAGTCCCTGGCTTGTGTCAGACGGAAGCCGGGGTGTCCGGGATTGATCTACGGGTACGATACGCAGTTTTGACGAATTGACTACGTTTTGTATACCACAGGCACAATAGTTGCGTCAAGTTGCCTTTTGTGTCGGGGTGCGGGAATAGAGGCGAGGAGAGAGGAGTAAGGAGTGAGGAGTGAGTAGCGTGGGGCGGCGCGTGTACGGGGATGCAGTGAACTGCTCCTTTCCACGAAGAGCCGAGAAGAACACCTTTGTTGTCCGC
>VXRG01000096.1 GCA_009838625.1 Caldilineaceae bacterium SB0664_bin_27
GGGCGGGATGGGGGACCTCGACCAGGATCGTCTCGATCATCGGCAGGTCCAGGGCTGTTGGCATGCGGTAATCGAGCAGGCTGGCGTTGAGGAGGTGGCCCTCGTCGTCGTAGATGTACTCTTCGTTGATTGCCCAGCCGATACCTTGGGCGACCCCGCCCTGCATCTGTCCTTCAACATAGGAAGGATGAATGGCCTTGCCGACGTCCTGGGCGATCGTGTAGCGAAGAATCGTGATTTTGCCCGTATCCGGGTCCACCTCGATGTCGACGCACTGCGTGGAGAATCCTGGGCCGAAGTCCTGCGGATGGACCGTTGAACTGGCCATCAAGGGCTCTTCTCGCTGGACAAGGCCGGCGGCTTCGACGAAACCGAGGCTTTCGCCGCCTGCGCTGAAAGTGCCGTCTTCGTAACTCACGTCACCGGCGCCGACGTCCCACTGGTCGGCGAGGCGGCTCTTCATTTCCTTGATGAGCTGCTGGCCAAGGTTGTAAGCGGCCAAACCGGTGGCAAAGGTCGTGCGGCTGCCGCCGGTCACGTCGTTGTAGGACACAGTGTCGGTATCCACGACGCGGGCCTTCACCATTTCGTATTCGATATCCATCGCCTCAGCAAGCTGCATGGCGATGGAGGCCCGGGTGCCGCCGATATCGGTTGAGGCCTCATTGAGATTGACCGTGCCATCCGGGTTGAGAACGGCGGTAGCGCTGGACTGGCCGCCCCAGTTGTTCCAGTAGCCCGATGCGATGCCGCGGCCGCGATATTTGCCTTCGATCGATGACTGGTAGTGTTCCGAGTCGCGAATGGCCTCGACCGTCTCAATCTGACCGATGCGGGCGTATTGCAGGCCGTCGGGGCGGCGATCGTTTTCTTTTGCACCGTTAAGGATGCGGAAATCAGCCGGGTCCATGCCCAGCTTTTCGGCCAGTTCGTCGACGACACTTTCGACCGCAAAGGCAACGTTGGTGCCTCCGGGGGCACGGTAGGCTGCGCTGCGAGGCCGGTTCACGACAATGTCATAGCCGTCCACTTGAAGATTGTCGATGGCGTAAGGGGCCAGACTCACGTTTGCAGCGGCTCCGACCGGTGATCCCGGATAGGCGCCGGCCTCGTAGTAGAGTTCAGCGAGGGCAGCGGAGATCTTGCCGTTTGCATCGACTCCAATCTTGACGCGGACATTCGAGCCTGAGGTCGGCCCGGTCGCGGCGAGGACGTCGGCCCGGCTCATGATGACTTTGACAGGCTCATGCCCGGCCTTCTGGGAAAGGAGAACTGCGACCGGCTCAACATATACGTTGATCTTGCCGCCGAATCCGCCTCCGATCTCCGTGGGAACTACTTTGAGCCGGGAGACCGGGATCTGCAGGATCTCGCAGACCTGGCCGCGCACGGCGAACGAGCCCTGTGTGCTGGTCCAGATCGTTATCTGGCCGTCGGCGCTGTATAGGGCGGTGGCGGCGTGCGGTTCGATGTAACCCTGATGGACTGTTTCCGTACGGTACGTGCGGTCGACGATCAAGTGAGCGCCTGCAAATCCCGCATCCAGGTCGCCGCGCTGGTGACGGAAGAAGGAGGCCAGGTTGGACTGTTCTGTGCCGATTTCGCCCATTGAATCGGTACGCAGCGTTTCAAGGAGAATGGGCGCATCGTCTGCCAAAGCGTCATCAACCGTCATTACGGGTGGCAGCACCTCGTAGTCGACCTCGATCAACTCTGCAGCCTCCTGCGCGATGTGCGGGCTGACTGCGGCCACGGCAGCCACGGCATGGCCGTGGTAGAGGGCCTTCTCATGGGCCAGGATGTTGTCGCTCAGGTATTTCAGGTTGATGGCGCCTTCGCCGAGGTCTTCGATTTTGTCCTCGGCTACAGGCAGGTCGGCGGCAGTGACGACGGCGCGCACACCGGGCAAGGCCTCGGCCTTGCTCGTGTCGATTGAGCGGATGTTGGCGTGGGCGTGGGGACTACGCAGGACAAAGCCATGCAGCAGCCCGGTCATCTGCACATCGGCGGCGTAGACGGCACGGCCCGTAACTTTGTCTACACCGTCCGGCCGCACCGGGCGCGTGCCGATGACCTTGTAACCGTTCTGGCCGTTTGCGGCCAGTTTACCAGTTCCATTCTGTTTTGTGCCGGCCATTTGATTCCTCCTCCGGGCTAGGCGTCGCTTTCGGCCACGTCCAACACAGCCCGCACGATCTTGTCATAGCCTGTGCAACGACAGAGATTACCTGCGAGCCACAAGCGCACATCATGCTCGCTGGGGTCGGGATTATCATCCAACAGCGACTTTGCGGAGACGATGAAGCCAGGCGTGCAGATGCCGCACTGTAAAGAGGCGTGCTCAAGGAACTTCTGCTGGAGCGGATGCAGCTCGCCATCTTCTGCGATGCCTTCGATTGTCACAACCGAGCGGCCTTCGATTTCCGGCGCCAGCACGAGACAGGAGTTGACGAGAACGCCATCCAGGATCACGTTACAGGCGCCGCAGTTGCCATTGCCGCAGCCCTCTTTGCTGCCGATAAGGCCCAGATTGTCCCTGAGCGCTTCCAGCAGTGTCTGACGAGGCTCGCAAAGGAAAACAGTCTCTTCGCCATTCAGTGTTGTTTCTACAGCGATCTTTTTAGCCATGTCCGTTCAGTCTCCCCAATTCGTCAACAGTTTTTGTGCCTCGTGCCCGGTCGATTGCGATCCGCAGTGCGCGCTGTGTCAGGACAGCAGAGAGGTGTTTGCGCTGAGGGATCGTTCCACGCATGTCGCTGATCGGTTTTGCCGCGGCCTTGGCCAGCTCGGCGGCCTTGTCCAGGGACTCCTCGGAAACCGGTTGACCGGCTAAGGCGTCGCCTGCCTCCACCACGTAGAGCGGGGTCGGCGCGACGGCGCCCAGTGCCACACGTGCAGACTGAATGGTGCTTTTGTCATCGCTCAATACTACGGAGGCGCCGGCGCCGACGACCGCGATATCCATTTCATTGCGAGGGATGAATCGCAGGTAGGCTGCACCAAAGTTAGCGGGCGGCGTGGGGAAATCAAGAGAGACCAGAAACTCGCCATCTTCCAGCACATTGCGGCCGGGCCCTGTACAAAAGTCCTCAACAGCGACTGAGCGCCGGCCGTTGGGGCCTGCGATATTGCAGGTGACGCTGTGGGCAATGAGATTGGGAATCGAATCGGCGGCCGGAGAAGAGTTGCACAGGTTGCCGCCAAGGCTGGCGCGCCCTTGAATCTGGGTGCCACCTATCAGGTGTGTCGAATCGATCAGTGCCGGATAGGCGTCGCGTATTGCCTGATTGGCGTTGATCGAATGGCAGGACGCGGAAGCGCCCAGGGTCAGGCCGTCGCCGCTGATGGAAATCGCCATCAATTCGGGAATTCGCTTCAGGTCGACGACTGTGTCCAGTGCGAGGCGCCCTTCCTGGAGCTGGGCAATGAGGTCGGTGCCCCCGCTAAGCGGGCGGGCCCTTCCTCCCCCAGCGGCCAGGGCCGAGATTGCCTCGTCCACAGTTGTTGGTGCTACAAATTCAATTGCTTGCAAAGAACTACCTCCTCGATGGGTTCGGGTGTTGGAACCTCTATGCGTAAGTTACCTCTTGAAATCCGTGTTGGGCTAGGAGGGAATCGGGAAAATCACTAGGAGCCTTCTCCGGTTCAGTTATACCACAAGATTAAGTCGAGAGAAAAACCTGCCGTCTATAAGTGCTTGCTACAGAGCAACCCGCTGTCTTGCCTCAGCGACGGCCAGCGTCTCGATGTAGTTTAATACTCAGACATGGAGTAACATTCTCTCGGCCGGATTGGCCCCGGCCCAATGTTGCATCTCCATTTGGCTCAATCAAGTGAAGTTACTCTATCTTGCCACCGCCTACCTGGTGGGCATAGCTGCCGGACGGTTTCTCTGGCAAAAGGGATGGTCAGGCTGCGGTATAGGCGACCACTATTGGATGGCAGCGCTGGCTCTCATTCCAGTTTGTCTTTGGATGGATGCCAGAGTCATTGTCAGAGCAGCGAAACCCATGCGCTGGCCTGCGACGGCCGGTTTCGCGGCCCCGCGCGGGTCTCTTTCCAGCTGGCTTAGCGGCGCGATTGCGCTCGCCGGCATTTGCGGCGTTTTGCGCCTGGGTTCGCACACGCCCCGACCCTGTCTGGGTCCGTCTCAATTGGCATACTACAACAGTGACGAAAGAGACAGCAGTAGCCTGCGCGTCGCTGTAGACGGCTATGTGGCAAGTTACCCTGTTCTGAGAGACGGACGCCGACGCCTGGACATTGAGGTGGAGTCCCTGGAGCTTTCCGGCGAGAGGAAGAAGGTCAGCGGGCGGCTCCGTATACAGACAGGGGACGTATACCGTTTTCGCTACGGTGAAAGCGTGCGAGTGAGAGGCGAATTGACCTATCCTCCGGTCTTCGAGGACTTTGACTACCGGGCCTACCTGGCACGCAAGCAGATTCACAGTTTGATGCTGCGGCCGAGCATCGAGCCGCAGCCGGGAATGTTACGCGGGGGCTTCCCGCTTCAGTTGATCTACGGAGTGCGCAATCGCGGCGAGAGGCTGTTGAATCGTCTGCTGCCGGAACCTCATGCGTCCCTGGCAAACGGGATGCTATTGGGCATTGAAGCCGGCATTCCCCGGGCGTTGTACGACAAATTCAACCTCACGGGCACGAGCCATGTTATCGTAATCAGCGGCAGCAACGTGACGCTGGTGACCGGAGTACTTATGGCCCTGGGAATCTGGGCATTTGGGAAACGCGGCGCACTGTGGCCGACCCTGGGCGGGCTCGCTTTCTACGCGCTCCTGGTAGGAGGGGACGCCGCAGTAATGCGGGCGGCCCTAATGGGCAGTTTGTTTGTAATTGCAACGGTGCTGGGGCGTCGGAGCACAGCCCTGGTAAGTCTCGCCGCGGCGTGCTTGTTGATGACGCTGTGGAATCCTCTCATGCTCTGGGACGTGGGGTTTCAACTAAGCAGCGCGGCCACAGCCGGCCTGATCCTGATTGGCCCAGCTCTTACCGGTGGATTCAGTTCCTTACTGAAACAGCTGATGTCGCGCCTGCGCAGATCAGGGCCGTTGCCCGGTAGTCCCGGGCCGGAGTTCCTCATGCCCAGCTCGATCGGCGACCTGTTGCGCGATGCTCTGATTATGTCCCTTGCTGCCAACATAGCAACTTTCCCACTGATCGCGTTTTACTTTGGACGTCTCAGCATGATCAGTTTGCTGGCAAACCTGTTGATCGCACCCGTTCAACCCTGGATAATGATATTCGGAGGTATTGCTTTGACAGCGGGGCTTTCGGGCCTGGAACAGATCGCGCAATTCCTTTTGTTCATACCATACGCGAGTCTGAGGTGGACGACGATGGTCGTAAACTGGAGCTCAAGTTTCCAAGGCGCCAGTGTTGAAGTCGACTGGTTCGGAGGTAGTGCCGCAGCTTTCACCTATGCCGCCATTCTAGGGCTGTACTGGCGAAAACCGATATTGAGTTCTCTCCTCCGGATTTGGAGAAGGGCCATCCTGTTTTCCGCTCTGCCTCACCGGGAAGCATCGACTCGCATAGGGTTGGCATTCCTCAGGAAGGCGAACTGGGCAGTTGGCGTCTCTTTTGCTGTCGCGGGGCTGGTGTGGTCGTTCGCTTTGACTCAGCCGGACGGCCAGCTCCATGTACATTTCCTGGACGTAGGGCAAGGGGACGGAATCTTTATCCAGACACCCAGCGGGCGCCAGGTTTTGATCGACGGTGGTGATGACAGCCAGCAACTCTACGCGGAATTGGGCGCGGTAATGCCCTTTTGGGACAGACGGATCGACTACGCGGTCGTAACCCACCCGGACTGGGATCATCTGGGCGCCCAGACGGACCTGCCTGAACGATTCAGGATCGGTAGCGCGATTAACAGCGAGAATACGCGCGGTCACGAGGACTCAGAGATCTGGCTGTCAGCCCTCAGCGCAGCAGGCGTGCCGGTGGAAGGGCTTCAGCAGGGAGGTTGGCTGGATCTCGGTGACGGCGTTGCGTTGTGGGTGCTTTGGCCGCCACCCGAAGTGAAAATGAAAAATTTCGATGAGGATGATAAGAACGAGCGGTCGCTGGTTCTGAAGCTGGTTTACGGCGAATTCACAGCGCTGCTTACCGGCGATGCGGGGCGACCCAGTGAAAAGCTGTTGCTGCAAGGGGGCCAACCTATCGAAGCGCACGTGCTCAAGGTAGGACATCACGGCAGCGAGCACAGCAGCAGCGCAGCGTTTGTCGAGGCGGTCGGCCCGAGCGTAGCGGTGATCCAGGTCGGTGCAGAAAACCGTTACGGGCACCCAAGCCCCGAGGTGCTGGAGATACTGGACGGGCGGCTGGTTCTGAGAAATGACCTGGAGGGGCGCGTCCATGTCCGGAGCGACGGGAAGCTGATGTGGATCGAGACGGAAGAGGGAACTGGCGCCTACCTGCCGGGACGGAGAGGCGGGTCAGAAAGTCTCGGGACAGATTGGAATTGAAGTAGAACGGGGGTGTAATGCCTGGCCGGTGGAGTCGGGCGCGATGCAGGCTGTCCCAGTGCGGGTTCAGGCATCAAGAGCGTCGTCTGACCGGGTGAGGAAAAGGAGCGCGATTCCGAAGACGACGATCAGACGAAAAGCTGACTGACTTCCGTTCCAGACATCCGATTGCCACATCAGGAACCACTCCCCGCCGATGGTGATAAACCCTGTAAACCACAGGACGGTTCCCAGAGTCAGGCCTGCGATGGCGATGCCTTTGGCCTGACTGAAGCTCAGGGCGTCACCTTTTGCCCGGAAAAGACGGGCTCCTCCCCACCAGCAGAGTACTGCTATCGCCAGTTCAACGAGAATTATGACCCAGTAGAGAAGATGGTGCACCGACGAAGCGTCTATCGCTCGCCACGTTCCCAGATTGTCGGGAAAGGTTGTGTCCATTTTGAGGACGTGAACTACGAACCAGTAGTTCGAGTCATAGTCTGTAAGGTTGTTGACTACTACAAGCGAAGCATGGAGAGCGATGGCCCAAACTATGACGATTTTCGAATATCTTGTGAACATATCTCCTCCAGACTCTAGCGCCCTGATGTGTGTTATATAGTCATTTGGTAAAGGGATTCGTAACATGAGTTCCAGAAGGCAGATTTCCAAACTCGGACACCTGCATAGGTTTTTTCGACACAGTACCGAAGAAATGGGGACTTTATTCAGAGGAAACTACGTCAGGGATTTAATTGCCCGGAAAATGTCGGAGGGACCTCGTTCAACTATTGACAGGAACTGTTGCGGAGGAAAGGAGAGGAAGCGAAACGCCTGCCAAAGCCGGCAATTCTGACCGACCTGGCAAAAACTCATCGTCGAGAGAATGTCTTGCTTAAGCCATCCATCGCCTACCAAGGCCAGGCGCGGTAAGCCGTTGACTCTGCCCTTGTCTCAAGACCACAGCCTCTCCATCACTTGCGGACGATTCAGGTAGCCGATCAGGTCAGTCGGCGTCTCCAGGATCAGGTCTGCGTTGCTGAAGTTCTGCGTCGCGCCCATGCCGCACAGGAGACCAACCTGAACCGCGCCGACCGCCTCGCCGACGCGCAGTTGGAGTTCCGTATCACCAACGACCAGACATGCGTCTGCGGGAAGATTGAGAATCTCCAACAC
Source organism: Caldilineaceae bacterium SB0664_bin_27 (assembly GCA_009838625.1). Classification (GTDB taxonomy): domain Bacteria; phylum Chloroflexota; class Anaerolineae; order Caldilineales; family Caldilineaceae; genus Bin5. The sequence goes on from VXRG01000096.1 coordinate 7,641, forward strand.
CTTCAACAGTCCTTCGCTGTTAGGGGAGGGCTTGCGCAGGTCGTCTCTGGTGACGATTGCGTCAAACAGGTCGTCGGGCAGTTCGGCTTGCTGGAAGAAGGAGTCCAGCTCGTTTCGCGAACGATTCGTAATCAGCGCCACTTTGTATTGTTGCCGCAACTCCAAGAGCAGTTCAGGCACGCCATCGCGAAGAGTCTGAGCTTCACTGGGGGGGAAGCCCCTCACGCGTTGCATACGGCGCGTAAGCCGGCGCGCGTCTTCGTGCAGCCTGAGCCAGGTGAGCAGGCCTATGATTGCCAGGGAAGGCCCTTCCATCCATGCCATAAAGCGACGGAAAAACTGCTCACGCCTGTCCCGGGGCCAGAACTGCTCGAACCGATCAAAGCGCTGGGCCAGCTCAGTTGCCAGAGACCAGTCAAGATGGGTCAGAGTGCCATCAAGATCAAAAACGATTCCCTCGATCCAGTGGCCGCCGATCAGCCCGGGAATCTGAATCTCGTTCTGCTGTTGTTGAGACTCGAATGGCTCCAGATCTCGCAGTTTTCGGAAGACATAACCCAAGAGGGCGCGCACGCTGGCAATTGTCGGCGTAATCAGAAGCACGCCCAGGACTCCAAAAACGAGAGCGGCGCTGATGATGCCGGTAAAGGTGACGGCAGGATGGAGGCGCACGCGGCGCCCGACGAGGCGGGGAATCAGATAGACGCTTTCGACCTGGGTTATGATGACGTACAGGATCAGGACGATAACGGCGAAAGGGATATTGCCAATCGGGAGCCAGGTCGGACCTTGCAAGAGCGCCACAAGAGTGCCGATAGCACCGCTGATTCCAGGACCCACGGTTGGCAGGAATTCGAGGACGCCGGCGAGAAGAGCCAGGGCTGCTGCATTGGGCAGACCGACTATCGACATGATGATCCAGGTCATGAACCCAACCACAAGGCCCAAAACCAGCTGCCCGCGTAGAAATGCCATCCAGATTTCGCCCAGTTCCTGGGTCATGCGCTGGACATCATCCCGGTATTCCGGCGGCAGAGCGTTCATCACCATGCGCTGTAACTTGATTATGTCTTTGAGCAACCAAAAACCCAGCACAAGCACATAGATGGTGGTCAAGACTCCGGTAGTAAAGGTGGCTGCAAGTCCGAGGACACCGGTGCCGGCCTGCGAAAGTACATTCTGAATTACGGTGCCTAATTGTTGCAGAATGTCGTTGATGTTGAGGCTGTATCCGAAGATGGGCAGGAGGGGACCTGAAGCGGCCGACTGCAGGTCGGTGACCATGGTCTCGAGCAGAACGAGTAGAGATTCAACCGATGAGACCACGCGGGGCACGAAGATTATCGGCCCAATAATCAGAATGAGGATCACCAGCAGATAGACGGCAACGATCGAGGTGGCCCGGCTCCAGCCGGTGCGCTGCTGCACCCAACTTACCGGCTGATAGAGGACAAAAGTCAGCAGGAGGGCAATGATCGTCGGTTGGATCATCACCCGGAACGCGTAGAGGAGAAGCAGGGCCAGCAGGCCGAGGAGCGATGAAACCACTATTTTTGTGGTCGTACTCCACTTCTTTGTATTCATACTCTTAAGAGATGCAGAGAGGCGCACGCCTCATGCCGCTGAAAACCTCTGCGCGGGCGGCGCCTCAAGCAGATTACAGTTCAGACTATCTGAAAATGGTAAATCTCGTCAACGGCCAGTAACGAACCCAGATGCGGCCCCTGATGTAGTCGCGATGCACCGGACCAAAAGTGCGGCTGTCGTTGCTATTGTCACGGTTGTCGCCCAGAACGAAGAACACGTCCTCTGCCAGCGTGACGGGGCCGTAGTCGGAGTGGAAGCTCCCAAAGCCAGGGGCTGTCCGTCCGTCTTCGGCGGCCGTGCGGGCCTGCAGGTCTTGCTTGACGACCATTGTTGGGACCGATTCACGACCGTCGACAAGGAGGCGACCCTGATGAATCTCAACCGTTTCTCCAGGGATGCCTACAACGCGTTTGATTATCAGCGCCCGCGACTCGGGCATATCCAGGACGACAATTTCGTTGTGTCGGGGGGCCTGAAAGTAGTAACTCAGCTTTTCCATAATCAGCCGCTCCTCCGGACGAAGGTTCGGCTGCATACTCTGCCCGCGCACAATCGTTGCTTGTGCCAGGAAGAGATGAATTAGAGCTGCCAGGAAGATGGCAGGGAGAACGATCTGTAAGACTTCTTTTAGCGTAGAAACGATGGCAGCAGCGGTGGTCATGTTTTGCGAAGCGGGGAGGGACCCGCCAACCGCTGGATCGACGGACCCGGTGGACGCCACTGCCCCCCCAGGGCCGAGCCGACTCGACTGTTCTGCAGGGGAAACGCCTGCCTGCGGATGATCCGCAGGCAGCAGTTCACGACGACTGGACTTGGCTTCCTGGTTTCGAGTCGACATCTTCATCGATCGAATGAGCCCACAAACTGGCCCTCTGGGGGGCTACCGCTGTTTACCTGCGGGGGCGGCCACCGTTTCTCATGCTGCGGTCCCGTTCGCGGCCGCCTCCTCGTCCTCCGCGTTCCCGTTCGCGGCCGCCGCCGCCGCCGCGGCGTCCTCCACGGTCGCGTTCACGAGCTTCTTCTGCACTCCAACCTTCCAGTACAGCCTGACGGCTCAAGCGAATCTTGCCTGCCGGATCGATATCGATCACCATGGTTGTGAGTTCATCGCCGACGTTTGCGATTTCCTCCACATTGTTGACCCGGTAGTCCGCCAGCTGGCTGATATGCACCAAACCATCCACCCCAGGAAGCAAGTTGACAAAAGCGCCATAAGCTTCAACTCTCACGACCTGGCCGGTGTAGATCTTGCCAATTTCGACCTCTTCGGTCAGAGATTCGATTTCGCGGCGGGCTTCTTCGGCTGCCAGACCGTTGAGGCCTGAGATAAACACCGACCCGTCGTCGTCGATATCGATCTTGACTTCGTAACGTTCTTGTAGAGCACGAACTGTCTTGCCGCCCGGGCCGATAATTTTGCCGATCTTCTCCGGGTCGACGCTTACGGTGAGGATTCGAGGTGCATAGGGGCTGAGATCCTCCCGGGCTTCAGGAAGTAATGCCAGCATCTCTTCCAAGATGTGCAAGCGCCCCTGCCGTGCCTGCTCCAGGGCGATCCGCAGGATCTCAAAGTCCAACCCCTTAATCTTAAGGTCCATCTGCAGGGCGGTGATTCCGTGTCCACTGCCGGCGACTTTGAAGTCCATATCGCCGAGATGATCTTCCACCCCCTGGATGTCGGACAGGACCACATAATCTCCGGAATCCTGATCCTGGACCAGGCCCATTGCAATTCCGGAAACCGGCGCATCGATCGGAACACCGGCGTCCATAAGCGCCAGCGTGCTGCCGCAGACCGAACCCATACTGGTAGAGCCGTTACTGCTGACAGCCTCGCTAACCAGTCGCAAGGTGTAAGGAAACTCGTCGGGTATTACCGGCTGCAATGCCCTTTCGGCCAGGGCGCCGTGACCGATTTCGCGGCGTTTTGGCCCGCGCATGGGGTAGGCCTCACCCGTCGAATAGGGTGGGAAGTTGTAGTGGTGGATATATCGCTTTTCTTCTTCCGGCTGCAACGTGTAGAGGCGCTGGGCGTCGCCAGGCGTACCCAGTGTCGCGATCGTCAGGACATGTGTCTCCCCGCGCATGAAGAGACCGCTGCCATGGACACGTGGGATGTTTCCTACCTGTACCTGAATTGGGCGTACAGTGTGGGGGTCGCGGCCGTCGGGCCGGACGCTCTCTTCCAAGATGCGCCTGCGAACGGCCTCCTTATGCAAACTGTCCAGCGCGTCGTCCACATCCCCGGCGTCGACTTCGCCTGCACCGATCGGCTCTGCCAGAGCCTCCATCGTTTCTTCGCGGACCTCGGCGAGACGGGCCTTGCGTTCGTCGCGGTCGGTCGTTCCACTTACCGCTGTCATTACCTTGTCACGCGCCAGTTGGTTGACCTTCTCGACCGTGTCCTCGGCCGCCTCAAAGACAGGGTGGTCCGTATACTTTTCTTTCCCAATCTCAGCCTGCATCTGTTGTATCGTCTGGATTACCGGCTGCATTGATTCATAGGCCATGCGCAGTCCATCCAGCATGATATCTTCCGGCAACTCGTCGGCGCCCGCTTCCACCATAAGGATATTGTCGGAGGTGCCGGCGACCTGCAGGCCGAGTGTACTAAGCTCCATATCGGAAGCGGTAGGATTGACGACAAGCTCGCCGTCCACATAGGCGAGAGAAGCCGCGCCAACCGGCCCGGCCCAGGGAATATCGCTAATGGAGAGAGCAGCTGAAGCGGCGATTATGGCAAGCGGGTCGATCAGATGCTCGTTGTCCGAGCTGAGCGCGGTGAGGATAATCTGTACCTCGTTGCGCATGCCTTTGGGAAAGAGGGGGCGCAGCGGCCTGTCCACCAGGCGGCAGAGAAGAATCGCCTGTTCACTTGGACGGCCTTCGCGGCGGAAGAGGTTGCCGGGGATGCGTCCGGCGGCGTAGAGTTTTTCTTCAAAGTCGACGGTCAGAGGAAAGAAGCCGATTCCCGGCCGCACGCCCCTGTCCATCGTGGCAGTTGCGAGAATGACCGTGTCTCCGCAACGAACAGTTACCGCGCCGCCTGCCTGCTGGGCAAGAATGCCCGTCTCAATGCTGATCTCTTTGTCGCCCAAAGTCGTTGAGTAGACACGGGCGCCTTCAAACAATCTTGTTTCTTCCATCTCTGTTCACCTCGAATTGAATTTCGCCGCGCCCTCCTGGGAGGAGGGTCGGGCAGGTGGGGCCACCGGCTCATGTGAATACCGAAACCGGCAACGCATCCGGCGTTGCCGCCACCCGCAAACGAAATCGCTGGTCTGCATGGAAAGCGATGCTACTTGGCATTCATCATTCCGGCGAATTCTCTGCGCACTGATTCGAGGTGCGGAACTGGAGAACGGATCGAAGCGCCCGTTTACGAGCGAGAACGGCTCTTTCAGCGAAGGCTTCGGTCCATTCTCCAATGCCGGACCCCGGTGGCAGTATCTGCCAAAGACAGTGCACTTTGCAAAGAGTGCATCTGCGAGCGGCTGGTGGCAGTATTTGTCTTTCTCAGTGTCGCGCCGTCAAGCACGAACTACATTCCAAACTGCCGGGAGCGGTCACCAGCCTTTCTCAAATGGGACAGAGAGGCTTCGGCTGTGGCAGCTACCCGGCGCGAGCAGCTATGGCTGGGGGGCGAAAACTCCTGTAGTACGCCCCATCAATGCCATTTATCGACGTAGACCCAGCCTCTCAATCAGCTGGCGATAGCGGTTCACATCCTTTCTTGCCAAGTATGCCAAATGGCGGCGACGCTGACCGACTAATTTCAACAGGCCTCGTCGCGAGCCTTCGTCGTGTTTGTGCGCTTGCAGGTGTTCGGTCAGGGCATTGATGCGCGTTGTCAGGAGCGCAACTTGCACTTCAGGGGAACCGGTGTCCTGTTCGAAAGTCCGGTACTCTTCAATGATCTTGGTCTTTTCTTCCGTCGAAATGCTCATGTGGTACTCCCGAACTCCTTTCCTCTTGTACCAGAGAATCTCAAGAAGCGACGTCTGAATTCAACCTTTCTCTGGTGGGTCGCCAACAGCGATTAAAGAGCCAAACCATCGCTGGAATACCATGGCGCATGGTTCAGCCGGTACTGAATCAGTTTAGCACACTTTCAGCCGACTCCCAAACTTTCCCCGTCAATTCACTATACGGATGGCGGCAGGATGCGGTCGCGAATGTGTCCGAAAGATGCCAACCCGCAGCGGCTGAGCGGCTGATTTTGGTAGT
>VXRG01000130.1 GCA_009838625.1 Caldilineaceae bacterium SB0664_bin_27
GCGGGCCATTGAGAAAAAGGGGAGATACCCAAAAAACGAGCCATATTGTGCCAAAATGTGCCATATCGTGCCAAAATCCTTTTGTGCTTCACTAATGGGCCGTTGAATGGAACGGGCGAGTTCCTGCAGAATGATGGCAAATCCCGATTCAGACAACGACCTCAAATGAATCTGGGATGCACACGGAGGCTGAAAGTGATTGAGTCCACTGGCTTTACGTGCTATGATCTGAGAAGCTTTTCAGTTCCCGAAGTCTCTATGTCTGAAGATTCAACGATTGTCGTTAGCTGCGCGGCCAGTGCCAAGGATTGAAAGGAAACAGGAGTGTCGAAGATTCTGAAAGTAGGTGTAGTGGGGGTAGGCGGGATTGCTAGGTCACATATGCCAGGGTGGGCCGCTTCGGAGGAGGCAGAGGTCGTCGCGGGAAGCGATATTTCAGCGGAGGCCTTGGAAAGGTGGGGCGCGCTTTACGGCGTGAAGAAGCTGGCGAGCGACCCGGCCGAGCTGTTTAACGACCCAGACATCGACATTATCGATGTTTGCACGCCGAACCGGTACCATGCCCCGATCGCGATCGCGGCGCTGAACGCCGGAAAACACGTGATATGCGAAAAGCCCCTGGCGCCGACACCCGGGGAGATTCGGCAGATGATCGAGGCGCGGGACAGTGCCGGCAAGCTTCTGATGACGGCCCAGCATTTTCGTTTCAGAGGGGATTCGCAGGCGCTAAAGGCGGAACTGAGTACGGGGACGCTGGGTGAGGTATACCATGCCCGCAGCTGGATGCTGCGCCGAGGCTGGCTGCCAGTCCGGCCCGGATTCATCTACAAAAAGCACAGCGGCGGGGGTCCAACGATCGATGTCGGCGTCCACATTCTGGACTTGACACTCTGGCTGATGGACAACCCCCAGCCGGTGGCGGTTTCCGGTGTAGCCAAGGCGCCTCTAGCTCTAAGAGAAGGGGCATTCAGCGCCTGGAAACTGGCCCCTGTGCCCCAGGACATGGACGTGGAGGATTTTGCGGCGGCTTTTGTGCGCTTCGAAAACGGCGCGACGCTTGTTCTGGAGACCAGCTGGCTGCTTCATCATGACACGCCGGGCGAGGACACGCAGATCTGGCTCTATGGCACAGAAGGCGGATGCCACTGGCCCACCACGAAGATCCTCGAAACGAACTACCAGACCAAACAGTTTTCGAACCGCTTTCTGCAACTGACCCAGGACAAAATGGAACCTCACGCTTTGGAATGTGTTGAATTTGCCAAGGCGGTCAAGGACGGCGCGCCGTCTCCGGTTCCGGCTGAACAGTCGCTGCAGGTACAGGAGATTCTGGATGGCATCTACCGCAGCCACGAAGAGGGCCGGGAGGTGCGCGTCGGAAAATGAAGGCCTATCGGAAGGTCTACTCAGGAAGGGGAGCTGCGGGTTAGGGCACGGCAGGCTGAATACGGCATTTGATGGGCATGGCACGCGCGGTGCTTTCGAGTCCCGGAGGCCCTGCGAAACTTTTCTTTGGAGGCTGCGTAGAGTTTCTTAGAGAGTGCATCGAGCCGCGATAGACGGTGAAACGGCCGGTACCCAAGTTCCCAAGGAGTCAGCCATGAATGAAAGTATGCCGAGCCAGCCTGAACAGGCAGTTGGGCCGGAAGAACAGGAAATTTCAGCGCCGGAGGCCGGGCAGCCGACGGAGGAGATAGCCGTGCCGGTAGAAACGGTAGAGAGTGAGCAGTCTGCCGGAGCAGAAGAGAGTCGGGACACATTTCTATTTCGTCACCCCGAAGACAAGATGGTTGGCGGGATCTGTGGCGGCTTAGGTGACTATTTCGGAATCGATCCGGTGCTTGTTCGCATCATGTGGGTGGTACTGACGCTCGGTACGGCCGGCACCGGACTGCTGGCATACGCCGCGTTGTGGCTCCTTCTTCCCGTTGGTACCGCGAAAGCGGGTCAGCGTGCGCCGGCGGCACTGGAGCTGAACGAACGCAATGTAGGCCGTGCCGGACTCTTGCTGGTTGCGTCCGGCGTGCTCTGGCTACTGGCGAATCTTGGCATTCTGCCGGCCTTGTGGCACGTCTTCTGGGGTGTGATGGGGCTGGTCTTCTGGCCGGTGTTGCTGATCGGCGCCGGATTCCTTCTACTGAAGAATCAGAGAACGTGGCGCAGTCGATTCTTCAGCGCCCGCGAAAAGGTACAGGAAGGCAAAACGCGGGCGGCATCCAGCTTGAACCGCGAATCGGCCAAGGAAGGTCTGCGCCGCGCCAAATCCAGTATTCCTCTGAAGCGCAGCCGGGAGGACCGCATGTTCTTCGGCGTGTGCGGCGCCATCGGCAGGGCAATTGGGCTGGACGCCAATCTGGTGCGGCTGATCTGGGTTGCCTTCGCCATCGGAAGCATCGGGACAGGCGTATTGGTATACGTGCTGACCGGTCTGCTGCTGCCGGAGGAAGAAGAGACTCTTAAGCCGGTCCCGATTCAGGAGCCTCAGGACGTTACGGTCATTGACGGGACTGTTGGTTAAGACCAGACCTGGGATTCCAGCTTTCCAGCGGCGCAGCATCTGCGGGCCGTGTGAAGGTTCCAGGGCGGACAGGGAGCGTGAGAATTGGGCAAGTCTGAAAACCTTGTTGTCGGACTGATTCTGGGCGCTGCAGTGGGCGCCGCGGTGGCCTATGTTTTCGGGCCATCGCGAGCGACTACCTTTGACGCCAAATACCAGTCACGCTGGGACCGGGCACTTGCCGAGGGTAAAGAGGCTGAGCTGAAGCGGAAGGCAGAGTTGGAGGAGGAACTGGCCGAGACGAAGCGGCGCCACACGCCAGGACAACGGGGGTAAGGCGCCGCAGCAAACCCTGCGCAGTGGGTCGGCGGCCGTACACACTTGCTGCGGCCGCGTCTGGGCAGGACAGGGGTTGACGCCTACTTCTGGCAGTCCGGACAGAAATGGGTACTGCGCTGGCCCAGAACGGTGCGGTTGATAGGGGCTCCGCAACAGAAGCACGGCTCGCCGCCGCGGCGGAAGACCTGAAACTTTTCCTGAAATCCGCCCTTTGCTCCTGTAGGCGGAGCATAGTTTTGCAGTGAACTTCCCTGGTTCTCAATCCCCGCGTTCAGCACTTCCCTCAGAGCCAAGTGAAGACGTTCTATCTCCTCAAGGTTCAGTGAGCCTCCGGCGCGCCGCGGGTCGATCCTGGCGAGGAACAGCGATTCATCAGCGTAGATGTTGCCCACTCCGGCAAGCACGGTCTGATTGAGCAGGAGCGCTTTGATGTTTGCCTTGCGTCCGGCCAGACTCTTGGCAAGGGTCTGGGGGACAAAGGCTTCCTCCAGGGGTTCGGGACCCAACTTTCCGACTACGCTCGCCGTATCCTCGACTAACCAGATTCGACCGAACTTGCGCATGTCGCGGAATCTCAACACCTCCCCCGTATCCAGTGCGAAAAGAACGTGTGTGTGCTTGTCCGGAGGGTTCACCGCCGACCCTGAATCCGATTCCGCAGGAGCGAGAAGCCGCAGTTCGCCAGTCATGCGCAGGTGGACAATGAGTGTTTCTCCGCTGTCCAATCCGAGCAGCATGTATTTGCCGCGACGTCCAAAGGAAGCAAAACGCCGCCCGCGGACCAGGTCCGTAAAGCGGGCGGCTTCAGGAAAGGCAATCGTGCGGGGCCAGCGCACCTCAGCAGTCAGAATAGTCTTACCAGTCAGCAGAGGTTCAAGCGCCCGTACATAGGTCTCAACTTCGGGGAGTTCAGGCACGGCCGCGACTGGCTCTTGTCCGGCTGAGCAGCCAGAGCACGATCACTGCCAGGACAAGAAGGATTCGGGCATACCTGAAGATAGTAACCCAGAGTTGTCCTGAAGGATCTGCGTCGTTGCTTCCGGTGAGCTGTTCCTGGCCCGACCCGGCAGCCGGAGAATTTGTCTCGGGCTGCACTGGCGCGGCGGCAACGGGCTCCTGCTCCGAGCCGGCGGTACTCTGTTCCTCTCCTCCGGTACTCATCACGCCGACGACAGGATCGTCGTCCTCCTGCCCGGACCCTTCATCTGCGGTCGCCTGCGAATTCCCGGCGCCTGGATCAGTTTGTTCTGACAAGGAGCTGTCCGCCGCCGTCTCCTGGGCTGTTGAGGGAGTGCTCGAGAGCTGCGCGGTGTTGCCAGGGGCCGGCCCAAGCTGGGTCCGTTGCAACTGAAACTCAGCGACAAAAACCAGCAGCAGAAGGACCGCGGCCAGCGCGGCTGCGTTGCGGAGTGCCAGATCGCCGCCATTAAGGAATCTCAGGAACTGCTGCCAGGCTGTATCTACAGGAGAATCGACCTGACTGGGAGGCGGCGCCTCAACTCTGGCCAGACTGCGGCGCTCTTGCAGCACGTCCGCGACCTGATCTTCGGTCAGAGTAAATGATCGGGGGAGGGGCACACTCGGCACTTCCTGCAACAGTTGGACGGTCTGGCGCAGCGTATTCACTTCCCAAGCGACCTGCTCGCTGGCCGCCATGGCAGCTTCGACGCGTTGACGTTCTTCAGTTGTAACGTCACCGTCTACGTAGGCTGCAACCAGATCTTCATCTACCGAATTCAGGTCTTGAGGATCCATATTTCACTTGCTCTTTTTGCCGACGTCCTGGCTTGAATACCTAATCGTTCTTCACCGCCTGACCGCCATTTTCTCTGAATGAAGCTAAATTCTTGCAGCTACACTGGCAATCGGAAGAGGATACAGTTCACCCCTACTCCAATGAATGACGATAGACCGCAGGCAAAAGTTCCGCGTTCTTGCTCAGATAGTCGCGCACTCTTCCGCGCGCACGATTAATTCTGGATTTAACTGTACCCACGGCAGCGCTGGTGATCTCCGCGATCTCCTCATATGCGTACCCTTCGACATCACGCAGAACGATGGCGGTGCGCAGGACCTCGGGTAGCGAGGTGATAGCCGAACCGATAAGTGCCTGAAGCTCTCTCCGCTCGGCGTATTCATGGGGAGTTTCACTGCGATCCGTCAGGACAGTGACATACTCGTCTTCCACGGGCATGTCATCGAGGCTCTCGGTGCGCTTTCGTTGCCTGCTTCGCAGATGATCGTAGCAGGTATTGACAACGATACGCATCAGCCAACTCTTGAAGTTGCCGCCGCGATAGTTTTCAAGCGCTCGAAAGGCTTTGATAAAGCTGTCTTGCAAGGCATCTGCGGCTGAATCGGGGTCGTCCATCAAGCGATAGGCGACACCGTAGGCAAGACCCTGGTATTCGATAACCAATTGGTTGAACGCCTCCAGGTCTCCCTGTAGCGAGCGTTCTATCAAATTGTCCTGGTCCATGAACAGTCTGCTCTGACACCTGTACGGCGGGCCACACTGGATTAAGGCGAGCGAAGAACTGTGTCCTGCTCGCCGCGAAACCGCGCGGCCCGCTCTAAGTAAAGGCAAATGCGAATGGATTTCCAGAATCGAACGATAAGTGCATTTGCCGGTTATTTGACTCTGATTGACCCTACCCGCTATAATTTTAGCATGCCGAAGTGGCGGAATAGGCAGACGCGCACGACTCAAACTCGTGTGGGGAAACCCGTGTGGGTTCGACTCCCACCTTCGGCACCAGTTTGTTGTAGGCATTCCCCGCTCGAACAGAGCAGGATTCAGGCAAAATATCCCCCTGTAAGCCAGGAAAGAGGTGGGCCCATGGTGGGGAGAACACTGTTTCTCTGACGGTCTGCAGTGGCGGCAGACCGTTTTGCATCCCTCCGCTTCTTACACTTCATCCCAATTGCCATTCATTATATCAGGCGCGTGGCCGTTTCTCCATTATGCCTAAAGCATCCTACCATTGCCATCCCGCGGTTCTCAAGACTGGATTGAACTGCCTTATTGAATTCGGCTTTGCTGTGTTCAGGCAGATCGTTCGGTCGATCTCCCCGCCTGTGGGAAGAGGACTGGGTGGAACATTGGGGGAAATGCAATGCTCTCGGAAACTTCTGTGATGCCACCGCAAAAGACTCATTGGAGTTTGTTTGGTCATTCTGGCACAATAAAGGTTGTCTTTGGCTGCACTGCCGTGCCTGAAAGGAGTTAGCATGTCTGTCGAATTCTTGCGCGCGACACCCCTTTTTCACGATTTATCAGAAACAGAGCTGGAAGAAATCGTGTCAATCCTGCGCGAAGAAAGTCAGCCGGGCGGGGCCACCATCTTTCGCAGTGATGAGAACTGCAGTGACCTTTACCTGATTCGGAACGGTTTCGTCCGGTTGTTCGATTCTTACGGCTCTGTTCTGGCGACGCTCGGCCCGGGAAGTTTGTTGGGTGAGGCCGAGTTTTTGCGAGGTCTGGCCCACAATACGAGCGCGGTGGCGGCCTCCGATGTTCACTTGTGGTCCTTGCCCGACTCGGAACTGCGCCAACTGTTGCAGCGGCAGAACGGTATCGGAATCAAACTCAGCCAGAATTTTGGCGAGCAGATTTCGCAGTTGGAGGACTACCTGGTAGAGCAGCTCGTCAGAACGCGGGCGCTGGGGGGACTTCCTCACCGGGTGATTGGGCCAATGGCACGGAGTATGCAGCCCCGCCAGCTGCAGCGAGGCAGTTTCCTCTATCAGACCGGCCAACAGGCAGAGGCACTCTACCTGTTGGAGAGAGGCGCGCTGGAGTTGCAGCCTTCTCCCACGCCGGAGGAGCCAAGCCCGACGGCAAGCTTGATTGAACCGGGAAACCTCTTCGGCGTCCTACCATTGCTGACAAATAAGACGTACGATGCAAGCGCGTTTTCAGTAGACGACTGCCTGATCTGGTCGCTGCCCGCAGCTACCTTCCACAATCTGAGCAGCCAGTATCCGCACTTGCGCCGGGCCCTAGGCCGGCACAGTCGCAGCCGCCTCAGTCTGATCGACCAGACCCAAGCGGTGGTTCGGCTGGCCCAGACGCCGCTTTTTGGCAAGCTGGAACCCACAAGTTTGCACGCGGTTGCACAGAGACTGGTACTACAGCATGTACCGTCAGGCGAGTCGATCTACCGACTCGGAGACAGCAGCGACGCTCTGTTTCTGGTCGATGACGGAGAGGTGGAACTGACGGCCGAAAATGAAAGTGGAGTACTGCAGGAGCTGGCCCGGGTTGACGTAGGCAGCTATTTTGGCGCCATGAGCCTGCTGACTGGCGAGGACCGGAGGGAAAACGCCACCGCCATTCGCAATACGAATCTTTGGGTCCTTTACAGATCGGATCTTGAAGAGCTGGTGAGACGGCTTCCTGCCATTAGAGAGGCACTCGACCAGGCAGCCGACCAGCCCCCTGCCACCCGGCATGAGCAAGTGACCGTGGAGAGGCTGCGCCGCTTCCCCTTGCTGGCCAACCTTGACGTCGATGAGTTAAGGGAAGTGGCACGCCACTTGAAACAGGCCCATCTGAGGCCCGGTGAGCAGGTATTCCGTGCCGGCGCGCCCAGCGATGCGCTCTATTTCATCGAAAGGGGTGTTATCCGACTACAGTTGTTGAACGGCGCCGGCAGTTGGACCCGCGGCGACGGCGAGGTTTTTGGGGAGAAGGCGATTTTGTCAGACGAGCCTTATGGCCAGAGTGCGTTCTCCGAGACCGAAGTAGACCTGCTCTACGTTGAATATCCTGGGCTGGAGTTTCTCAAATCCCGCTTACCCTCGGTTGCCACAGACCTGCACCGCATACTGAGCCAGCCTGCCGGGACTGAGGAAGTCCATTCGGGACAACCGCCGCGGCCGAGCGTCGAACCCTCAATGGAGGCGCCGCCAGGTTTTGCTCCCGGACGACGTGAGACTACGCCAACCGATGACTTGCCACCCCCTGCCGGTCGACCTTATCCGGACGGCGGTGGCTGGTTCAGCAATCTGAGCAGCTGGGGCAAAATCCGCCTGGCGCTGGTCATTCTGTTGCTTGCATACCTCGGCATCGTGGTCGCGCCCAGTCTGCTTGGCATCACTTTCTGACGGACTCCTGCGTCCTATAGCTGTTGGCAGCCTTTCGTCAGAAGAAATACCGATACGACCGCCCCCGGCATACCCTTTTTCACCATCCCTTTGCCAGGACCGGCCACTCCAGCTCAACTTCGCCCTTTCTGTGTCCGACAACACGCGGGAAAAGATTGTTGGAGACACAACAGTGATTGACGAGAACGCTGACCCGTTCTCCAATCTCCGGCTTGCGGTCACAGCGCGACACATCCACGTGGCCATGTTCCTCGGATAGCTTGAATATCTCCGCTTGCGGGTACTCTACGATCAGGCCGTGTCCCGGCGACTTGCGGGCGCTGTCCGCGGCGAGCGACTTGCTCCCCGAATCGAGTACGACCCTGTCGTCGGTCGGACGGCTGACGACGGTGGCCAGGACAAGGTAGGAGCAGTCTGCGAGCTTCATGGCGCCGGCATCGACCAGGTTGCGGTCGCCGTAGACGTACATGCCGGCCCTGTGTTCCGTCATTTCGGTAAACTCGTGGGCCTGCCACATGACGAAAGAGCTGCCGCCGCTGACCCGCTCGACAACCAACCCGTCCCTGGCCAGCAGCATCTTCGCCTCCCCCATGAAGGCATTCGACTCAGGGTTTGAAGGGTAGACCATCAGCCCGCCAAAATGCAGATGCGATGCGCTGTCGATCTGCCGGGCCAGTTCGCGGACACCTTCCGGCGTGGTCACACCGCAACGCTCATAGCCTCCATCCATTTCGATCAGGACTGGAAGGACGGCGCCCTCCTGGGCAGCGACTTCTGCATATCCGGCTACAGTTCGGGCGGAGTCAGCTGTCACGCTCATCTCAGCCCGCCGCGACAGGAGCATGAGGCGTCTGAGTTTCGTCTTGCTGAGCAGATTATAGGGCAGAAAGATATCTCTGATCCCCGAGCTGCACATGACCTCCGCCTCGCTGAGAGTCTGGCAGGTGATGCCGACCGCGCCTGCCTCCATCTGCATATGGGCGATGGCAGGAATACGGTGTGTCTTGATATGGGGGCGGTTATCGATGTCGTGGCTGGCCAGGTAGCTCTGAAGGCACTCGATATTGGCCGAAAGGCGGTCCAGATCGACGATGCCGATGGGAGTTTCAAGGTCCTCGATGCGCATAATGTTACCTCGATGGCAGGAAAAGGAGCACTATCAGGATGACTTCTATCGCCTTCGTCACCAAGCCGAGCCCGTAGTCCAACGGCTGCGGGAAGAGTACAAAGTAAAGGACGATTGTTATCCCGGTATAGGCTATCAATACCCAACGAATCTGGTTTCTCCAGCTTGCCAGCTGAGGGAGAAGATAGAGACCGATGGCCAGGGCGAAGAAGCCAAGTCCGTTCAAGACCAGAATAAACTGACTCTGGATGCCAACGAACAGGTGGATCAGACCTGTCAGAAGTACCAGGCCGATAATGCGTTTTGACTGTGAACTCAAGGAGCTCAGATCTTCCATGATCGTATTTCTCCTTCACTGAGTCCGGCTGAAGTTTTCTACCGCAGTGGGAAGAGATTAGTCAATATCATTGCATAGACTGGCGTTTCTTACAATGCCAGTTTTTTGGGCTGTGGTTGGAGGCTCTCGAGGAGATACCGGGGCCGTCGAATTCTGTCTGACCTGGGTAATTGAGAAGCCTCCCGGCACCCGCCAGGGGTGTCCCTAAGGGGGAACGGCAGGTTGCAAGGAGACTTCAACGATTTACACGAGCTTGAACTGCGGCTGACGGAGCTGCCTGCCATGAGTTATGAGTTGGCGGCTCCGACGCGTAGCCAGCGTTCCTCGGGTACCCAGAGCGTAAATTTGCCGCTGCCAAGAATGAGCAGGAGGGATGAGAGGACGAGCAGCGTCAGACCCAGCCAGGCCTGTCCGCCAGAGACGAAGAACAGGTAGGCGGCAGCGTTGACAATGCCGGCGGACGTCCTGGCGCCTATGCCGACCAGGGCCGTCAGGCCTGCGGCGGCGGCGACAACGGCGATTGGCCAGTTCAGCGAGGCTGGCAGAGCCGTGCCTGATGCGAGAAGGCTCGAGACCAGTAGAGAGACCAGCAGGGCGACGGCGACCCTGAGAATGACGGGCGTCCAGGTGAAAGCCATCAGTTTGAGGCGGGCGCGCCAGAAGATGTACGCGGGTTGCTCCGGCCGCAGCCAGCCGATCGTGACGAGCCAGTCGCGTATGAAGCTGAGCGTTACTGCGCCTCCGAAGACTGCGCCAACCGCATAGGTCACGGGGGGCTCGAATATAGGCCACAACACGGTGGACAGAAAGATCATCAGCAGGCCGGCCATGATGCGCCGCTGATCGCTGTCGGTCATCGGATGGTTGGGAAGCCCCATGCGTGTTCGCAACAGCATACCCCAGACGAAGAGCGGACGCGCAAAGGCTACCAGAAGGAAAATCAGGGACAACTGTCCATATTGGACGGCCAGGGCGCTGCCCAAGAGAACGCCGAAGCCGTCGAATTCCATGTCCAACGTTTCACCAAGCCGGGTCACTCTCCCTGACTTACGAGCCAGATAGCCATCGAAAACGTCGGCAATACTCGCCCCAAGATAGAGGAGAGCAGGCAGCCAATCCAGGAGACCGCCGGGCCTTGGCAACAGAAGGAAACCGGCCATCCACGCGTAGGCAAGCCCGCGGTAGATGGTGAGTCTGTTGGCCGGACCCAGATCGGCATACAACTCTTGCTGGCCAGGCGGATGATTCTGGTGAAGGACGCGTCTCAGAAACCAGAATACTGCGGCCACAGTGAGGGCCGAGATCATGAGCCAGCGGCGGGCGCTGAAATCGGGGTCAAGGGCGCCGAGTCGCAACAGAAGCGCACCGAACAGGAGCGTCAGGCTGCATATCAAGGTCAGCCGGCGGCTTTGCTGCTGCAGCTGCGCAACTTTTTCTTCTTCCATCAATTGTCCTTTTGCGACTTGCAGGCGGGGACCCGGTCGCCACCTTAGCATAGAATGGGCCTTTGCTCAATTTGAACTGCAATGGAATTGCGGTGGTCTGAGGTCAGAAGCTGAAGGGGCCCAGATACGGGAATCTCATTCGCAGGCAGTCGATTTCCTATGCTATGATGGGGGCGAAATCCGGTTATTTCTGGAGGTTCTTGTGACGCATTCCATCCCGCTTGCCGTCCACGCTACGCATGAAGCTGGCGCGAAAGTTGGCGGTATTGGCTCGGTACTGGACGGAATCCTGAGTACGAAATCATATAACCAGCGGGTCGGAAGGACGATCCTGGTCGGGCCGATGTTCGGCTGGGATCCCGTTCAGATGGAGCGGCTGACCGACCCGCGCAACGGCGTACAGATCCGCTATAGCAGCCTGCACGGGATTCTCTACGATGTGGACGAGGGGGTCCAGCAGGCACTTCGGACAGTTGAGCGGGATTTTCAGGTTGGCCTGTTATACGGGGTGCGCCGCTTCGGAGAAGTGGAGCACGAGATACTGCTGGTCGATGCCAGCAGTCCGCACATGGGGCACGTGGAGAGATTCAGCTACTTTGTATGGGAAAACTACGGAGTCGAGAGCTTTCGCTACAACCATGATTTCGAGTACAACCTCTATATGTCGATCGCCCAGCCGCTTTTTGCCGGTCTCAAGGCGCTGGGGATTGACGAGGGGCTTGCGCCTCACGAGCGAGTGATCATCGCCCACGAATGGCTGGGACTTCCGGTCGCGTTTGCGGCGCAGTTGAATGAACCGGAGCAGTGGCGCACGGTCTTCTACGCTCATGAAGTGGCGACGGCCCGGCTGCTGGTGGAGAGCCACGCAGGTCACGATACGCGCTTTTACAACGCGCTCCTGCGCGCCCGCGAATCCCATTTGCCACTGGATACGGTTTTTGGCGAGCAATCCTCCTACTTCAAACATGCCATTGTGCGCCAGGCGATTCATTGCGATGCCATTTTTGCCGTCAGTGACACCGTGCGAGAGGAGCTGCGATTCCTGGGCGGGCCTTTCGCCAACTGCAGGATTGATCTTGTATACAACGGTATCCGGTCGGAGAAGATCAAGGTGTCGGACCTCCTGGACTCCAAGCGCCGACTACAGGAATACTGCAGCAAGTTGCTTGGATTCAAGCCGGATTACGTCTTTACGCACGTGGCGCGGATGGTGCTGTCCAAGGCATTGTGGCGAGACGTGCGGGTAGCGAGCCATCTTGACAGGTTGCTGGCGTCATCCGGGAAGACGGCGGTGCTCTTTGTGCTTGCCACCAGTGAACCGGCCGGCCGCCAGCCGGAACAGGTAGAGAGCTGGGAGACCTCGTATGGGTGGCCGGTGGGCCATCGGGGTGACAACGGCGACTTGATTGGAGAGGAGGCGGCGTTCTTCTTCGACGACGTCGAGCCCTTCAATCATTCGGCCAGCAACAGTAAGATCGTCTTGGTGAACCAGTTCGGTTGGAGCCGCGACCGATGCGGCAGGAGCATGCCTGCGGACATGACGTTCAGCGACATCCGCCGCGGCAGCGACCTTGAGTTCGGTCAGAGCATCTATGAACCATTTGGGATTTCGCAGATAGAGCCTGTCCAGTTCGGCGCCATCTCCTGCGTGAGCAGTGTGTGCGGTTTGATCGGCTTTGTGCAGCAGGCCGCGAACGATCTCGTCGAGCAAGGCGTACTGACGGCAGGCGAGCAGAACGGGCGCGACGGCGGTCGAACCACCCTGCCTGGCGGCGGTGCGCTCGGCAGCGCTTTTTCCGCCAGCACTTTCCCTCTGGTGGTCGCGGACTATGTCGGGCTGCCGGAAGGACAGGCGCCCGGGACGCCTCGGGATGCGCTGGACATTGACGGGGCCATTCGGGGCAGCATCGAGGCGAGCAGTTCGGAAAACACTGCGAGGCAGATATTTGAACGCCTTCCCAGCAGCCGCAGAAAAAAGTCCGAACTGCGCCGGCAGGGAAGCGCGTTGGCAGGCAGAATGAGCTGGGAAACGGTTGTGGAGTCCAGCTTTTTGCCTGGGCTTGTTAGAGTCTGTAAGGAGTAGAGCCCGCCTCTCAGGTAAGCTTTACGGCTGTGAAGGCTGCGCACGGCGAATACGCCTTAAGCGCAAGAGAGTATCCACAAGAACTGGACGCCGTCCGCTTGCCGGAACAACCAGGACGGGGAGAGAAGGACGCAATCCATTGATTGGTTCGTGGTTTACGGATGACGAAGCTTTCCTGTTTGGAGAGGGTAACTTCCTCTATAGCTACCGCAAATTCGGCGCCCATTTCCGCACGATGGAGGGCGTTAACGGCGTGCAGTTTGCGGTCTGGGCGCCCAATGCGCAGGGCGTGAGCGTAATTGGACCCTTTAACGGGTGGAATCCGCATCTCCACCCAATGCACGCCCACCGGGAGGGGATATGGGAGCTGTTCATCCCCTCATCGCCGATGCCATCCCACAATGGCGCGCCCAATTCCGGTCTGGAGGCGGGCAGCGAATATAAGTTCTCCATCCAGCTCCCGCTGGTGGACTTACGGATCGACAAGTCGGACCCGTACGGCTTTTATGCGGAGTATCCACCTGGAACCGCTTCCAGGATCTGGCCCATGGACAGCTATCCTTGGAGCGATGACGAGTGGGTCGAGAGTCGCTCCAGCAGACAGGCCCTGGACCAACCCCTGAACATTTACGAAGTTCATCTCAGCAGTTGGCGGCGCAACCCCGAAGACAACCGAGTACTGGGATACCGGCAACTGGCGCGCCAGCTGGTTGACTATGTGAAGGAGATGGGCTACACGCACATCGAACTCCTGCCGGTAACCGAACACCCATTTGAAGGTTCCTGGGGCTACCAGAGCACAGGGTATTTCGCGCCGACCTGCCGCTTCGGGACACCGGACGATTTCAAGTATTTCGTCGACCACTGCCATCAGAATCAGATCGGCGTGATTCTGGACTGGGTGCCGGCCCACTTTCCCAAGGATGCCCACGGACTGGCCTACTTTGACGGTACGGCGCTGTATGAATACGAAGACCCACGGCGCGGCGACCATCCCGACTGGGGCACGAAAATCTTTGATTACGGCCGCAATGAGGTCCGCAACTTCCTCGTTGCCAGCGCCCTCTTCTGGGCTGAGGAGTACCACATTGACGGGCTTCGTGTGGACGCTGTGGCCTCGATGCTCTACCTGGACTACAGCAGAGAGGAGGCTGAGTGGATTCCCAACCAGCTGGGCGGCCACGAAAACCTGGACGCAATCTCTCTTCTGCGCAAGACAAACGAAGTGTTGCACGAGCGGGCGCCCGGCGTTCTGACGATAGCGGAGGAGAGCAGCATCTGGCCGCTGGTCTCACGTCCCGCGGAAGCCGGCGGCCTGGGGTTCGACTACAAGTGGAATATGGGCTGGATGAATGACACCCTGAATTTCTTCGAGATGGACCCCCTGTTCAGGCGCTACAATCATCACCTGATCACCTACAGCCTCAGCTACGCATTCAGCGAGAATTTCATCCTCCCGCTGAGCCACGACGAGGTCGTTCATCTGAAGGGGTCGATGCTTGACAAGATGCCGGGCGATCTGTGGCAGAAGTTCGCCCACTTGCGGCTCCTTTACGGCTTTATGAATGCTCATCCTGGCAAGAAACTGCTCTTTATGGGTGGTGAGTTCGGCCAGTGGCGGGAGTGGACCGAGGTCTTCAGTCTTGACTGGCATCTTCTGGAGCTGGAGGTACATCGCACATTACAGCGTTTTGTGCGAGACAGCAACCGCCTCTACTGCTGGGAGAAGGCACTGCACCAGTCTGACGCGAGCTGGGGGGGATTTCAGTGGATCGATTACCAGGACGCGGACCATTCGATCACCAGTTTTGTGCGCAACGACGCGGCGGGTGAGAACTGCATCGTCGTCGTCTGCAACTTTACACCGGTCACGCGGCACGGCTATCGCGTCGGCCTGCCGGGTCCCGGAGACTACCACCAGATCTTGAACAGTGACTGGAAGATTTACGGCGGCAGCGGCGTGGACAACCCATTCCCCCTGCAGGCTGAAGAGATACCCTGGCAGGGCGCCTCCTGGTCTACGCTGATGGAGTTGCCGCCGCTGGGTGTGCTCTACTGGAAGTTGGGCGCAGGCTCGAACGGCAAGAGGTAAGACGTTGTGAAGATCAGTGACAATGAGGTTGGCAGGGAGGCGTTCGAGCTGCCGTCGATAGGCGGCCTTGCCGGCCTGACCGCTCGCACCGTTTTCGGAGCGGTAACGGCGCCTCCCGCTCCCAGTTTCGCCCTCACCTGCCGGGATGGACTGATCGGCAGCTGGCAGAGCGAGAGCGAACGTATGGTTGCGCCGTTTCTGGACGTAAGCGGCTGCACGCTCCTCCCCGGTTTCATTGACGTTCACATTCACGGCAGCGCCGGCGGCGACGTGATGGACGCCTCCTTCGAAAGCCTAGAAAAGATGAGCCGTTTCCTGGTCCGGCACGGCGTTACCGGATTCTACGCGACCACGGTCACGGCGTCGCGACAGGCTACGCTGGCAGCGGTCGAAAACGCGGCCCGCTACATGGAAGCGTCACGGTGGGGAAACGATGAGAACGGGCCTGCCGGCGCGCGCGTGCTCGGTATTCACCTGGAGGGGCCGTTCCTCAGCCCGGAATTTCCCGGCGCGCAGAACCCGGCCTTCATACGGCCCGCTTCCCTGGAGGAGTTCGAAGAGCTGCTGGCCGCGGGTCCGGTGCGAATGATCACGCTGGCGCCGGAAGAACCGGGCGCAGACGCCTTGATCGAGATGGCGCTCGGGGCGGGTGTGCGGGTTGTACTGGGGCACACGGCCGCGACATTCGAGGAGGCTACTGCCGCCATTGACGCAGGTGTTTCGCAGGCCACGCATACGTACAATGCAATGACCGGCCTCCACCACCGCCGGCCGGGCGCGCTGGGCGCGACATTGGGCGACGACAGAATCCACGCACAGCTGATCGCAGACGGGATCCACGTCCACCCGGCGGCTATGCGAATTCTTGGACGTTGCAAAGGGCCGACGCGGACACTTCTGATCAGCGACGCCATTGGGGCCGCGGGCATGCCGGAAGGCCGGTATGAAATGGGCCGGCTGCCAGTTATCGTCAGGGATGGGGCCTGCAGGCTGGAAGACGGGACACTCGCCGGATCGGTACTGACAATGGATGCGGCGCTGAGAAACTTCATGGCGGCCGCGGGCTGGCCGCTTGTGCAGGCGTGGCCGACGACCAGCCTCTCCCAGGCCCAGGCTTTGGGTATCGACAGAGAGGTGGGGCGGATTCGGAAAGGCGCCCGCGCCGATCTGACGGTGCTGGACGGGGAGGCGCAGGTTGTTGCCACGGTGGTTGGCGGGCGGCTCGCATACCTGCGGGACAGCTGGCGGCTTCGAGACGGAGACGGTTAGGGTTACGCGCCTATTTGCGTGACCACGATCCCTGCAGCGCCGCCTGCCAGAAGCGCTTCCTTGACGGCCTCAACGTTTTTCCGCTCCACGGCAGCAATTAGGTTGCCGCCCCGGCCTGCGCCGCTGAGCTTGGCGCCCGACGCGCCTCCCTCTTCCGCGACCGCGATCAGCCGTTCAAGTTCCCCGGAGCTAACGTCCAGCATACGGAGGAGACGATGGTTCTCCTTCATCAGCGGTCCCAGTGCGTCGATATTGCCGGATTCAATGGCCCGCCGCGCGGTTTCGGCTATTTCGCCAATGCCGTCAAAGACCGCTTCGTAACGCTTCGTGTCCTTTTCCCAGGCGCGGCGTACGTCGGACACAACCGCGGCGGTCGAACTGGCGATTCCCGTGTCGGCAATTACCAGGTGAAATGGGCGGGCGATCTCGAATCGCTGCGGCGGCTCACCCCGCACGAACCGGACGGGCTGCCGGTACACGACGACGGTATTGTCGATGCCGCTTGGGTTGGCATGGTGAAGTTTCTCAACGGCGTAAACGATCCGGTTGACGGTCCCGGCGTCTGGCTGGCGGTGGGAGGGAAGTCGGCGGTGGGAGAAGACGGCTTTCACGAGGGCGGCGCTTACAGCCGCGCCGCTGCCCATCCCACCGGCGATGGGAACGTCGCTGCGTACAGTGATCTGCCAATCTGGTTCTTCTCCGATACCGGCCTCTTCGATTGCCAGGCGGACGGCGAGAGCCAGAGGGTCTTCCTGTGGCGTTGAAAGCTGAACGTGGGCGCCGACATCGGGCGCTGCGATTGTGCAGCCGGATCCGGCGTGCGCGTCCGTGATGGTTGCTGTTGCTTTCACTTCCGTCACGGGAACGGCGATGGCCGCCCTACCGTAGACGACGGCATGTTCGCCGAAGAGAATGGCTTTTCCCGGGGCGGTTGCCGTGGAAGTTGCCATGCGGTCAGGCGGCGGGAGGGATCTGCGGCGTTCCGGCCGTTGCCAGGCCTTGGCGGACCACGTCGGGCAAATCCGTGATGATTGCGTCCACACCTAGGCCGGCCAACCTCCGGGCCTCCGCTACGTTATTGACGGTCCAGGCGTTTACGAGCTGGCCGCGACTGTGGGCACTTTCGACCAATTGGGCGTCGATTGAGGCAAAGTGAGGGTGGAGGGCATTCGGGGCGATTCCTCGGCTGAGCAATGGTCGGGCAAGATGGAGAATGAGATGTCTGAGCGGGAGGTTGCGGACTTTCTGCAAGAGATTTCCCGATTCCCCGCCTTGGCGCGGCGGTTTGCTGAAGTAAAGCAGTCCGAGGGCGATTGAGGGATCCAGCTGCCTCATTTTGCGGAGAGAGATGGGATTGAAGCTGGAGACGATGACCTGCTCTTTGAGCCCTCGCCGCTCAATCAGACGAGCCAGGGGTTCAGCCTCGCGGCCTCCGTTCCAGTCCATGTTCTTGATCTC
Organism: Caldilineaceae bacterium SB0664_bin_27; assembly: GCA_009838625.1. Lineage (GTDB taxonomy): Bacteria > Chloroflexota > Anaerolineae > Caldilineales > Caldilineaceae > Bin5. The sequence goes on from VXRG01000130.1 coordinate 17,756, forward strand.
AACATTGACGATGCAGCGACCTTCCACAAGGTCGAAGACCTGCTCCAGGGTGGGAATCGGTGTGCCTGAAAACGCGTCGTCAAAACGGATTCCGGCAGCGACTGCGGCAAGCTGGGCCAGCGTGTGGGTGCGAAGGGGGCCGGCGCCGGTGGTTGTACGTTCGAGCCTGAAGTCGTGCAGGACGACCAGTACACCGTCGGCGGTGGCCTGCACATCGAGTTCGATGCCGTCGACGCCCAACTCGAGCGCCTTTTCAAACGCGGGAACTGTATTCTCCGGCGCAACAGCATTGGCGCCGCGGTGGGCGAAGATCTGCGGCAGTTTTGTCACGACTCTCCAGTGGCGGACTGACTTCCCAAGTGGACAGTGCGTCGGATTGCCGGCTTCAACGCGTTCAGCGCTGCGAGCGATGCCTGTTCGTTAGCCCGTTGGCCGGCACAGGGTCCCCCTCTGCTGCAAAGGCGGTCGTGGCAGGGCTCAACCCTGCAAAATGAACATCCACTCCTCCAGCCCGTCGTCATTGGGACTGTGCTCTACGTGGCAGATACGAAAGTTGTGGCGTTCGATAATCGTCAGAATGTCGATCAGAGAACGGCGCTCGGCTTTGGCAGGGTGATACTCAAGTTCGCCGATCGAGACTTTGACATCCTCTTTGATAAGACTATCGCCGAGAACTTCGATTCGCCAGGTCTTGCCGGTGGATGACTGACGCGCCTTGGTCTGCAGGATAATAGTGTGCATTTTTCCTCTTGCTGTACGAATGACCTGTTGAGGGCAACTGGCTCTACAGATCGTCTATTGGGCAGTTACTCGCAATTAGATTTGGGTCAAGCGGTAAGCGGACTTGATCTCCGTTGAGGCGGACCTCAACAGATCCACAGTATGCCAGTCTACCGAACTTGGCACGTTTCAGCGAATTCCCAGGCGTCGTCTGACCGCCGAAACTATCTTTTCCGCGGCTTTTGGGTTGCCTTCAACTGTGCCGAAGGGATCGCTGCGGCCAGCTGGACTGCGGCTGAGTTCGCGCAGCGTCGAGAGTATGCAATGGGGCAAAGCATCCAGATCGTAACCGCCCTCCAGCGTGCAGATCAATCTCCCTCCGCAGAGCGCTTCCGCAAGTGCCATCAACTCCGCCACCATCGACGCGTAGCCGTCCACGCTCACACGATGGCCGCTGAGCGGGTCCATCCAGTGGCCGTCGAAGCCGGCGGAAAGGAAGATGACGTCCGGCCTGAATTCCCGTGCAAGCGGGTCCACCAGTCGCTGGAGAGTTGAAAGATAGCCGGCATCGCCGACGCCTGAAGGAAAAGGCACGTTCACGTTGAAGCCTTCACCGGGGCCTTGCCCGACGTCGTCGATGCCTCCGCTGAAAGGGTAGTGCGGATACTGATGGATGCTGATGAACAGAACGGTTGGATCGTCGAAGAACATCTCCTCGGTGCCATTGCCGTGATGAACGTCGAAGTCCAGGATGAGGACACGTTCGGCGCCGTGCATTTGCTGTGCATGACGTGCGGCGACGGCGACATTGCCGAACAGGCAGAATCCCTTGGCGCCGCGAGGCCGGGCATGGTGGCCCGGCGGCCGCACCATGGCGAAGCCGTTGACCGCGGTCCCGGTCATCACGGCGTCGGTAAGTTGCAGCAGGCCGCCCGCGGCGCGCAGACCGGCTTCCCAGCTGGCGGGGAGAACGTAGGTGTCCGGGTCGAGCCACAATGCCGACTGATCCCAACTCTGAGCGCTATGCCTTCCACCGGGGGCCGCCTCGCCTTTGCTCTGACATGTTTCCTGGAGCTGGTCGATGTAGGCGGCACTGTGTACGGCAAGAATCTGCTCGAGAGGGGCGGTTGAATTGGGCAGGCGGGTCAATGTATCGAGGATGCCGTCGGCTTCCAACAGCGCCAGGGTGCTCTGCATGCGTTCCAGGCATTCCGGGTGGCCCGGGAAGCTATGATTTCGTTCAAAGGGGTCGTAGACGAATGCGGTAGTCATGCTGTCTATCTTTGATGACTGAAAAGGACCGGCGGTCGCCGGCGCACATTTCCTTTCCCGTCGTTCTTTCTCTTCGCAGAGTTCAGATCGAATCGCCTGTAAGACTAGAGTTCGGAAAGGAAAGTGGGAATGAACAGTTCGCTGCCCAGGCGGAAGCGCAGGTCAAAGCTGTGTTCATCCGAGCCGTACGCATGGACCTGATTCTGAACTGCTACCGGGCCGGCGAAGGTGACCGGGCGGGTCGAGTGCAGCGTTTCGCCGTCCCAGAGGAGGCTGACCGTGTCGTCCTCCCCCTGTGCCCTGAAAGGAAGTTGGAGAAGCGCCCACCAGTCCCAGTGGGAAGGCCACATCCGGTGAATGGTCAGCTCGCCTTCTTCCGTTGTGATGCCGATCAGGTCCCAGATGGATGAATCGGCGGTCGAGGGCGGCTCGGAAACCGACGCCTGCTCGCTGTTTCCTGACTGTGCAGCCGCGCCCGCCCATCTGGCGGCGTCTTCAGTCTGATTCAGCTGGCCGGCCAGGGCAGAAGCAGCGGTTAGCGCGCGGCATGCTGCATCCGCTGCGCATGCGGCCGAATTCTTAGGGGCGGATGAGCCCGTAGGTACCTGGGAAAATGCACACAGTTCGTTGGCGGTGGACGTCAGCGCTTGCTGGTGCGTAGCCAGCCATTCCCGGTCGGGAAGCCGCTGCAAGTGCGTGTGAAGGGTCTCCAGGTAGGCAGCCGCGGCGAAGGGGATACTGTCTTCGGGCACGTCGACCGGCCCGCGTGGGAGAACAGGCAGCTGCCGGGGGAGTGTGCCGCCGGTACGTTCCGCGACCCGGCGCAGGGTGTCCAGCATGGCGCGGCTGTGAACAGGCGCAAAGGTGTCGAACAGTTCGACCAGGCTGGGAACGGCTTCAATCGAGCGGTCGGCGGGCGCGTAGCCGGAACGGAATCGGGCCAGTCTCTGCACGGCGTCGATCTTGGCTTGCTGGACTGCCAAGTTGGCGCCAATGTCGGGAGACCACAGCCTGCCGCGGTGCGTAATGTCGTGCCAACTGTTTCGGCTGCGCTTGAAGGCGCGTGAAATGTCCCGCTGGACGAGGAAGCCATTCCAGGCTACCTGTTCGCCGACATCGCTCAGCGCCAGGATCAGGGGGAGGTCTACCTGGCCGGCCACGAGCACATGATAGACCAGGTGCGCCTGTGATTCGGTGGGAAACTCGACAAGGTCAGGGCGCCCTTCTGCGGCGCCGAAAACGCGCGTGCTCTCGGCGTTGCGCTGGCCGTGGGCCCCTTTGGCATCGCCGGGGTCTTTCTGCGCGACCAGGAGCCCGTCAACCATGCGCTGTTCGAGCGGTTCGCCCCAGTCGATCTCGACGCGAATCTGGATGAGGCGGTCCCCTTCGGCCTGGGCCTCCATCATCCACAGCAGCGAGCGATCGTAGTAACTGTCGAGCGGCGCGAAAATGCGTTTGCTTACAATCACGCCTTCGACGCCGTAGATCGTCTCCTGGTAGCCGGGATAGAGTTGAACGGCGAGAGGCAGTACATCATCCAGCTGCTCGCTGCTGATTCCGCTGGAAGTGTAGATCGGCGCGTCGAAGCGAATGCAGATGGAACGGGCATAGGCACGCCTGTGCCAGTGCCAGCGCAGATCGTAGAGATCACTGTCCCTGTCGGCGACAAAGTGGAGTTCGCCGTTGGTATGAGGATACCTGACCTCGCCGTCTATGTCGTCGTACTCTTCAAGTTGCGGCTGGTCCAGCGCGGGGTCTGTCATCCGGTCCTTCTACTTTTTTCCATGCTTCGTACAGTTGCGATCACCGACTTTTTCTCCGCGGTCGAAGCGCTGACGGAAGCGTGTGGCCGGTAATCAGTTTTGCGGCTCATCATCCACACTGACACCGGCCATCAGGAGGCCGATTCTCTCGCGGGTCGCCTGGCTGCGGGGGAGGACCGCGCTGATGCGGCCGTGAAACATGACGGCGATGCGGTCGGAAAGAGCCATTATCTCGTCCAGCTCATAGCTCACCAGCAGCACCGCGATGCCCTCGTCCCGTTTGGCTACGATCTGGCTGTGGATGAATTCGATCGAGCCAACGTCGATCCCGCGCGTTGGCTGTGCAGCCACGAGCAGGCGGATGGGGCGGCCGAACTCGCGGGCGACGACCATCTTCTGCTGGTTACCGCCGGAAAGGCTGGCGCCGGAGGTCCTTACGGAAGGCGTGCGCACATCGAATTGCGCAACCAGCTCTTCAGCATGCTGCGCGATCGCCTGTTCATTCATCGTGAGGCCGGACGAAAAAGGCCTTTTATAGTAGGAGCTGAGAACAAGATTGTCTGCGACCGAATAGGCGTCCACCATACCGTACATATGGCGGTCTTCAGGCACATGGCAGATGGCGCCCTCCTCCGTTATGCGCCGGGGCGAAGCGTTTGTCAAGTCCACACCGCTGATCAGTACTGACCCGCTTGTGGCCGGACGCAGGCCCGTGACAACCTCCACGAGTTCGGTCTGACCGTTGCCCTGCACGCCGGCAATGCCCACTATCTCACCAGCGCGCACATCCAGCGAAACGCCGCGCAGGGCGGGCTCTCCGAGGTCGGTGTGGGCCTCGATGTCCCGCAGTTGCAGGAGCACGTCCCCCGCGCTTGCCGGTTCTTTTTCCACTTCCAGCGTAACCTTGCGCCCTACCATAAGTGCCGCAAGATTCTCCTGCGACGTGGTGGCCGGATCGGCTTCGCCCACCATTTCGCCGCGGCGCAGGACAGTTATGCGATCGGCGATGCGCAAGACTTCCTTGAGTTTGTGGGTAATGAATATGATCGACTTACCCTGGCTGCGCAGAAGCTCCATCACTTCAAAGAGGCCCTCAATCTCCTGCGGCGTAAGAACCGATGTTGGCTCATCCAGAATCAGGATTTCAGCGTTTCTGTAGAGGGCTTTGAGGATTTCGACTCGCTGTTGAATGCCGACAGGCAGATCTTCGATGATTGAGTTGGGGTCCACGGCCATGTTGTAGCGTTCGGACAGCTCCTGAATCTGGGCGGAGACGCTCTGGCGGTCCAGCAGGCCGCGGTCGACGCTTTCACTGCCCAGCATGATGTTGTCGACAACGCTCATGACAGGCACGAGCTGGAAATGCTGGTGGACCATGCCGATGCCGAGGTCAATGGCATCGCGGGGGGAGTGCATTTCCACCGGGCTGCCGTCGACTCGAATCTGACCCTCGGTGGGCTGGTAGAGCCCGTAGATGATATTCATGAGGGTCGATTTGCCGGCGCCGTTCTCGCCCAGCAGGGCAAGGATTTCTCCTTCGTGCAGAGCCAGATCGATCTCTTTGTTGGCGACGACACCGGGAAAGAGCTTTGTAATGCCCAAGGCCTCGAGTTTGGGCGGGCCGGCGTCTGGTTGCCGGGGCTGCGCAGGTTGGGTCGTTGTCATGCGCTGCCCTCCGTCTCGTAGACTTTGCCTTCGGCGGCCGGGGGCCGTACACGACCGACCAGGCCGGAAACAGCGACGATTGTAACAACGTAAGGCAGCATCGAAATAAACTGGCGGGGCACCTGGGTGACGCCGGCGAGCAGCAGTTCGTTCTGGAGGGCCTGGGTGTAGCCAAACAAAGTCGCTGCGCCTAGCGCTCCGATAGGATTCCAGTTGCCAAAGATCATTGCCGCCAGAGAAATGAAGCCGCGCCCTGCGGTCATGCCCTCCTGGAACTGACCGACTGCTTCCAGAACCAGGAACGCACCGGCCAGCCCGGCCAGCATGCCTCCCAGCGAGGTATTTATGTAGCGGTAGCGGTTGACATTGATGCCGACCGTGTCGGCGGCGCGGGGATGTTCGCCCACGGCGCGCGTCCGCAGCCCCCAGCGTGTATAGAAGAGGCCTAAGTGCACGACCGCGACCATGATCAGGGCTAGATAGGTGATGGGAGGATTATCGAAAAGTACCGGTCCGAGCACGGGAATCTGGGCCAGTCCGGGTATAGGGATCGAGGAGAACTTGCCTTCGGCGATTGCGTCCCGGTTGTAGAGATAGGAGGTGGTCCCCAACGCCAGAATGATGATGACGGTGCCGGAGATGATCTGGTCCATGCGAAATCGAATTGAGAAGAGCGCGTGGACGGCTCCCATCAGGCCTCCGACGGCAACTGCGGCGGCGACGCTGAAGATGAGACTGGCGGCCAGCGACCAGTGATTGGTGCTGGTCTTGGCGACGAAACCGGCGAAGGCGCCGGCCAGCATCATGCCTTCAATGCCAATGTTGATGATGCCGGACCTTTCGCACAGGATTCCGCTAAGCGCACCGAGGACAAGGGGCACGGTCGCCCGCAATGTGAAGTTGAGCGCGCTGACTCCGAACAGGACCCGCAGCCAGGTCTGCTCCTTCAGCGGGGTCATGTTCACAAGGATCGCCATGATGATCAGTGCCAGCGCCACGATCATGGTATTGCCGTAGCGCCTGCGCAGGCGATGGAACGCCGAAACGGGTGCGTTCTTGCTCACGTGCCACCCCAGCTTGTGCTGACTGCCGAGCCCGCGTCCTGATCCTCCTGCTGGCGCAGTCGGAAGATCATGCGGATGATCAGAGGCGCGGCGACAAAGGCAAGCACGAGCGCCTGAATGATCTGAATAATGTCGGCAGGGACGCCGGACTCGAACTGCATTGTAGCTGCGCCGCCGTCCAGGGCGCCGAACATGAACGCGGCCAAAAGCACGCCGATGGGGTGGGTCTGCCCGAGGAGAGCCACGGTGATGCCGTCAAATCCGACAGCTCCGCCAAATTCCGGCGCGAATTTGTGGTTCAGACCCAGGGTTTCGATAGCGCCCGCAAGACCGGCCAGTCCACCGGCCAGCGCCATCGTCAGGATGATGGTGAAGTTGACGCGAATGCCGGCATAGCGTGCTGCCCGCATATTGTGGCCGACGGTCCGCATTTCGAAGCCGAGGGGCGTCTTAAAGATCAGCCACCAGACGAGTATAGCGGCGGCCAGGGCGAGAAAAACGCCGTAGTGGACACGGTATGGGGGGCCGAACAGCCACGGAATCTGTGCGGAGTGCAATACGTCAGGCGTCTCCGAAATGGCGCCGGCGGTGCGGTCCCAAAGGGGGCCGGGGGTCTGGCCCTGGGTACCTCCGGCGTAGACTGTCCAGCCGCCGAAAAGGGAGGCGACGTAGTTGAGCATGATGGTGACGATTACTTCGTGGGCACCGGTATAGACTTTGAGGATGCCGGGAATCGCGCCCCAGAGCAGGCCGCCGGCGATGCCGGCGAGGAGTGCCAGGGGTAGATGAATGTAGAAAGGCAGTCCTTCGAAGTTGATGCCAACGGCGACTGCGAAGACGGAACCCATTACGAACTGTCCCGAGGCGCCTATGTTGAACAGGCTGACCTTGAAGGCGAGAGCGACGGAGAGTCCTGTCAGGACGAAGGGGATCGTTTTACGGATCGTCCTGGCCCAGCCTTTGCCGTCGCCGAATGCGCCCTTGAACAGCCCGCTATAGGCAGCCATGGGGTCGTCGCCGGACAGTATCATGACAACGGCGCCGGCGAGCAGCGCGGCCAGCAGGGCGAGCGAAGGAATTAGAAGCGCGCGCAGGGTTCGTGTTAAACCGGCTGTCGAAGTGGCGGTCGCCACAACTGGCCTCCGTCTGAAGGCGTACTGTCCGGGCAGGGGATTCCAGATTTCATTTGGCCTACTGCGGTGGCGGGAATGCAGGTCTGGGGAGGGTAGAGGTCCCGCCGCCGCCGTGTCTATATGGGAAGCGGGAGGCCCCGCTGTAGATGCCTCCCGCTTCGGTTGGATTCTCGTCGATTCCGTCGCGGAAGCGTTCGACGAGAATCCAAGTTACCTGGTCGTGTCCCGAAGGTATCAGTTTCCGTATCCAGTATCGATCGAGCCATCGATCAGACCGGCTTTTGTCTCTTCAAGCAGGTCCTTCAACTCTTGCGGGACCATGTCGTCAAAGTCGTGGAAAGGAGCCAGGTCGGCGTCGCCGAAGTAGTTCCCGCCAGGAAATTCGCCTTCGCTGGCCATGGTGACCAGTTCGACAACACCCGGTGTGATGAGCTTCATAGCGCTGGAGATAAGGCACGGCTGGGCGGCCGGCACTGTATTCCACTGGTCTGTGTCGACACCGATGCAGAAGACGGCCTCGCCTGCGCCGTCAGCAGTGGCCACTTCCTGCAAAGCGCCGTTACCGGTGATCCCGCCGGCGCCGAATATTACATCCGCGCCCTGGTCCAAAGCCTGCTTGGCCGTGGCGGCGCCCCATTCGGGATCTACAAAGGCTTGGGAGATTTCGCCGGGATGATAGGTGGAGATGACGTTGATGTCCGCGTTCACCGACTTGGCGCCCGCGATGTAGCCTTCGTTGAAGGCCACGACGGGGGGAACGAGGTCGGTGCCGAGAACTGCTGCGATGGTGCCGGTCTTGGACAGGCTGCCCGCGAGGACGCCGGCCAGGTAACCGGAGTGGTCCTCGTTGAAGATCAGGCCGGCCACATTGGGCATGGCCTCACCTTGAAACTGGTCGACGCCGATGAAAAACACGTCGGGATTCTCTTTGGCAGCGGTAGTCGTGGCATCGCCCAGCGCGAATCCGACGCTGACGATGACATTGTAGTCGGCGTCGATAAACTGCTGCATATTGTCGGCGTAGTCTTTTGCATCCTGGGTTTCGATGTACTTGATGTCGTCTTCGGCCAGGCCAAGCGCCTCGGCCGCTGCGACAACACCTTCCCAGGCGGACTGGTTGAAGCTGCGGTCGTTCACACGGCCGACATCGGTGACCAGGCCAACCTTGAAGTCACCCGCCATACTATCGCCGGTGTCGGCAGCGCCGGAACCCGAATCGGATGCGGGCATTGGCGCGGGGCAGGCAGCGAGCAGCATCGCGACTGCTGTCAAAAGGATGAGTAACTTCATCAGGCGGGATGTTTTCATTCGGAGTCTCCTTTGCTTACGTGAGAAATATCTCACCAAAATGCCTGGGCCGACAGGAAGGGGATTGCCAAGTAGGCAGGTCGACCCGAAAGTCTATTCAGAAAAGAGAGCGCTTACTACCTGAAGACACAAACGCAATAAGCGGATCACTTGAGTGCCTCCTCTGACAACTCTGCCCCATTATATGCGGATCGCGGTGCGCAAGCAAGGAAAAGGAAAGGGGGTGCGCCTCCGCACGGGGGAAAGAAACTCCATGAGCCCGTGGCAACAGAACAGGCCGCGTCTCCGGCACTGTGTGGAGCCGAATGCCTGCCACATAGATGCCTTCTACTATGATATACTGAAAGACCGACTCGGTGGGAAGTACTGACAGGGGGGTTCAACTGAACAGCAACGAACTGGCGCGGAAAATCGTCGAAATCATTGAAGAAAAGCAGGCGGCGGACATCGTTTTGCTCGACGTAAGCGAACAGACCAGCATTACTACCTACTTTGTGCTGGGCAGTGTGGACAATGAACGTCAGGCAAATGCGATTCGCGATGACCTGTGGGATCAACTCCAGATCGAACAGAAGATGCGGCCCCTGAATGTCCACGATCTCAGGCAGGAAGGGGGAGGGTGGCTCCTGGCCGATTATGGCGATGTCATTCTGCACCTGTTCACGGAGGAGACGCGCAGCCGATACGACCTGGAAGGGCTGTGGAGCGACGCCCACGTCATCCTGAAAATCCTGTAGAGGGAGTTGCCCGGGAAACCGGTCAGGTCGACGGCGCTGGCGTATCAGGTAGTGAGCGCGTTCAGTTCGCGTCGTTGGAGCGGTAGAGTGCGACCGCCTCCTCAGTATCCATGTGTTCGGTGGCGTCAAAAAGATCCGTAGAGGCGCCGTCGCCGGCGTTGATGTCAGGATTCTCCATTGCCCTGTGGGAATCAGCGGGCGAAATCCCAGCTTTCTGCATCGTCTTGGCAATGCGGGGCGGTGTGGAGGCGATGTCCGACCCGACCAGGCTGCCGAAGAAGTTGGCAATCTCGAACATGGCCTCAAAGGGGCCGGCCGAAAGATGGACGCCGTTGTTTGCAATTGTCACTTCGTCAAAGCCATAGTGGGCTGGCCGGGCGTGCAGCTCGCCGCGAATCGAACCGGACACGGCGCGCTCCGGGAAGGTATCTCCGATCATCTGGTCGCGCAGTTCTGCCCACCCTGTATCGGAATGGAGGAGCATCAGGGCGATGCGGTGTGAGGGTTCAGTGAAGTGGGCCAACTGGGCGGGGTGGAAACCGTTGACGAGAATGAACTTCTCCTCTGCATCCTCATAAGCCTGAACGTAGAACCCGGAGCGGATCTTGTGCGCTTTCTTTGTAAACCAGAGGTTGTCCAAACTGGCGGGGGTGAATGAGGGATGGGCGTTCAGGAATTCGTGTCCGCCGAAAAGTGGGTAGTCGGCGGAAGAGACGGCGAGGGCGTCGTAGATGCTGCGCCGATCGGATGCGTCCAGGCCGTCTGACGCGGTCTTGGACAGGACGTTGATCGCCCCGTAGTGGCGGTCCATACTCTCTTTCTGTTCGAGTGCCGGGCCGCCGACCAGGACAGTACCTGCAACGGTGGCGTCGAACTCGGAGAGTTTGGCCCAGATCAGGTCTATGGCGTTGCCGAGGCAGGTCCGATCCGCTATTGCCAGGATCTCCGGTTTTATGAACATGAGCAGTTCATTCTGCCGCTCGGTTTGCCCTATGGCAGGCGGTTGAATAACTGCAATGTCCTCATCGCTCTGCATTGAATCCAGCAAAGCTTGTTTCAATTGTTGCTGACTTAGCACAGATCACTCCTTTGCTGCGCCAGGAAATCCGGGGGATGGATCAGGTTGACAACGTTCTGCGTTCGCTCCCGGCCCTCTCGCAAGTGACGGCCCCGGCCATTCCGTCTTTGCAGCAGCCTAACGCAGACCAGACGAATAAACAAAAAAAAGATGATGCGGCGGCAGGTGGATTCAGACCGGGCCCGGCTCTGGTCCGCAGGGGGTCATAAGGAGGTTCGGGCGGCCTTCAGCAGGGCCACGTCTTTGGGCGAGACTGAGATGTCGGTTGGGAAGGCGAAGGCATTTTTGTCGGAAAAGCGTGTGATGGAGTACTCGCCGTCGGGGTCCATGGCTTCCAGGGGCGCCCTGGCCAGGGCCCTGTCGTCTTCGTCGCCGATTCGGGCCGATACGATCCAGCCGAGAAGCAGGCTGGGATTAAGCGAGACCAGGAGACGGGCCAGGTGAAGGGCCTCCTCGTCCCTGCCAGCATGCCAGGAGGCCTCAAGGAGGCTGCTCTGGTAGTCGAGTCGGCCCGGCTCCTCCTCGGTCAGCTCTGTGTAGACACGAATGGCTCGGTCCCAGCGTCCGCCCATCCGGTAAAGGGTCGCCAGGGCAGGTCGCGTCAGCATGAGGGGGCGCTTCTGACGCAGAAGCGTGCGAGACAGCCCCTGGCGGATCGGGCGATTGTAGGGCGCGTTTTCCAGCGCCAGGGTCCAGTAGCGTTGTGCCCTCGTCAGGTTTCCCTCAGCTTCGGCGCCCCTGGCCAGCACTGACCAGGCCAGCTCGCTGCCGGGATCTGCCCCAAGCAGGCGCAGCGCCCAATCCCTGCCTTCGCGCCAGCGTCGTAAGAGCCAGATGACCTGGAGATAGCGGAAATAGGTGGGCAGGTGGCGCGGCAGGGCCTTTAGGATGACGCGAATCAACGGGACGGCCTCCTCGGGGCGGCTGGCCGTAAGGTGGCCGTCGATGACGTCGTTCCAGTGTGAGAGCTGTGTGCCAACTGTGGGGGGTTGGCCGAATCGGGGTTGAGTCATTCGAGCAGGTGCGCCGCGTCCCTCTCCAGCAGTTCGATCATCACGCCGTGAGCAGCCTGGGGATGGACAAAGGCGACAAGGCCGTGGATACCCTGACGGGGGCTCTCGTCGACCAGGCGGACGCCGTTGGCGCGTAGCTCTTCCAGAGTGCGCGTTATGTCGGGCACGGCGAAGCAGACGTGGTGGCTGCCTTCTCCGCGGCGGGCCAGGAAGCGGGCGGTGCCGCTCTCCCTGTCGGTGGGAGACAGGAGCTCAATCGTGCTGTTTCCGGATGCGAGAAACGCTATTTCGACACCGTGATCGGGCGCATCGAGCCGCTCGAGGAGCCGGAAGCCAAGGATGCCGCAGTAGGTGGCAAGGGCTTCGTCGAGGTCCTGGACGACGATGCCTACGTGGTCGACTTGGGCGTCGGTTAGTAGGCTGGTGTCTTTGATGTTTATCATGTCGTGCGAACAGGTCCGGTATTGGTGGCGTCTGACCCAAGAACTGGGGCTGTTTCCAGTCTATGCAACCAACCCCCGAAGTGCGGGCAATCCTCTCGGGCATAATCAAGTCCAAATGCCAGCACGGTAAGTGTCCCCCATAATGGCTTGCGACTGCCTTGCACGAGATTCTTGACGCGTTTTGCAGGTTTCTAAGATCGCCTGAAGGAACAAAAGCGCTTCGTTACAGTTTGACACACCCGACCAAATTGGCACGATCAAGACGTTGATCGGGCCAAGCTCCAGATTCCGAATCGACGGGATATTCTTGAATCCTTCCACAGTGATGCTGTCGAGCGCTTCTCACTCCTCATCCTCGTAGAGACCCCAGCCGGGAAGTTCTGCGTCTTGTCCCGAAATGGCGCCGAGCGGCTGTATGAGGAATTTGCCCTCCGCGCGAACCGCTACGGCGCCGTCGGGCAGATAGATTTCGCCGCTGCCGGTGAACATGCGTCGATTCCGGGTGAGAACGCGGCCCCGGGCGCTGACCTCCGTTTCGAGAGGGACGGGATGCAGGAACCGCGTATTCAGCTCCGCGGTGATGCCCCATCTCTCCACGTGCACGCCTTCACCGAAGTTGATTGCGCGGGCGATGGTCTCGTCCAGGACGCCGGTGAGAACACCGCCATGCATGCGCCCGGGATAGCCCTGGTGGCATGGCTGGCCGGAGAAGAGGGCCATGACCTCTGAGGAGCCGCCGTCAGTAACAGTTTCATAGAAACGCACTCTCACGCTGGCTACGTTATCCAGGCCGCAGACAAAGCAGTAGGAGCTGTTCGGTTGCTTCTGCATCAGACCCAGCTCGACGGCTGGTACTCGCCGAATACAGCCCTGAGAGCATCGCAAATTTCACCGATTGTTACATCGCTTTCGACCGCTTCGACAAAGAGCGGCATGAGCGGTTCGCCGGCCTTGCGTGCGGACTGCTCAATGCGCTGAAGTACGGCGGAGACTTTGTTCTGGTCACGGCCGCCGCGCAGAGCCGTCAGCGCGGCGATCTGTTCGTTTTGCACGACCTCATCCACGCGCAAAGTCTCTTCGGGGAGCGCCGTTCCGCCCTGGTAGCGGTTGACGCCGACTACGGTCTGGGCGCCGCTCTCGACGGCGCGCAGGGAGGCATATGCCGACTCCTGGATCTCGCGTTGAATGAAACCGTCCGCAACGGCCTGCATGGCGCCTCCCAGCTCGTCGATGCGTTCGATATACTCGCAGGCCCGGCTCTCGATTTCATCGGTCAGCCATTCAATATAGTAACTGCCTCCAAGCGGGTCAACGACGTCGCCCACGCCGCTTTCACCGGCAAGAATCTGTTGCGTGCGCAGCGCGATTTCGACGGCCTTTTCAGTGGGTAACGCAAGTGCCTCGTCTTTGGAATTGGTGTGCAGGCTCTGTGTGCCGCCTAGTATGGCGGCCAGGGCCTGTACCGTAACGCGCGCTATATTGTTGTCGGGTTGCTGGGTGGTCAGTGTACTGCCCCCTGTCTGCGTATGAAAGCGAAGCCGCCAGCTCTTGGGGTTGGTTGCGCTGAAACGCCGTCGCATCAACTTCGCCCACAGGCGGCGGGCGGCGCGAAACTTTGCTACTTCTTCCAGGAAATCATTGTGGGCATTGAAGAAGAAGCTGATCTGGGAGGCAAAGAGGTCGACGTCGAGCCCTACGTTGATCGCCTGCTGCACGTATTCGACGGCGTTTGCGAGCGTGAAAGCCACCTCCTGGACGGCGCTGCTTCCGGCTTCGCGAATGTGATATCCGCTGACCGAAATCGTATTCCATTTGGGCAGGTGCTGTGCGCAGTAGAGGAACAGGTCGGTCATCAGACGCATTGAGGACGCAGGCGGGAAGATGTAGGTGCCGCGGGCGATATACTCCTTCAGAATGTCATTCTGCACAGTGCCCCGGAGGCTCGCCGGCGGCACGCCCTGCTCCTTGGCGACGGCGATGACCATGGCCAATAGGATCGCGGCCGGCGCGTTGATGGTCATGCTGACGCTGACTTTTTCCAGCGGGATATCACGGAGGAGCGTGCGCATATTTTGCAGGCTGCTTATGGAAACGCCTACCTTTCCCACTTCGCCTTGGGAAAGATCGTGGTCGGCGTCATAACCGATTTGGGTGGGGAGGTCGAAGGCGACTGACAGGCCTGTCTGCCCCTGATCTATCAGGTAGTGGTAACGCCGGTTGCTCTCGGCCGCCGAGCCGAATCCCGCGTACTGACGCATGGTCCAGAGGCGGCCGCGATACATGTTGGGTTGCACGCCGCGCGTGAAAGGGTATTCGCCGGGGAAGCCGAGTTTTCGCAGGTACTCGTCGGCGGCCTCGCCGTTCGAACCCTCTTCGGAGGGCGTGTACAGAGGCTCAATGACTATGGAGGGGCTGCTGGTCGTGAACCGTTCTTTGCGTTCGGGGAACCGCCTCACCACCGGCCCGAGAGAGTTCTCTTGCCAGGCCAGTTTCAGCGTTTTCAATTTGTCGGGGTTGGCGTGCGTCTGCGAGCCACCGGCTTGCGGCTTGCCGCTCAGTTCATCCATCTCGATTCACATGTTTGGAATGCAGCGAAGCCTGACCGGTTTACATTTCCAGCCGGCCCGCGAGGGCGTTGCTCAGGGTCATTTCGTCGGCATATTCGAGGTCGCCGCCGGTTGGCAGACCCCGGGCCAGGCGGGTGACCCGTACGCCCAGGGGCTTGATTAGCCTGGAAATATACATTGCGGTGGCCTCCCCTTCAAGGTTCGGATTGGTCGCCACCAGCAGTTCTTTCGTTTCACCGTTTTTCGCCTCTTCTCCGGGATGGCCCGGCTGCAGCCGGTTCAGCAGCTCCCGAAGTTTCAAGTCGTCAGGCCCGATTCCTTCCACGGGCGAAATTGCGCCGTGCAATACATGGTAGAGGCCCTGGTAGGAGCCGGTGCGCTCTATGGCCTGGACGTCAAGGGGCTCTTCAACCACACAGATGATCGATCGGTCGCGCTGTTCATTGTCGCAGATTGCGCAGGGGTCTTTGTCGGCGATGTTGTGGCAGAGGCCGCAAAACAATGTTGCCGCCTTCAATTCCTGCAGAGCGGCGGCCAGCGAAAGGGCGATCTCTTCGTCGCTGCGCAAAAGGAAATAGGCAAGCCGGGAAGCCGACTTCGGCCCAATTCCCGGCAGGCGGCTGAAGGCGTCGATCAGATTGGAAACTGGTTGTGCCAGCGGAGCCATTGCGTGATCCTGATCTCTGTTCCCGACTAAAAGCCGAGGCCGGGAATGTTCAGGCCGTCGGCGAATCCGCCCATTCGCTCTTCTGTGAGGGACTTGACTTTGTCCGAGGCGTCGCCAATTGCCGCCAGGAGCAGGTCTTCCAGCATCTCGACGTCCTCCGGATCGACTACCTCCGGCTTGATTCTCAACGCCTGTACCGCCAGATGGCCGTCCATATCCACTTCGACCATTCCGCCCCCGGCACTGCCTGTCACTATCTCATCGGCCAGCTCTTCCTGCGCCTTTTCCATGTCGCCCTGCATCTTGCGCACGCGCGCGGCGAGGTCGCCGCCCATGCCGCCGCCGAGTGAACCGCCTGAAGGCATGCCAGGGCCGCCGCCTCCGAACGGATTGTTGCCGCTTCTTGTTCTGCGATTCCTCTTCTTTTTCGCCATAGGGCTTACTCCTGGTGCAAAAGGATTACTGCTGCTTTAGTGTCGGTCGGCCTCGGGGCTGCTGTCGCTGACTTTGGCGCCCAATTCGGATACAGCGTACTCCAACAGGGGATCCGGCCCGCTGGGCTGCGGCTCTTCCACCGACTGCCCGGTCGTCGAGGGGATAGTGGCCTTGTCGCCGCTCTGGCAAATGAGTGTAATCTGTTGGCCCAGCATATCTGACAGGATGCCGGAGACGGCATCCTTCGTTTTGGCCTCGGAGATCATCTTCTGGGAAAATGTATTGTTTCCAAAGGCAATGGCCACAGCATCCCCGCCGATTGCAAGATCCCGTATGGAGCGGAGGGAGGCCTGTTGTTTGTGCCCGCAACGGTCGCGTACGGCGTTCATGAACTCGCCCCACCTGTCTCTCAGCCGCTGCATGGCCTCGGCGTCCAGAGGCGCAGCGGACGTTGCTTCGGAGACGGGACTCCTGCTGGGGCGAGTATCTGGCTGTGCGGTGGTCTTGGCCCGGGGGGGCGGCGCGGGGGATGCGGCACGGGTCTCCGATTGTGCCGGCGCGGGTAGGGGCGCAGGTTGCTGAACGCCTTCGATAAGCTCCACGAGCGCCAGTTCAAGGGGCAGCTGGGGCTGGAAGCCGCCCTTCAGCTCAGTCATGGCTTGACTGAACCGTTTGATAGCCAGGAGAGTATCTGCTTTCTCTATTTCGCTGGCCTGCTTTTTCATTGTCTGGACGGTATCCGGAGCGGAGTCTTCAAGCAATGCAGTATCGTCTACCATCTGCAGGAGCATCACGCCCCGCAGATGTTCGATCACCTGGGCTGCGAACTCATTGAGGCTTCCTCCTTGAAGCAGGAGGCCGTGGATCAGCTCCAGGCCAGAGGAAACATTTTTGGCCGCAAGTGCGTCGACAAATGCGGCTACCGTTTCGCCTGCGACGCTGCCCAACACCTGTTGCACCTGCTCCAGGGAAATTGCCTGCCTCTCACCGGCCGACGCGGCCGCACCGTAACTGGTCATCTGATCGAGCAGGCTGACGGCGTCCCTCATACAGCCTTGCGCGCTGCGGGCAATAGCGAAAATTGCCGGTTCCTGAACTTCGAAGCCCTCTTCGCCGGCAATGTGTGTCAGGTGGGCTGCGATCTCAGCAACCGGAATGCGGCGAAAATCAAAACGCTGACAGCGGCTGAGAACGGTTGCGGGTATGCGGTGAGGTTCGGTCGTGGCAAGCACGAAACGGGCGTAGGGTGGAGGCTCCTCCAACGTCTTGAGCAGTGCGTTGAACGCGCTGGCACTGAGCATATGTACTTCGTCAATGATGTAGACTTTGTAACGGGACTCGCTCGGCTGAAAGCCGACCTTTTCTCTCAACTTTCGAATATCGTCGACACTGTTATTGCTGGCCGCGTCGATTTCGATCAGGTCCAACATGCGGCCTTCGTTGATTGCGGTACAGTGGCTGCAGCGGTTGCAAGGCCGGCTCTTTTCGTCTGTACAGTTCAGGGCTTTGGCGAGGATTCTGGCGGTAGAGGTCTTGCCGGTGCCGCGGGGGCCTGCGAACAGATATGCGTGGGCCACCCGCTCTTCGCGCAGTGCGTTTAGCAGGGTGGTCGTTACATGCTCCTGGCCTACCACTTCGTCGAAAGTCTGGCTGCGCCACTTGCGGTACAGCGCCTGTGCCATCTTCTTCACTCCCATTGGACGAGGAAACCGGCAGCGTTTCCCGTCCATTGACAACCCGCCCGGACATCCCGAATCAGTCTACCACCGGGCAGTACCTGAAGCAAACGGTTGGGAGTTTTTCCTCGTGGTATACTTGCTTTATGAGCAAAAAAATCATCCATTCGCTTCGGGAAAGGCGGCTCGTCGAAGAGGCAGTTGCCGGACTGGATGCTGCTAGTTCTGAGGCGGAACTGACGCTGGAAGTGCAGAGGATCGCAAGCGAGCACGCGCCTGAACTGGTTCTCCCTGCGATTCGCAAAAACCTGGGCACGGGCAGCAGCCGGTTGCGTGGAGGGTTGGGTCGGCTGTCAGCACTGCTGGCGGGACCTGAGACCGTTGCGATGCTGCGCACGGAGGCCGGCCGACGCGACAATCCGACTCAGACGCGATTGAACGCCGCCATGATCCTGGAAAAGTTCCTTCAGGTTGAGGTTTCAGCGGGCCTGATGGGTGATCTGAATGACCCGAACTTCATTGTCTTTCAGAGCCTGAAAGAGGCGGTGGAGGAGGCGCGGTCCAACCGGGCGGTCCTGATGGAGTATGTACGACAAATGCGTCAGGAGAATCTGGACGTCGCCCACCTGGTGCTCGATCTGATAGGCCAGCTGCCTGAAACGGACCAGCCGGAGTTGCTGCGTCTGATTGCATACGATTCCAGGCCGGGCGTCGGGGAAGCCGCCGTGGATCGTTTGAGCTCTCTGCGAGGAGAGGCTGTCGGAGCGCAGAGCGCATCTAAGCTACATACGCTCCAATTCACTCTACGACCGGAACTTGCGCAGACGGCCGCCAGAAACCTGCGCAAACTGCGCCTTGCCGGCGTTCATTGGAATGCACAGAGTGCAGACGACTGGTGGGGGCTTATCTCACCCAGCGATCTTCAAGGCACGCAGCACCTGTGGTTTCTGGAAGGCGGGAGCGAATATGACGGTAAGTTGGTCGGACTGCGCATCAATCGAGTGGCAGGGATTCTGGGGGCATTTGGACTCGAGAGTGTAGAACGCCGGAATCTTCCTCCCAGCCGCCGGGCAGGCAAGATGTATTCGATCTCAACTTCGCCAGGAGAAAGCGCTGTTTTCGTCGCCATTCCGTACAATTATGCACGACATGTCCTGCAAGAGGGACTGGAGGGCCACTGGCGGGTCCGGTCCGAGCGAGCTTTGCCTGATGACTTCACGCTCTTCTGTCCGCTCCTGTTCCAATGCCAGGCGGACCCGATTTCCGACCAACTCTCATCCTTACTTGCGTCCGGGCCGGAGTTGTGGGACGAGGAGCAGGAAGAGCTGTCGAAAGTCACTGCCGCATTTCTGGAACATTCGGCCATGGCTGGCTGGATACTGCCGGTAGGTGAGACTGGCGGGGCCACTGAGGCGATCCGGCGGCAGTTGCCGCGCCGCGAAGTGGATAGGAAAGGGCAGAGTAACCTGGCCGGCATACCATCGGAAGTTCTGGGCAAGCTGGCTGCTAAGGTCGTTTCAGAGAACATGCCGCAAGAACTGGTCGAACAGTTGCGGCAGGCGCTGCTGGCTCAGGCCGCCTGGTTGCATTTTTCAGGCGACCAGGGTTCCGCTCGCCGTTCGGTCTACCTTTCTGAGAGCTTACGCCGCGTGCCGCTTCACAATCATCCACTACTCTTGCAGATGATTGCGCGCGGCTTTGTTGCGCTTCCGGAAGAGGAGAACGCCAGTTAACAACTGAAGTGAGGGCTGCTGGCAGTCTTGCCGGTCTCACGCTTCGGCAAATCACATACGGAAGGCCAAGACCACATGCTCCGTGAATCGATTCAAACAACCTTTTTACATTTTTTGCTCAACCGCAAAAAGTGTGTATTTTAAAAGGGAAGGAGTCATGAAATCCGCGAAATTTGCAGCGAGCCAATACTTTGGCTAGATTTAGGCGTTTTCTTCTTAGGTGTGAACTGTTCTCTTCACGGATTTCCACTGACTGCGGATGTAATCTTGAATGAAGAGACAGGACCTCTGGGCTATTGTTCTCCTTTAGTGTGATCCCAGAGTAGAAAGAAACTGTAGGCAGCGACAGGTACACGCACAAAGTACGACTTGAAGCTCAGTCTTGTAGTTGACCTTTGGCCTGCCTGGTGTGAACAGAACAGCAATGATGCTGGCACTTGCAAGTTCATCTGGAACAGTAGCCAAACTTACAACGCCGAAGTGGGGTTGCGTTTATTGCGTGTCCCTTCTCTTACCTCTAAGTAGTAGCCTGGACTCTCCCCCGCCCTGGGCGCCCGTACGACACAATCGAATTAGGATAGCTCTCAAGCGGAATCCGGCGCCTGCATTTCCGCCGCTCTTCGAAGGTTGCCCTGTCAAATCTGCCGCGATTCCTTCCGGAATGACGCGGGCCAAGGGGTCTTCCTCCTGTAGAGAGGACAGGACTTCGAGTTGTATGTCACTGGAGGCGTATAGACGTCGAGGACGGCGCAATTCGGGAAAGGCCAAAGTAACAGAAAAATATTGCTGCGAAATACTCGCGAGTGGTCAGCGAAGTACGGCAATGGCGGCGTTAGTCGGCATCCCCTCGGGGTCACCCGTTTAGTCGGATAAAGTCAAGCAATGCAAGGAGATAGGTTGCATCATTACACAGTGAGTTGCACAGCAGAGTCTACTCTCTTCTTTAAGACGAGCGGCTTCAAATGGCAGGATGCCGCCCAGCAAATCCTGACGACTGGCCTTCAGCCCTGGAGAATCTGTCAGGTCATTTCAGAGGAGCTCCGTAGGTGACAGCTGTTGAGAGGGCCTTTTTGAGCAGAACAGGTGATTTGCCCGGCACATGTGTGTTCCGCGGGCAGGCGGACAGCCGTTGGAGGTTGTATTCGGCAGCTACGCGCCGGCTGATCTCCTATTTTGACAATGATGAAAGCATTATAGAGAAGGCTGTCTTCTCAGACATGCACTGGATCTATCATCGATCCGTATTGTTGGAGCCCGCCAGAAACCATGGTTTCGGAAGCGCAAATGGCCACAAGATTCCGGACATTCAGCTTCTGGCCCAGCTGCATGGCTTCGGCGCTGCTACAGGTTTCCTGGACTTCGCCCTTGATCCCTTGGCGGCGCTGTGGTATGCATGTGAAGGGGACGAATGTGACGGAAGGGTATATTTCCTGGACCTGGACCGTTTAACCGGCTTTCGACAGATTGCGGTTGGAGAAGCGGCCCAAAGCGTCGAGGAACTGTTCAGATATCCAGACAAGCAAGGTGGGAACCTCTACTTTCATATGTCAGAACTGGAGAAGAACGCCGCCCGAGTGTCGCTTAGCCAAGGGCTGAGCGTTCAAGCGTGGCCTCTCATTCCAGCAGACGCCGTCAGCTCTATCGTAGTCGCCGCATCTGACAAGCCGCAGATCAGACAGGAACTTGGAGAAATGTTCGACTACCGCGAACCGGCTCCATTCGCAGATTTGCAGCGGTTCTCGGCGGTGAACAGCCCAAGGCTCCCTTTGCAGCACATTGAAGATCCTGAATTCAGCTTGCTGCTGGGAAATCAGCGTTATCTGCAGGGCGACTATTCCGGCGCAATAACCCATTACGACAAGAGTATTGAGCTCGCTTCCGATACTGAATTTGCGTACTTCCATTATGTCCGAGGAAATGCCAAAGCCGCAGACGGAGATCTCAAGGGTGCCCTTCAGGATTACGATTCAGGCATTCACTGTCAAGAAGGGCTGTCGGCCGACCGCGAAGGAAACTCTGAAGGCATCACTGACGCATACTTCCACTGGGGACTCTACTTCAACCGCGGGAACGTTAAGGCAGAGTTGGGAGACCTGGAAGGCGCGTTAGGGGACTACGAAGAAGCGATTCGTAAATCCAGGCAGGTTGGTGCAACGGAGCAAGTAATATACATAAACAGAGGACATGTAAACTATTTGCTGAACAGATATGGCGATGCCATTCGAGACTTTGAGCAGGCCATTGAAGTTGGAGACTTCATGGCACAGTTCAAAAAAGCCAATATGCTTGTCATTCTGGGCCGCTTTGACGAAGCCCTTGAGTGTTATGAAAGTGCTATCAGGGACGGGGACGACAGGTCCGGCGTGATCTGTAATCGAAACGGGGTTGCGGCGATTCTGAACAGGATAGGCGGAGACGGTTACGTTGTTCGCTCTCCCAGATACAAAGACTCTTCGCAAAGACCGATCATTGACGTATCCTTAAGAGCCGACGCCGATAACAGGTTTACGGAGTTCTTCAACTTCCATGGCATGAGAGGAAATATCGGCAATACCGGCACCCAGCATCTACCGGGGGGCGAGGGCTATCGAGGTAAACCTGGATTTGTCGTCGTGGTCAAGGGAGAGGAATGGTAATTGAGTTCCCGAAGGAAAGTTATGGGACCTTCTGTATGGCAAGCGGTGATTCCATCGTTATCCGGGAAGGTCGCAGTCCCGGCGCGCTTTGACTTGCGAGTCAATACGAAATGGAAATTCACTGTTGTAGTTGTGCTTGTATTGGCGGCGGCGTCAGTTGTAACGGTCCCGTCAGCGTTGTTGGCGCAAGCCTCCACGGGCCAGGAAAGCGGCGCCACTGAAGACAGTTCAGGCATTGATGACGCCACTGAGGTGGAGATACAGAGGCGTTTCAACGAACTCAGGCGCGAGATTCTGGACGATCGGGCAGATTCCATTGGATGGTGGCTGTCCGGCATCGCTCTGCTACTCGCC
Organism: Caldilineaceae bacterium SB0664_bin_27; assembly: GCA_009838625.1. Lineage (GTDB taxonomy): Bacteria > Chloroflexota > Anaerolineae > Caldilineales > Caldilineaceae > Bin5. The sequence continues at coordinate 40,020 of VXRG01000130.1, forward strand.
CTCCTGGTACTGATATTCGGGTTTGCGGGGTATCTTGTCTTCAGAAGGTTGCAGCTTGTTGAGGAGGAGGTACGCCGCAGTGTCGAGCAGGCGCGAGTGCATGTAGAAGAGGCAGGCAAGCTTGCAGAAGAGATTCGCGGCTACGGAGGGGAAGCGGACGAGCCGTTGCGAGGCATGGACAGCACGGAACTGGCATTTGCGCGCACCCAAATCGGCGAGGAAATCAGTCGAGTACCCGGTAGAGCCGGGGCGTCAGCAATCGCGGAGGCCCGCCAACTGGAAGAAGAAGGTCGACTCAGCGAATCGATTGAAAGATGGAAGCACATCGCCACTGTTGCCGAAGGCAATAACGATGAACTGGCCGCGCTTGCCTTTCGGTCGATAGGCGACCTGTCGGAGCGGTTGAGCAGGAGCGTCAGATGATGACCAGACGTCAGGCGCAGGCCTACTTCCTGCCGGCGCAAGGACTGGGCGAGGTAGACACGTCTGAGTCGAGGGAGGCGCTGGCCGCGTACTCGCAAGCAGTTCGATTGAGACCCGACTATGCCGAGGCATACAACAATCGGGGCAATGTCAATAGCAACCTTGGTCAGTTCGAAGAGGCGGTTGCAGATTATGACCGGGCGATTCATCTGAGACCTGACCTGGCCGACGCCTATGTAAACCGCGCAAACGCCAAAGCTGCCCTCAATCAGTTCCAGGATGCCCTGGCCGACCTTGGATCGGCGATCAGGTTCAACCAGGGAAATGTACTCGCTTTCTTGAATCGGGGTTTGCTCCTGGCCGGGATTGGCCGTTTTGAGGATGCCATTACTGATCTTGACGAGGCAGCACATCTCGAGCCCGAATATGAGAAAGTCTACCTTGTTCGAGGCAGTGTCAAGGCCGCGCACAGTCGGAATCAGGAGGCGATCGCAGACTTTGATATGGCAATCGGCCTGAATCCCGACAGTTCTGAGGCCTACAACAGCAGGGGCCTGGTGAATGCTGAACTGAGACGGTACGAGGCGGCCGTCGCAGACTACGCCAGCGCGATCCGGTTGCGGCCGGAGTATGCAGCCGCGTACAACAACCGGGGTGTTGCACTGGCGAGGCTGGGGCGTTTGGGCGCGGCTGTGAGCGACTACGATGAATCAGTTCGGTTGCAGCCTGAGAGTGCCGAACCCTATTTCAATAGAGGGAATGCCAAAGAGCGTCGCGGCGAATATGAAGAGGCCGTTGCCGACTACGATCAGGTTATCCTCAGAAGGCCCAACGATATCGAGGCGTACAGGAATCGGGCAGTGGTAAAGGCGGTATTGGGACGGACGGAGGAGGCGAGGTCGGATATCGATAGGGCGCTGGAGATTGCCGCGGGAGGTAGATGAGTCCTCTCTACTCTGTTCAGGGCCGCAAGTGGAACGGAGCAGGAAGCGCCGAAACCGCCGAATCCAGTCCAGGACAAGGGAAGAACCTGACGCGAAATCCGGGCCGAAGCATTCAGTTAGCGGTCTCTGAGTAGAGCCCGCAAGACCACGGTGATTTCAAGGCGCGGCTCCCTTGAATCTGACAGCGGGCCGGTTGGAGGGGCCCGCTTTTTGGTTCGCTGCAGGCAAAGAGCAGTCTTCTTGAATCAGAATATCCCCAGCTCGTCTTTGGCGTCTTCCGACATCATGTCTGGACTCCAGAACGGTGTCCAAACCAAATGGACGTTGACCTCGCTGACGTTAGGGAAAGCAGTGTGCGCAGTGCGCTGAACGTCGCTGATGATCTGAGGGCCGACTGGGCAGCCGGGGCTGGTCAGAGTCATCGTCACGTCAATATTGTTCTCTTCTGTCACTTCAATATCGTAGACCAGTCCCAGGTCGACGATATTCATCATCAGCTCCGGGTCCTTTACGTGCGTCCTGATTTCGGCTCGTACCTCGTCAGGCGTCGGCAATGTATTTTCGCTCATCGGGTCTTCCTCCTCAGTAGGGCTTTTCCAGGTAGATGTTGCCGTCGTCAATCTGGACCTCATAGCACGGAGTCGGCTCAAATGCGGGCATGCTGAGAGCGTCTCCCGTGCGGATATCGAAGCGGGCGCCATGCCGGGGGCACTCGACCTGGCCGCCCTCCAGGACATCCCCTTCTACGAGCGGGCCGCCGTCGTGTGTGCAGACATCCTCGATCGCGTAGTATTCGCCGTCCAGATTGAAGACGGCGATGCGGATGCCTTCCAGTTCGACCAGAAGCCTTTCGCCCGGCGGGACATCTTCAACTGCGGCAACTCTGACAAAGTCTTCCATTTGCACTAAATTCCTCGGTACATGATCTAGTCGGGCCACTCGGTCATTCCGTATAGTCCTGCCTTGAGCGCTTTCAGAGGCAGAAGTGCACATTTCAGGCGCACTGGGCCGATCTCAATGCCGAGCAGATCTAGGACGTCCTCTTTACCCCATTCCTTCAGCTCGGTCACCGGCATTCCGATGATCTCTTCCATGATCATTGACGCGCTGGCCTGGCTGATTGCGCATCCCCGGCCATCGAAGGCAGCATCCGTCACGACGTCGTCTTCGATTTTCAGGTAGATGGTTATTTCATCGCCGCAGAAGGGATTAGTTTCGTGACGGTGGACGTCGGCGTCCTCCAGATTGCCCTTGTGCCGCGGGTGCTTGTAATGGTCAATGATCGCTTCGCGAAACAGATCCATGGCCCGATTTCTCTACCTATACGAAAGGCAAAGGGCGTCAACTGCCCCTTGCCTTTCAAGCAGAAGAATTTGCAGATTTCAGTGCCGGCTGATGTGCAAAGACCTGGCTTCTACTTCTCAATAGGTAGGCCGACGGCGTTGCCCCATTCGGTCCAGGAGCCGTCGTAGTTGCGAACGTTGTCGTAGCCGAGCAGATAGGTCAACACAAACCAGCTGTGACTGCTGCGCTCGCCGATGCGGCAGTATGCTACGATATTGTCGCTGCCGCTGAGCCCCTGCTCCTCTTCGTAGATTGCGCGCAGGTCATCGGCATTCTTGAAAGTGCCGTCGTCATTCGCGGCTCGCGCCCACGGAACATTGCGCGCTCCGGCGATATGTCCACCCCGCAGCGATCCTTCCTGGGGATAGTCGGCCATGTGCAGCAGTTCACCGCTGAACTCAGCCGGACTGCGTACGTCGACCAGAGGCAGACCGGCCTGCTGGTGGTCCAGCACCTCTTCGCGCATGGCGCGAATGGCGCTGTCGTTGCGCGCAGGTGCGCTGTAGGAGGCGGCTGGATAGGAGGGCGTGTCGGTGGAGAGTTCTCTGCCCTCATCGACCCACTTCTGGCGGCCGCCGTCCATCACTTTGGCGTTTGTATGTCCGAACAGCTGGAAAACCCAAAAGGCGTAGGTTGCCCACCAGTTGCTCTTGTCACCATAGAAAACGATGGTGGTATCGTTGGAGATGCCCAGCTTCCCCATCAAGGCCTGAAACTGCTCCTGGCCCACATAGTCGCGCACGACGGCATCGTTCAGGTCATCTTGCCAGTCGATCTTCTGCGCGCCGGGGATGTGGCCCGTATCGTAGAGCAGGACGTCTTCGTTTGATTCGAGCAAGCGGACGTTGCCGTCGTTCAGATTGGCGGCGACCCACTCCGTGCTTACCAATACGTCAGGATTGGCATATCCCTTGTCTGTCATTGCACTCCTCCGTTGCTAGGTGCGTGTTTACCTACTAATCTTTCGGCTGATTACTCTTTCCAATTTGCGCATGACGCTTTCCACGGGGACACGATCGAGCACACCCTGCAAAAAGCCTTGGACAATCATCCGTTCGGCCTGCGGTCTGGTGAGACCGCGGGCCATCAGATAGAAAACGTATTCGTCCTCGACCTGTGCCGCTGTAGCCGCGTGGGTACAGCGTACGTCGTCGGCCTCGATCTCCAGTCCGGGTATGCTGTCTGACCGGGCTGTCCCGTCAAGGATCAGGTTTCCGTTTCGCTGGAACGCGTCCGTCTTCTGAGCGCCCGGCAGAACCTTTATGATGCCCATGTAGACGCTGTGGGCGCGATGTTTGAGCGCGCCGTTGAAGAGCAGATCGCTGTAGCAGTTGGCTACTCGGTGCAACTGCAATGTCTGATGGTCGATGTGCTGCCGGCGAGTCGGAAAGTAAAGCCCGAGCAGCTCACCGTGCCCACCTTCTCCCTGCATGTCCAGGTCCAGGAAAGCCTTCGTCAAGCGGCTGCCCCAACTCACCTGGATCCAGCGCAAGTCAGTGTCCTTGCCCATTACCGCCTTCCCCGTGAGGAAATTCCAGGCGGTGTGCTTGTAGTCCTGCAAGTTGATATAGCGGACCTGGGCATTGTCCTTCAGGATGAGCTCGACCACAGTGGCCTGGAAGGCGTTTTCCGCCCCCATGAGATCATCGACCAAGGTCACTTCGGCGCCTTCTTCTGCCACCAGGAGGGTATGGTGATAGCCGCCAACGCCGTCGCCCTGGCAAAGGATCGCCTGCAGCGGAAGTTCTACCTTCGTGTTGCGTGGTACGAAGATAAAGGTACCGGTGTCCCACAGTGCCGCGTGCAAGGCGGCAAATTTGTTGGCATCGGGGGTCACGGCCTCGGTCATGAAATAGCGCTTCATGAGCTCGGGATGCTCATGTACCGCTGATTGCAGGTCGGTAAAGATTACGCCCTGCTCATCCAGTTCTTCGTTCTCCTCAACGTACAGGACACCGCCGTCTCGATAGATCAGGCTGGCAGAGGACTCCATTTCATCAAGCGCGTCAATGAGATCCGGTTCCAGATCGTAGCGTCTCACGATTCCGTCGGGGATAGCGAAAGGTGTGAAATTCTCCAGTTTGAAGCCGGTCAGACGGGTCCGTCGCCAGGCTTCGTCGGTAGGCTTGGGCCAGGGCAGGTTTTCAAAAGTCTGCCAGGCTTGCAAGCGGAAGTCCAACATCCAGGAGGGTTCGTCTTTTGCAGCCGAAGCCTGCCGCACGGTCTCTTGCGAAAAACCGGCGGTTGCCTCGACAATTTCTCTCGGTTCCTTTATAAGTACAGTCACATTCAGTTTGCCTCGTTGCGGAAAAACGGGAGAGAGTTCAACTGACAGCTCTTCTCCCGGTGCGCAATGCGCGTTTCGAGCCGTCTGCCATCCATCGTCAAGGCCGACACGGATGGCAGGCGGGGTTATCCAATACTGCCCTCCATCTGCAATTGGATTAGGCGGTTCATTTCAACCGCGTACTCCATGGGGAGCTCTTTTACAAGCGGCTCGATGAATCCGCCTACGATCATGGCGGCGGCCTCATCCTCGTCAATGCCGCGGCTCATCAGATAGAAGAGCTGCTCTTCGCCGATCTTGCTGACCGATGCTTCGTGGCCGATACTGACATCGTCCTCGTCGATTTCAATGTAAGGGTAGGTGTCCGAGCGGCTGTCGGCATCCAACAGCAGGGCATCGCAGACGACGTTGCTGCGGCTGTGATGCGCCCCTTTGGCCACCTTCAGCAGTCCGCGATAACTGGCGCGGCCGCCGTTCTTGCTAATGGACTTCGATACGATCTTGGAGCTGGTATTCGGCGCGGCATGGACCACCTTGCCGCCTGCGTCCTGGTGCTGCCCGTTGCCCGCGAAGGCGATCGACAGAATCTCGCCGTGGGCCTCCGGGCCCATCATGTAGACTGCCGGATACTTCATCGTCACCTTGCTGCCCAGGTTGCCGTCGATCCACTCCATGGTGGCGTCGTCGTAAGCCAGGGCCCGCTTGGTGACCAGGTTATAGACGTCTGTACTCCAGTTCTGGATCGTGGTATAGCGGCAGCGCCCGCCCTTCTTGACGATGATCTCCACGACCGCGCTGTGGAGGCTGTCGCTTGAGTAGATGGGTGCCGTGCAGCCTTCGACGTAGTGGACGCTGGCTCCCTCTTCGACCACGATGAGAGTGCGTTCAAACTGGCCCATATTCTCTGCGTTGATGCGGAAGTAGGCCTGCAGGGGGATGTCGACGTGGACGCCGGCCGGTACGTAGACGAAGCTGCCGCCGCTCCACACCGCGCTGTTCAGCGCAGCGAACTTGTTGTCCGCGGCCGGGATGACCGTGGCGAAATACTCCTTGACAATCTCCTCGTGCTCGCGCAATCCGCTGTCCATGTCCAGAAAGACAACGCCGAGCTTTTCCCACTCGTCCTTCAGGCTGTGGTAGACGACTTCGGACTCATACTGAGCGCCGACGCCTGCAAGAAACTTCCGCTCCGCTTCGGGGATGCCCAGCCGGTCGAAGGTACGTTTGATGTCCTCCGGCACGTCTTCCCAGCTCTTGCCTTGCTTTTCTGCGGGACGCAGATAGTAATATATGTCGTCGAAATCGATGCTGCTCAGGTCGGCGCCCCAAGTCGGCATGACCTTGGAAAAGAAAATGTCCAGTGCCTCATGCCGGAACTGGCGCATCCAGTCCGGTTCCTTCTTGATGTCGGCGATCTGGTCGACTACCTGATGGTTCAGGCCTTTTTCGGACTTGAAAACGGCGTTCTCTTCGTCACGAAATCCGTACTTGTACTCTTCTTTGACGCCTTCAAGATGTTCTAAATCGGACTGTCCAGCCACAATTGCCCTCCTTCATTACGAATGCTGCGACCGGTTGCGCGAACCCGGTTGCCTCCTAGTCTCTGTCGACAACTCTCAACCAGGGAGCGGACTTGAAGCCGGCCCCGTGTTTCTTGGCCCCCGCGAATTCAACAGTCAGGCGGGCACGGCCCCGGCCACCAACTCCTCTTCGACCCACTTGTAACCTCTCTCTTCCAATGTCAGCGCCACCTCCGGACCGCCCGTCTTGACGATGCGTCCTCCGAAGAAAATGCTGACGAAATCGGGCTTTACGAAGTTCAAAATACGCTGGTAGTGGGTGATGAGCAGAAAGCCGCGGTTTTCAGTGGCCAGCTTGTTTATGCCGTCCGCGACAACCTGCAATGCATCGATGTCCAGCCCGGAATCGGACTCGTCCAGAATGGCGAATCTCGGTTCCAGCATCGCCATCTGCAGGACCTCCGTACGCTTCTTCTCGCCGCCGGAAAACCCTTCATTGAGATAGCGGCGTGCGAAGCTGGAGTCGACGTTGAACTCCTTCATCTTCGTATTCAGCTCGCGGCGAAACTCACGCATGGGCATGAGATTGCTGCCAATGACGCCGTTTGCGCTGCTGTCCCCTTCTCTGCTCGTATAGCCGCGAACGTTGGAAACCGCGGTCCGCAGGAAATTGGCGACGCTGACGCCGGGAATCGAGACCGGATACTGGAAGGCGAGGAAGATCCCGGACCTGGCGCGTTCGTCGGCGTCCATATCGAGAACGCTCTCACCATCCAGCAGAATGTCGCCCTGCGTAACTTCGTAGTGGGGGTGACCTGCGACTACGTAGGAAAGTGTCGACTTTCCGGAACCGTTTGGCCCCATCATGGCATGGATCTCTCCGCTGTTCAGCGTGAGGTCCACACCCTTCAGTATTTCCGTATCTCCTACCGCGACGTGCAAATTCTGAATTGCAAGTGTACTCATGACTTTCGTAACTCCTCAATGTAACGGCTGTGGTCAGCCGTGATCAACACGAATGATCGCCCTGTGGCGGAGTCTGGTTCAGGACTCGAACTCAAGTTCCGCGCGGCTGCTGTGCGTTATCACAAACGAGCAGCTGCCGTGCCCGTCCATTATGCAGTCATCCAGAGAGACATCTGCGCCCAATACCTGCTGCATCATCAGTTGGTCCATTTCGCAGATCTCGCGATGTGCAATGGCAAGGTCGTGGTAGGGGCAGTTATACATTTTCAAGGCGATCGTATTGTTATCGGCTGCGGACACGTCGGTGAGCACGCCCTGTCGACTTAGCGCCCCAGCCAACTCCTCGACCCGGTGCTGCAGCTCGGTCGCATTTACACTTTCCGCGTACCTCTCTGCAAGCCTGACGCCGACCCGATTCAGAAGCGTTCCCATCTGTTCAGAGCCGACCATTCCATACATCTCCTGGAGCATCGTCAGGGCTAACACATCGCAGCGGCAGGCGAACAGCTCGCGAGCTGCATCGGTGGCCGCGTAGATGTAATGCGGACGCCCAACGCCGGAGCGCTCCTCGCGCCTGTCCAGATATCCACTGGCCTGAAGGGCGTTCAGATGCTGGCGTACGGCTGTTGTCGTTACGCCCAACAGAATCTCAATGTCCTTTATCGTGGCAGAGGAATTGCGTTGCAGATACTCGAGAATCTGCCATGCGGGTGAGTTCTGGTTTGGACTGACTGACATTAGACTTTTCCCTGCTGTTCCAGTCCGGATGCGGCGTTGTACACGCACTTTGGTCGGACCTGCTTCTACGAATTAACCTCATCATACCACCAGAATCCCATTTAGTCAATTTACACAGTTTAATCTGCGTAAATTGACTAAATCATTACTCTTACCTCGTACTTATACCATCCACCTTCCGTTCAGTCCAAAACCACAGCCTTCTGGTGCGCATCCATTACTGGTGCTGACATTCGTATACATCGGGAATCAGACCGGGTCGGGGTCCCCCTTTCCCGACCCATTTTGTTTACACACAGAACCTATACAAAACCTGTACAATAGTAGTGCAGAACCGGTCGCGAACCGCCGCAATTCCGCGTCGATTGTCCGGCCAGAATCAGCTCGAAAACCCGCTCGCGCGACGCCTCAATTTCCGCCGATTTTTGACCAAAAGTGTAACATCCCCATTGGAACATTTTTTTGTAACATTTTCCCCCCTCTTTTGCCCCTATTTCACTCTGGTCAGGAGCCCCAAAAACAGAAATGTTACACTTTCGCCGAAAATGCAACACCTTCGCGGCCCCTTCTGCGGCCCCTTGCCGCACCGCCGAAAGACCGCCCATCAGCCACTGAAATGATGAACTCCCTTCCCCCGCACAAGCTGTGCCAGAATCGCAGAGTCCGGACATACCAGACACCTGGATTGTGCCCTTTCCCCGAATCCCAGAATAGTAGTGAACTTACATTTACCTCAACGAACGACAAGACCGCGGCCGGCCCGCACTCCTATCTCCTGCAGAAGCGCCGGCAGTTCACACGTCTCACTCCTCACTCCTCGCCCTTCTTCCCACGCCTCTTGGTCTGTGCCGATCTCCGATATGAACGGGACAACAGAAAGGCACTGTCCTGTCAGTTCAATGTCCTGGCTGACTTTTGGAGGATCGTCTGTCATCCCTTTATAATCGCTGTTTGTGCGGTTGCCGCGCAGTACTGAGGTGGCCGTCCCGATGACTGCAGAAGGACCTTGCACGCCGGCGTGTACATTCCCCGGAAACCCGGCAGCGGATGGAATTGCCAGGCGGTCTTGCAGGAACCGGGCAGGAGGATCGAAAAATGGAATTCAACGTTGCACAACTGATGAAGGAGGCGACCGGGGCGCGCAGAGAGTTTGTTCTTGATGATGACATCGCCGATCTCGATGGCGGCCTGACGCCCCTGAGTAATCTGACCGGGGACCTGGAGTTGCTGCGCATCCACAGCGGCGTCCTGGCGACCGGCGATTTTCGAGTTGACTTGTCTCTGCAGTGCGGACGTTGCCTTGAACCCGTATCCATATCTGCATTCGTAAAATTTTCTGAGAGTTTTCGTCCTTTGACCGACATTCAGACGGGACGTTTTCTGTCGCCGGAGGAGTTTGAAGGACAGGCAGAGGATCTGACGGATGAAGCACTGCTGATCGATGCCCAACACATTCTCGACATTACAGAAGTGGTACGGCAGAACATCTGGCTCTCCATTCCGATTGTAGCCGCTTGCGATTACATTGACCCTGCCAGCGGCGCCCGAGACCCGGATGCATGTCCAAAGTATCTGAATCTGCTGTCCGAGTCTGCTCTTGACGGCTCGGCCGACGAACAGACACCTTCTGAAGCCAAAGGGATCGACCCTCGTTGGGAGGCCCTGTTGTCGCTGCAAAACGAATCCCCCAGCGATTAGATAAGGAGAACTTACGATGGGACCGCTACCGAAACGAAAAATCAGTAAGGGCAGGCGCAACCGCCGTCGCGCGCATCACGCGCTCGGCACTCCGAGGCTTGTTACCTGCGTGCAGTGCGGCGGAAAGACGCTCCCGCACCGGGTCTGCCCGCACTGCGGCAATTACATGGGCCGAATGCAGGTCCTGGATATGGACGAAGAAGAAGCCTGAGTAAAATGAGTTTGGCGCTTTCCTACCTTCCGGAATCGAGTCCGCTGATCTTCCTGTTCCCCGGACAGGGCAGCCAGCATGTCGGCATGGCAAAGGAGCTGGCCGAGTCCTATCCGGCTGCGCGGGCCGTCTTCGCCGAAGCGGACGAAGTCCTGGGTGCGCCAATCAGCAGAATCTGCTTCGAAGGGCCGGAGGACCAGCTCACCGATACGATCAACGCGCAGCCTGCCCTGTTCGCAGCGAGTATGGCGGCACTCTGTGCGATGCAAGCGGAGATGGGCAGTTTGCCGCGACCGGCATATTTCGCCGGCCACTCGATGGGCGAGTATTCGGCCTTGGCCGCGGCCGGTTGCATCGGCTTCGCCGACGGGCTGCGCCTTGTGCGTGAGCGGGGCCGCCTGATGAAGGAGGCCGGCGCCAGACAGCCGGGGCGGATGGTCGCGGTTATCGGTCTGAAGGAAGATGTTGTTTCCCGGATCTGCGCGGAGGCGGCCGCGGCAAACAGTGGCGTCTCCCAGATCGCAAACGACAACTGTCCCGGGCAGATCGTAATCTCAGGAGACGAGAACAGCATCGCCGCCGCCATGTCGGAGTTGGAAAAGGCCGGGGCGCGCAGGGTCGTTCCCCTGGCGGTCAGTATAGCCGCCCACAGCCCGCTGATGGAGCCGGCAGCCTCGCAATTGAGGGCGCGCATCGACGCAATAGACGTGAAGGAGCCTCTGGCTCCTGTCATCGGCAATACCAGCGGGCTCCCTCTTGACAGCCCCGCAGCCATCTGCCAGGAGTTGAATGCGCAGCTGACCGGCAGTGTCAGGTGGACCGATTCAATGAAGAAGGCTGTAGACGGCGGCGTTGAGACAGCAGTAGAGATTGGACCCGGTTCTGTGCTGACCGGACTGATGAAACGCATTCAGCGCAAGGGAAAGAGAGTGAATGTGTCAAATGCAGCCGAAGTCCGGAACTTTGCCGGGACGTTCGGTTGAGCGCCGGGAACTGGCGCGTCTTGACACAGCGAAAGTTACCACGTTCCCTCTGATTGCAGTGCTGTAGCATCAGTCCTTGCCGGGTAGCCTGCCCTCTTTCGGAAAGAGATTTACTGTTCTTCCTTTTCGGCGTCCTGTAGTAGAATACCGGCAAGTTCGCCACCGTATCAAGGATTTCCATGGACTTTACAGGCAAGATTGCGCTCGTTACGGGTAGTAGCAGCGGAATCGGCGCGGCCATTGCGAAGGAGCTGGCTGCCGGTGGCGCGCGCGTCGCTCTTAACTATCGCGGCAATCAGGAGGGTGCCGGCGCAACCGCAGACGCCATCCGTGAAGCCGGCGGTGATTGCGCTGTCTTCCAGGCCGACGTGGGCTGTTTCAACGGGGCCGCCGATCTGGTGAAGGAAGTCGAAAAGGAGTTGGGCAGAGTCCACATCCTGGTCAACAATGCCGGTACGACCCGTGATGCGCTCATGATGAGTATGAAGGAGGATGGGTGGCGCGCCGTGCTCGGAACCAACCTGGACAGCATCTTCAATGTAACCAGGGCCGCGCTGCGAGGGATGATTCGGCAGCGATGGGGGCGCATCATCAATATCTCCAGCATCGTGGGGCTGGCGGGCCAGGCGGGTCAGACGAACTACGCCGCAAGTAAGGCTGGTATGATAGGCCTCTCCAAGAGCCTTGCCCGAGAAGTAGGAAGCCGCGGCATAACTGTGAATGTGGTGGCACCTGGCTTTGTGCCAACGGCACTTACCGATGTAATGAGCGATGATCAGAAGGAAGAGACCTTGGCCCGCACGCCGTTGGGCAGGTTCGGCGACCCTGGAGAGATCGCCTGGGCTGTTGCATTTCTTGCGAGCGAACGGGCCGGTTTTATCACAGGGCAGGTCCTGTCCGTGGACGGCGGCCTTGTGATGATGTGATTGATGTCGAGTCGGGACTTACAGGACAATGATTGACCAGACGCAGCAACTCATGGAGCTACCTGTAGCAGCCGGTTCAGCGGATGTGACCGAGGCTGACGCCGAAAGTGTAGAAGGCATCGCCACCTCCCGGCCGCGTTCAGAAGCGCACAGGGCCGAACGTGATCGCGCCGTAGTGGAAACGGAAGCGCCAGACCGGTCGAGCGCAGACGGCGACAACGTCATTACCCATCCGGCCGAACGTAGAAGGGCCCGCCGCACGGCATTGCAGGTACTATATGAAGTCGACTGCACGGACCATCTGCCGGGCATTGCCCTGGACCATCGCCAGGCTGAGGAACAGTACGCCAACGAAACACTTGCCTTTCTTTACTGGCTGGTGAGCGGAGCCATCCGCTATAAGGCTGACCTTGATTCGTTGATCGGCCGCTACGCCCCGGAGTGGCCGGTAGGCAAACTGGCGATAGTCGATCGCAACGTACTACGTCTTTCCCTTTTTGAGCTGTCGAGTCCCGATGCCGATGCGCCGCCCAAGGTCGTTATCAATGAAGCGGTTGAACTGGCAAAAACATTCGGCAGCGACAGCAGCTCGCGTTTTGTCAACGGGGTACTTGGCACTGCGCTGCGAGAGATCTCCCTGCCTTCAGAGTACAGACAAGAGAGCCGGTAAATTCTGGCATGAATAGCATCTTCGGCATTGGCGTCCTCGAGTTTATCTTCATCTTGATCTTCGCCCTGATCTTTCTTGGCCCGGAAAGGCTGCCAAAGGTAACCAAAGACGTTCTGTTCTTCATACGCCGGTTGCAGAGGCTTTCGGGTGATCTGACCCGCCAGGTCAACGAAGAGATTGGGGACCTGCGCGAACTCGACCCCAGTTACCACATGAAGCAGCTGATGGACGACGAGGAAGAAGAGGAGGAGGAAGAGGAGAAGTCGATCGGTCAGGTAGACGGTCAGAAATCGACGACAGGAACGAAACAGACCTCGGCGCCTTCTCAACCTGCTCAGGCCGCCGATGCAACGGCTGCTTCCTCCGGCGATGAGACCGTCGAACAGACCGCCGAACAGAAGTCTGCCCCGCAACCGTCGCTTTCCAACCTGAATACGGCTGCCTCGGCGAACGGGCGGCAACAGAGCGGCGGCAGCGGCGACAGCAGCGTCAAGACAACGGGAACGGCAATTCCGTCGGCGCCCAAGACCGGTTCGGCCAGTGCGACGAACCGAACGCCCTCAATTGGTGCTACACCCAAACGAACTGGCAGTACTCAGAAGCGAGGGGTAAAGACTCTTTCGGAGCTGCGAAAGCAACAGCGGGCAAAACGACAGTCCGGTTCCAGTGGCGCCGATTCGTCCTACCTGGATGAGCGCAATAAGCGCGCTCAGCGGCGGGCCGAGAGCCGGCGCGAGGCGGTGGCCGCGCAGAAGAACGAACGGGAAGAGGCGTCTGAGCTTGAGGACACCGTGACCGACCCGGTCGACTCTGGAGCAGGTGATGATTCCGGCGTACTTGCCGAGTTGAGTAGCAACGGCGAAGGCGCTGCAGATACCGACGTCGTCGCCAGGGAAAGCGGCGCAGAGTCCGACGAAGGGGCGGTCGCCGCGGTGGTGGAGGATGCAGACGGCGACGGTGACGAGGAGACGCAGCTGTGACACAGCAGGCGCCGCCGCTGGATTCTGATCCTCTTGATACTGATCCGTTCGATGGCAGTCGAATGGGGCTGCTGGATCATCTGGCAGAGTTGCGCAACCGGATGATTTGGATCGTTGGCGCCTTGTTGTTCGGCGTCGTCGCCAGTATCGCCTTCGTTGAGCCGGTCATTGCATTCATTACCAGCCCGGTCGAAGAGAAACTGATCGCAATTGGCCCCACAGATACGATCTTTGTCTTTTTCAAGGTCATGTTTGTGATGGGCGTGATCGTTGGCATGCCGGTGTTGGTCTACCAGATCGTTGCCTTCATTGCGCCGGGACTCTACCCCCACGAAAAACGAGGTCTGTTTTTGCTCTTGCCGGGGGTCATGGTCCTGTTCTTCGGCGGCGCAGCCTTTGCCAACTTTGTGATGTTGCCGGTTGCGGTCGGCTTCCTGCAGAACTTTCTCGGCGATGTAATCGATCAGGAGTGGACGGTCGACCGCTACATCGGCTTTTTCACGCGCATTGTCTTCTGGATTGGTGTTGCCTTTGAGACGCCTCTCGTGATCGCCTTTCTGGCGCGCATCGGTCTGGTAAGCGGGCCGCGCTTGCTGGGGATGTGGCGGCAGGCGATTGTGATCATCTCGGTTGTGGCGGCGATGATCACACCCACAATCGATCCCATCAACATGACGATCGTCATGCTTCCGCTGATCAGCCTCTATTTCCTGGGAGTCGGACTGGCATACCTGCTGTACAAGCCGCGGGCGCCGCGCAGTTTCGATGAAATGGACTGGGGCGACGATGAGGAATGATAGGGAACAGCTTATAGCCCGGAAACAGGAGGTCCTGCGCGAGTTGACGAGAGCGCGACGGCAATTGGATGGCATTCGCTATAATGCCAGTCCTCGTCAACGGAGCCGGCGACAGCAGCTGGAGACCGAAGTTGAACAGCTGATGGCGGAAGAGTACCGGCTGCGCATCGCAATCGACCGGGCAGGGTAGCAAGAAGCTGGTCCAACCTGGGAATGTTCGACACCTTCAAATATCCTTTCGGGGCAGGCAGAAGAATGTGGCCTGCCCCGATTCATTCACAGATGGTTTTGTCGACTGACGGCGTGTAGCCTATCGCAGAATAGGGGGCATCTTGCAGGAACGGTTCGACGTATTTATTACGGCCGGCTACGACCCCGATAAACAGGATCGAGTCTGTGCAGCGGCTGGAGTCGCCCACAAGTCTCTTGTGCCCGTTGTGGAAATGCCGATGGCGTGGCATGTCGTACAGGCTTTGGCGGAGAGCGATCGTATTGGCGAAGTCGTTATCGTCGGTTTGGAGCCTGGCGAGATCGATTTCGGCGTTCCCGTGCACCATGTGCCGAACCAGCCGAGCCTCTGGGCCAGCCAGAACGCTGGGCTTCGCAAACTTCGAGAGCTGAACCCGGACGACCGCTACGTCATCGCTCTCTCCGCAGATATCGCGCTCCTGACCGGACAGATCGTCGACAGTTTTATCGAAGCCTGCGAACCGTTCGAGCAGGACGTCTATTGGGGCATCGTTCGAAAAGACGTGATGCTGGCCGCCTTCCCCGAGAGCAGACGCACCTATCTGCCGCTGCGGGAGGGCTCATTTTGCAGCAGCGATCTGTACCTGGGGCGGCTGACAGCCGGTTTCCACATCCAGGAGCGTATTCGGTATTTCATCGAGAATCGCAAGAATGTTCTCGCGCTGGTGTGGAAGCTGGGACTGCCCACGATGGTCAGGTTCTTGCTGCGCCGCCTTTCAATTGCCGATATTGTCGACGTCGCCTACCGGATCGCGGGCGTGCGCGGAGGCCCGGTCGTATTGCCGCTTGCTGAGGCAGGAATGGACGTCGACAAGCCGGAGCAGCTAACTCAGGTCCGTGAGTACTTGAAAAGGAATCCTGACCACCCTGCCAATACCCGCGCTCGAGGGCGGCCAGCCGCGCCTGGTGAGGTCTGAGAATGCGAAGGCTGCTGGAGGTATTGTGCGGGCTGGATGAGCAACTTAGCGCCCGCACAGCCCTGAACGAAGAGCAGTTGACCATGCGCCACCCTCTCTTCTGGCTGGCGCATGTCGGCGCGCATCTGGGCGACACAATTGTCTGGCTGCTGGTGACGCTACTCCTGTGGCGGCAATCAAGGGGCGACCGGCAAACACGGAGCAGTCTGATCGGTTGGACTCTCTCGCTCGCGGCTGGTGTAGTGGGCACCGTGCTGGCAAAACAGGCGGTGCGGCGTCCGCGTCCTGGCAGCGGACGTTTTCTCTATGGAGTGGGCCCCGACGCGCACAGCTTTCCAAGCGGTCACGGTGTGCGTTGCGGGGTCATTCTGACGTGGGCCACAGCCTTCTGGCCGGGCGCGGGGAAGCTTGCTGTGTTGCTGGTTCTTTGGATCGGATGGGCTCGGGTCGCGTTGAATATTCACTACATTGGCGACGTCGTCGCCGGATTCGTCTTGGGCGCAGGGCTGTCTCGTATCATTCGCAAGCGCGCCATGGCCCGGCGCAGCGACTGATACGACGGGTCATTTGACTTCCAAACAGGGTGCCCCTGTCATGGCTGCTGACGCTGCTCTATTGCGTACTCGTAAAAGGCCTCCTCAGTTGTCACCGGCGTCAGGCCGCTGATAGCCAGCACAACCTCGCTGCGCCTGTCTAATCCGTCCAGGTCGATGCGGACTGTCCCTCCTTCGTTTACCTGTGCACGCTTGTAGCCGGCCAGCGTGCCGTCTTCAAACACCATGATCTGCACGAGCCACTCCTGAGGGATCCGGTTGTCGGTCAGTAGCCAGCCTTCGCTCTCCCAGCCGCCGGCCCCGTCCTCCCAGTTGGTCGCGTACCCTATCGCCGGGATCTTGACCTCGTCAACAAACCAGCCGGGCGCGTTAACGGCGTCGTCGGTGACATATTCAAAGCGCAGCCAGACTTTTCCGCCGGTGTAGGCCCGCAGGTCAAATCTCTCCTCGACCCATTCAGGCGGTGCGGCGCGGCGAGTAGACGCGCTGCGAGCCGTGTACGCGTGGCCGAAACTGTTGCCGCTAGGGTTGTCGGTAGTCGTGTGCTGGCCGGGCAGGATCTCCCACTTGCGCCCGTCGCGGCTGGCCAGGACATAGCCGTAGTCATAGTCCTCTTCGATGTCATACCACATGCGCACGGTCATCTCCAGCTCGGTACCGGGTGCGACGTCCGTAAAGTCGAACGCTCTCGTCAGACGCGTGTCGGAGTCGTCGGCCCGGTTGCTCCACCAGGCGCGGTTCCCGCTGAACCATTCGACCTCCGCAAAACGCGTTACTGTATTGCCTTGGAAATGAACCGTCGCACCGCCGCGCCCGGTCAGGGAGATGTAATCTACGCCAAAGTTACGGACGGAACCGGTCCGTGTCTCCTGGGACAGGCGATTGACCGAATCAGCCAGGGCTGGCTCGAGAGCCTCTGTTTCCCGGTACCCGTATACGCCCTGCTGAGCAAGGGCATCGAAATCGCCGACATAGTTGGCGATGACCCAATCGGCGAAAACGTCTTCAAACGTCAGGTGCAGACCTGCCTCCCGCAGTGCATTGTCGAATCCGCGGCTGCCGTTCGCCGCATCGGCTACAACTGCCCGTGTCATTTCCTCGCCGAAGCGCTGCAGGAAGTAGGCCATAAACAGGTAGGCGCTTCCGTAATGCTTGGCGTTGTCATGCGGGTCAATGCTCCATGTGTTAAGTTGCGAGTCCGGGTCTTCGACGAAGATGCGAACAATGGCCAGATCAGGGGGGTAACCGGCAATCTCCTGCGCCAGTTCGCTTAATCCCTCATTGACCCAGGTCTCTTCATTGCGATCATTGTGCCAGTGGACCATGTGCTGAAACTCATGGGCCAGCACCGTTTCGTAAACTTCATAGTCGTGGATATTGTCCAGCCAGTCGAGGCTGATCAGAAACATCTCCTTCTGATTGGAATAGGGATTGGCCAGTGAACTGAAGGCGTTTGCTCCACTGAAGTATCCGGCGATTCCCCGCCCCAGATTCGTCGCATGGAGGATGTGAAGACGTGGATCGCCGTCGATTCCCGGATTGGGCTCCGTGCCGAAAAATGCGCGTACATGCGGGTAGATCCTTTGAGCGAACCGGTCTGCCGATGCAGCCATTTTATCCACATCGAGGTCGTGGCCCCGTTCGGCCCAGACATAGAGGACGTCATTCTTGTAGATCAGTTCAGCCTCTAACTGAAAGTGACTATTCGAGTCGACATTTGACGCCCAGAATGGAGTCCGATCACCCACCGCATATTCGGGCGCCCGTACTGACTTCGGGACGAAACTGACCTCGGGGCGCAGACGTAATGCCAGGTCCCGCAGATCACGCGTTGGGACGAACACGGGCTTTCGCGCCTGAGAACTATGGGCAAGAGAAACGGGCTGACGTTCCTCTGCATTACCGGTTCCTTCTACGGGGATCTCTGCGGCCGGAGTTGCCGCGGAAGTGTCTGAGAATTCCTGTCCCTGCACGCTGACCTGCGCAGCGCGGTCGGACCCCCTGCCTTCCCGGGAAAATAAATTGGTGAGGGACGCGCAGCCGCTCAGGCTCACTGCGCCGGCGACCAAAACAGCAAATAGGCCGGGGAGCAGGCACTGCTTTCTGGCTCTGTTCATTAGGTTGTGTGTTGTGGGTTGTTGTCGGTGAGAGGCTGCTGGCGTTCGGAGCTTTCGGCGATCTTCACAATCCATAACCTGCCGGAACTTCCAGAAAGACAGGCGTGGCAAGACGCTTGAAAGACAGGACGCCTATCTCTCGTTGAACTCGCGACTGCACAAACGTCATGGTCCGAGGACCCGATGTTCCAGCCCAGGGGCTATGGTCCGTTCGGTAGCCTCCCATGTGATTGGCTGTGGTCGCGGCGCCTCAAAGTTGCGGAAGACACGACCCAGGAGCCCTACGGCAACTCCCACGTATATTATGCTGCCAACGAACCAGATAATGCCTCCGCTGACCATCTGGTCCTGGATCGTCGTCAACTCGGGAACGGGCAATCGGCCGGCATAATAGCTGTAAGCGGGTGTATTGCGGAATGCCAGGGTCACGCCGGTTACCATGTTTGGAACCTCTCCGCCGATGATCACATAAAGAAACGCGATGCCAGGGTGCATCGCCCGCCGCAGACGCAGGCCCGTTCCCAGCGGATGCCACCAGAAGAGCATATAGGTGAACCAGACGCCCCACAGGCCAAGGCGGTAGGAGGAGGGATGGACAAGCAGCCAGTTGGCGATGCCCGGCTCATGCCAGAGCAGGAACACACTGAAGGCCAGCAGCCAGGTGATAAGTGGGTGAGTCAACCTGCGAATCAACTGTCCGGACCAGGTGGACTTTCTCAGCCTGCCCGCAACCCAGCGTCGTGCCGGAGCCGGAAGCCCGCGCAGAACGACGTGTGCCGGGCAGGCCAGCCACAGGAGAGGAGGAGCAAGTAGCCCAATGAGGATCTGTTGACCGGCTCTGCCAATCAGCAGCTCCTGCTGAAGCGCCGCCAGGGGGGAATGAAAGGCCAGGGCCAGCGCCGCTGTCCCCGCACAGAAACTGATCAGACGAGCAGTCGATGCCAGAGGGGAGCGGTTACGTTTCAACCGCAGCCAGCCGGCTGTGTAAGCCAGAAGGATGGTCAGCAGAACGGCGGCTGAACCGGGATAGAACGCCCAGACCGTCAGAAGCTCCTTTATCGAGAGGTTCATGGAAGGAAGCATAGTCGCAGGAGGACATATTGCCAAACGGAAGTCCGTGAGTGGCGGAGTGGGCCCAAGGACTGAGTTCAAGCGGCGGGCCGTTTTGCGACCAAAGGCAGGGGAGTGGCAGGATTACCGCTGTACAACGTTTGCGCCATGCAGCCGCCCGGCTGCATGCGCCGAGGGAGGACCAGAAACGCACTGCGCTGAATGCAATTGGCGTCTTGCAAGCGCAAAGCAAGCAGGAAGATGTGCGGGGCCGCTGTCCGGGAAACCGAGGACGGATCGGTTTCCATGTAAGCGCGGAGGGTCGTAAGGCCATGGCAGGCGAGGCGGAAACTGTTTACCGGAAGATACTTCTCGTTGTCCGCCAGATCCCACTTGGGCGGGTCGCGACCTACGGCCAGATTGCCTGGATCGCGGGAGCTGCGTCCCCGCGCATGGCCGGCTACGCGCTGGGCGGGCTGCCCGCGGACACTGACGTACCGTGGCAGCGGGTCGTCAACGGCAAGGGAGGTATCAGCCCCCGCGGGGACCCCTTGGCGACGGACCGCCAACGCAGAATACTTGAGGAAGAGGGAATCCTCTTTCAGCCGGACGGTCGCATAGACCTGAGCCGATTTGGCTGGGACGGGCCCGATCCGCAGTGGCTGGAAGCGAACGACTTTACACTTCTGCCCTGGCGCGCTCGCAGTTGACCCGCCTCCTTGAACTGAACTCACAGTTCTGACTTCAGACCGAATGTTGCTGCAGGCGCCGCTGGGCCGAGTCTATGCGGCCTCCGCTTCCTCCTGCCCTTGCCAGCCGAGCCGGTTTTGCAACAGCCCCTTTACGGCTACTTTCAAGTCTGCATCTGCGAAGCCGCCCGTCAGCGCAAGGACGGCGGCGTACCCCGCCAGACTTGGCAGGATCGCCAGCCAGTCATTCACGCCGACTGCGGAAAAGCCATAAAGAATGACGCCCAAGCCAAACGCAGCGACCAGCGGCCGCCAGATCAGGTCCGGCCAGGCGACGGTTCCCACGTCACGGTGGACGCGCCGAGCAAAGAGGAGCAGCAGACAGACTTCGCTGAAGATCGTAACGACCGCCGCGCCGATAAAACTGAACAGTGGGATGAGCAGCAGATTGCCGGCCAGATTGAATGCGACCCCAAAGGCAAAGGCCTTCGTCAGATAGCGCTGCTGGTTGGCGGCAATGAGTACGTACTGGGTTACGCTGTTCACAAAGCCTACAGGGATACTCCAGATTATCACCTGCAACGCCAGAACGGACCCGCTGCCGGCGCTCAGCGCGCCGCAGTCGAACCTCCCAATGGTCTCACCTAACATCTCGCAAACACGGGCCGAAACTACCGCAAATTCACCTGTCCCCGCGGCGAATTGGACGCCTCCAAGGAGAAGGATCAGAGGCTTTGCCAGGAGCGTAACAGCTGCTGCCAGCGGGAGACTTACCATCAACAGGATCCTAACACTAAGCGTGTAGGACCGAAGCAGCGCTGCGCCCTCCTGCCTCGCCAGGCGGCTCATTAGGGGAAAGACAGCCAGTGTGAACGTGCTGGGAATGATATTTAGCCCGTCGAGGTACTTGAGTGCGACGCTGTAGAGCCCTACGCTGGCTGCCCCAACAAGGGGTCGCAAAATCCAGATGTCGATACGCCAGAAGACCGTGGCCAGGAGATGGTTGATCATGAGCGGGCCGCTGGTTGCAAGCATCGACTTCTGCAGAGCCCAGTCCCACTTCCATTGCGGCCGAAAGAGAGTGGAGCGAACGAGCCGGGTCAGCCAGACAAGCTGGACAAGGTTTACGACCAGCGCCACGAACGCCAGGCCGACGATTCCCCAGCCGAGCAACAGGGCAAGCGCTCCCAGTGTCACCTGCAGCAGTGCCATCGCGATGCCGAGTCCTGCGGGGTACTCCATCTTTTCGAACGCGTTGAACAGGCTGCTGAAGGCATCAGACCAGTTGGCGACCAGCATAACCAGCGCGAAGACCGCGACGGCTTGCAGCTCTGTAACGCCGATGGGAGTTGCCGCTTCCCATGTCAGTTCTGTTCCGGCCCAGCTTGTCGTCATCTCCAGGAATGAAGCCCACAGTCCCGCCAGAACCCCGCCGCCGCCGTCTGCCGCTCCCAAAAAGGATGCAATACGGGAGCCGCCGACCGCCAGGCCCATTAGAACAATACTGACTGCCCACAAGAGAGTACGCAGTGAAAGTACGTTTGTCAGATAGAGGCTGGACTTGCTCTTGTCCGCTGCAACTTCACGCGTGACCAGGGTGCCGAGGCCGTAACGGCTAAGGATTTCAAATATGCCGTATACGGCGATGACCCAGGCGTACTGCCCGGTACCCACCGGCCCCAGAATGCGCACGTACAACATTGCAAAGGCGAAGTAGATTACTCTGTTGGCCAGATTGAGGCCCATGGGTACGACCGAATTCTTGGCAACCGTGCGGGCATCGCCGGCGGTGGCGTCAGGCCGGTAGAATCGCCCCCACGCCCACCAGAGCAGGAGCAGAAGGCTCACCATCGTTGCCAGAAAACTGATGTAGAGGCCCAGTTTGATACTCATGGGGCTGTACGTGAAACGTACAGTCCACTGCCCGCTTTCCGGCAGATAGACCGTACGAAAGGCCGAGTTGGCGCGCTGGATAGTCAACTCTTTTTCGTCGTTCTCGTTGCCGCCGAAGGGCCGCAGGTACGCCTTCCAACCTGAAAAGTAAGCGTCCGTCAGTACAAGCCAGCCTCTGTCGCTCAGGTTGACGTCGATGAAGACGGTGTTGGCCGTGTAGCGGCTGATCGAAGCGTCTGCCGTTTCCGGGCTGGCAGGGATGAGGGCGTCGTCCGCCGCAGGTGCCTCCTCTATGAAAACGGTCCTGCGCAGGTCTGCTTCCAGGAGGGGCTGCTCGGCAGACGGCAGGACAACCGCCTCGGTTGCAATATAGGCCCGGGGGAAGACCTCCTGGTTTTCGTAAACTCGCACCGCATCGTCTTCATAGACCTTTTGCCACGTGTCCGAATTGGGGACCACCAGTTCCGAAAGGAGGTATTTGACGCCCATCAGGTCCAGCAGCGGATTCTCGAGTGCGGCGAAAGGGTTGTGCCCGTTGGCAGAGTTCCCTGATGCATAGATCGGCGCGATGCGGTTATAGAGAAGTTCGCCGCTCTGATCGGCGACGCGATTCATCAGGTCCACGTACTGTTTGGGAATAATTGAGTCGTAGCCGCGAACATCCTGCCATCCGTAATACATGCCGACATTGGCGTTGAACGTCTTGCTTCCCGGGGGGTCGAAAGTGGTAAAGCGGAAGGGAGCGTACTGGATTTCGCTGCTCGTCCCTGCCTTCTCTCTCTGATCGACATACTGCACGACCGGCGGCACATTTCTCAGTGGTGAGAGAGATGACTCTGCGGCTGGGTTGAAGGAGCCGTGGACGGCAAAGAGATCGAGAGCGAGAAGAGCCGCGAATGCATAGGGCAATGCCGGGACAAGAAATCCCCTGACTGTTGGACTGCCGCACACTTCCGCGCCTGCAGCGTCGTGTCGAGCCGTCCGTGTGGTCCGCCATAGGAGCAGCCCACTGATCAGTGCGAAAACACCGAATCGCGCCAGCCCGAAGCTCTGATATCCCCAGAACATGCGCCCGTCGGCAAATGCTGCTTGGGCCAGGTCGGACGCTTCCACGACCCGTTGCGAGAGGTTCACGAACGGCGTAGGAACGAGAAGGCTGGCTCCGACTGCCGCCAGCGCGCCCAGACCCGCGGCAAAAGAAGAAAACGCAAGAAAGCCGGTTACCCACGTGAACCTGATCTGGATTCGTCCAATTGCAGCGAATCCGGCATCGCCTGCCTTCGCGCCGAAAGAAAGCGCCTGTTCCAGTCCGATGCCGCCCAGAACCGACATCGCCAGAGTGAATGGAAAGACCCATCTGAAGGGGCTGTGGAGCTGGTCCCAGCCGGGCAGGCCGTAGAAAAGAATGGCATAGAGAGGTGTGCCAAATGCGAAAAGCAGGGAGACCAGCGCCAGAGAGGCGAAGAGCAGGGTCGGCGTGCGCAGATGCCGGATCGCTCGCCAGGCCGTCTCCGGCCCCTCGCCCTGTGCCCTGCGCAACGATGACGCAATAGCAACGCTGACCGCGAGCGCAGCCAGGAGCCATGTGCTGACTCCCATATAGTTGCCGCCCTCGACATAGTTCTTGATTCCCCAGAATATGGTATCGGTGGCCTCTCCCAGCCCGTTTACCGTCGCCAGCTGCCAGCGGAGAGCCCAGAGATTGAACCAGTGGTGATGGCTGGGGTTGCCGAAAATGTCGGGAAGGAGAAATGTAAGGATGTGGCGGTCCGGCCAGGCCCATCCGACGATCTGCTGATAGGTAGCGGAGCCTTCCCGGAAATTCTGCTGCACAAGCTCGAAAAGGGGCAGGAGTTGGACCGCTCCCGTGGCCAGGCCCAGGACCGGAACCAGGAGGATCCAGCCGGCGATTTTTGCAACCGTCTGCAGTGTGCGCCGGCCTGTGCTTCGGCGAGACGCCGCGTCGTTTGCCTGCTTGCTCGAACCGTGTTCACCACCGTGGCCGTGGATTCTTCGCCAAGCTGCCAATAGCCGCACGACCGTAAAGACTCCTGCCACAAGCAGCGAATAGTATAGGAACTCGGGGTGCCCTGCCAGAACAACCAGCCCGACCGTACCCGCGCCTGCCACTACATAGGGGATTGGGCGAAAACCGGTTACCCCTTTCTCCTCCTGCTTCTGAATCACCTTTTCGATGACCGCTAACAGAAGCGGCAGCCAGGAGGCAGCGGCAATGACCATTGTGAAGACAACACTGACGATAAGAAAACCACTGAACTGAAAGGCGATGCCGCTGATCAGGGCGGCCGCAGGGCGAAGTTTCAAGACCCGGCCGAGCAGATAGGCATTGGCGCCGGCGATGGCCAGCTGGATCGCGGTGAACCAACCGAAGGCAGCTTCGATCGGCAGAATGTAGAAGAGTGCGCTCAGAGGGTAGGCGGCGCTTGACTGGCCGGCGGCAAAAAAGGGCGCCCCGGTAAACAGCTGAGGGTTCCAGAGCGGGAGCTCGCCTTGCTGCAGTGTTCGACGCACATGCAGTTTCCAGACAGCGTTTTCCAGGACCAGGTCGCTTAACAGCTCGTTGTGGGGTGCGATCTCCGGCCGCAGAGACTGCCAGGGCTCAAACTGGTAGAGGTTGTCGTAGGGTAGCAGCGTCTTGCCGGTGAAGAGAACGGGACCGAACCAGAAAAGAGGTAGTAGACTGAGAACGACAAGGGCGAGCAGGTCGGGGCGGTATCTTCGGAGCCGGTGCATCGTGTTGGAAAGACGGAGAGGCCGCATCTAACTGTGGGAAGCAGGTCGGCCGCTGCTCATGACAGGCCGGGGCTGAGTGTGCGGTACTCTTCTTCTGGAAACACGCTTGCGATGCCGCCACACGAGTTCCCACACGCGCCAGACCGACTCCAACTTGACCGACACATTCATTTTGCTCTGGCCAACGCGGCGGTCTTCGAAGTGAATTGGAAGTTCAATGATGAGGAAGCCAAGTTTTTCGCTCAGGTAGGCCATTTCGACCTGGAAGATGTAACCGTTGCTCCTGATAGTTTCCAACTTGATTTCCTGCAGCGCGTTTCGCTGCCACAACTTGAAACCGGCAGTCATGTCGCGTACTCGAATCTTCAGGACGGTGCGGCAGTAGATGTTGGCCCACTTGCTGAGAAGACTTCGCCACCAGTTCCACTTCTCGTCCAGAGTACCACCGGGCACGTAGCGGCTCCCGATGACGACGTCCATGCCGGTGGCAAAAACAATGCCAAGCATCTGCAGTATGTAGTTCGGACGGTGGCTGAAATCGGCATCCATCTGCACGACGAAATCTGCCCCGTCCGCAAGCGCGCGTTGAAAGCCGGCCAGATACGCCGTACCCAGCCCGCCCTTTTTGGAGCGATGAATTACCGAAATTCGCGCCTTAACCTGATTGTAGTGTTGCGCCAATCTGTCGGCAAGTTCGCCCGTTCCGTCAGGCGAGTCGTCGTCAACGATGACCAGCCGCAGGTTTTTCAGCGGCAGGGAAAACAGGGCATCTACCAGCTCTTCGAGATTATCGGCTTCGTTATAGGTGGGCACAACGACTGTCAGTGCCGCCCCGTGCCAGTCGGATGACGCCATTTCAGAGATTCCCATGCCGGCAAGATCCATCTCGTCCTCTGATCGCTACCTGTTTGAAAGGGCGGACGAAACCGATTCGGTGCAAATGGGCTGGTCTTCTGGATCGAACCGGTCTACTAAAAAGTTCACTTTGCTCTTAGAGTAATATAACTGCCTATGGCACGATTAGCCTACGTATGCTGAACAGCTGACATTCGTGCTCATTTGGAAGGCAAGAAGGACATCGTGCATTAGAACACATCTATTGTCAATCCGCTACAACATCGCTATACTGAAGTTCGAAAGATAGTACGAAGATCATTAGCAACTGTTTCGGCGGCCAGCTTCTGGCCGCCGAACCCTTCCATACCGGCTCTATCAGCCAGAAAAAAAGTAAAATTCACTAACAGGGGCGCATCCGGAGATGAATAACGCAGAAGGGTTTGCGAGCAAATCAGAACTCGCTCTGCTGACGAGAATGTGGTCTGGCGTTGCCCATAGGATCAGAGCCTGCTTGACGTGCATGTTCGTGTGCTTGTGTCTGTTCGGGCTCGCTGCATGCATGCCGATTCCTGTCGAAGACCCCAATCTGGCGCTCGTGCAGGCAGTAGTTGAAACTGATGAAGAAGAGAACGCTCTGCCCCCCGGGGTCGTTCCCATGGAACAGGGTGGAAGCGAAGGGAATTCGCCGGAAGAGGAGACGACTGAAGCAGCTCCGGATGAGAGCGTTGCTCAGGCGATCCTGACCGTAAAGAGACCCAGAGCCAATATCCGGAGCGGGCCCAGCATCGACTTTCAGATCGTGTCCAGGGCCGTCGAAGGCGACACCTTTACAACTACGGGCCGGACCGATGGCGGGTGGTGGCGTATCTGCTGTATCGAAGGCGAGGATGATACCGAAATTGAGGCCCCGCAGACAGCCTGGATTTCTCAGATAGTTGTGACGCCCGACGAGAACGCAGAAACACTGCCCCCACTGATTCCCCTGTTCCCCGAGGACCTCGCGGCCTCCTGGAACGTTCAGTATGAGTGCGGTTCGCGGCGCTGCGCCGTCAATGAGTGCGCCGCCGTATCCCGAACGGAGATCCACGGCAATCGCGATCTGCGCTGGCTGGAGATTAACCGAATCGTTACCTGGGAAGAGGCTTGCGGGCAAGATTCCACTTGGCCTCACCAGCTCGACCGTCTTGAGGGTACGGAGCGCTATCCAAACTCGACCGGGCTGTTCTTCTTCAACTACTGGCTGGGGCCCCGCCCTGGAATCGCCAACGCGCTCTTTCACCTGGATTCGGGAGAGAAGATAGAGGTCTGGTGCAGCGATGAACAGGAGGCGGAAG
Organism: Caldilineaceae bacterium SB0664_bin_27; assembly: GCA_009838625.1. Taxonomy (GTDB): domain Bacteria; phylum Chloroflexota; class Anaerolineae; order Caldilineales; family Caldilineaceae; genus Bin5. The sequence goes on from VXRG01000130.1 coordinate 66,901, forward strand.
TTGCCGAGGAAAGCGGTTGGACGACAGTCTACAGTGGTCTGACTTGCCACGACGTCCGCACTGGAATGCTCGTCTCCATGCAATATATCAAGCGATGGTTTTTCACCGGCGAATTCGAAGGCGACAGGTATGACCGCGCCTACTTCGGCGACTTCGAAATCTACAAAGTGAAGCTGGACCAGACGAACGCGCTGCTCGCGATTGTAAATGCCAGGGCGGCCGAGTAACCGGTTTGGAAAAACCGGCTCCGGTGGGACAACTCATTGCAGCAAAAGGCCCGGCCGGTGCCGGGCCATACTTTTTCCCTTCAGTGAACAGTTCCTCTCTTCATGAAACCGGACTGAAACCCTCCTGTGCAAGGTACTCTTCCAGATCTCGCTTCGCCCTGGCGGCATATGCGGCGTAACGCTCACGCTTGTTTCGGACGCGTTCAGGAAGAGTAGGCAGCAAGCCCATGTTTGCCTTCATAGGTTGAAAGTCGTCGGCATCGGCGTTCGTGATATAGTGGAACAGGGCGCCGGACATGGTGGCGCGGGGCAACTGCAACGGCGCTTCATTTCGCAGCAGGCGCGCCATGTTTATCCCGGACAGAAGCCCACCCAACGCGCTGCCAACATACCCTTCGGTACCGGTTATCTGGCCGGCGAAGAAGAGATCGTCTCTCCCTTTGAATTGAAGTGTCGGTTCCAGAAGAGTCGGGCTGTTAATGAACGTATTGCGGTGCATCTGTCCCAGCCGCACGAACTCCGCATCCTGCAGCCCGGGTATCATTCGGAGGACTTCGGCCTGGGCGCCCCACTTCACGTTTGTCTGAAAACCGACAAGATTATATAGCGTGCCGGCGACATTGTCCTGCCTGAGTTGGACCACCGCGAAAGGACGCTCCCCCGTGCTTGGATCTCGCAGACCTACAGGGCGCATTGGCCCGAATGCCAGGGCATCCTTGCCCCGTTGCGCCAGCGCCTCGATCGGCATGCAGCCTTCGAAATAGCGCTCGAGCTCCTTGTCCGCACCCGACAATTCGAGCCGGGGGGCGGCAACCAGCGCCTCGACAAAGGCCTCGTATTCATTTTGATTGAGTGGACAGTTGAGATAATCGCCGTCGTCGGTACCTTCACTGCCGGCCTTGTCCCAGCGGTTGCGACGGAACGCAATCGAAGTGTCGATGCTCTCTGAAGTGACGATCGGGGCCATGGCATCGTAAAAGTAAAGGTAGGGGCCGGTCAGGGCTTGGACGGCGCGGGTCAGGGCGTCGCTTGTCAGAGGGCCGGTCGCCAGAATTGTCGGACCTTCAGGTATGGCCGTCACTTCCTCGCGCAGCAGCGTTATCCGCGGATGCGAAGCTATGCTACCTGTGATCTCCTCCGCGAACTCGTCTCTGCCAACGGCCAGGGCCTGTCCGGCGGGCAAGGCATGCTTGAAAGCAGTACGGATCACAAAGCTGCCCATTTGCAGCATTTCGTTCTTGAGGATCCCCAGGGCCCGGTCGGGAAGCGTGCTGCCCATGGAGTTCGAGCAGACCAGCTCGGCCAGACGGTCCGTGACGTGGGCGGGCGTTTGCCGCACCGGACGCATCTCAAAAAGACGTACGGAAATCCCCCGTTGCGCCAGCTGCCAGGCCGCTTCGGTGCCAGCCAGGCCGCCTCCTACCACTGTAACTGTCTTGCCCATTTTTCGCTCTGGATCGATAATGTAACGCTGTTAAGCAAGGAACTTCTGCCTACAATCTTGGAGCTTCCGAACTGCTCCTGGAATTCGGAGACGCAAGTAAGCTGGCGGTTTCCGAGACCCTTACTGCAGCACTGTGCAAGTTTACCACCAACGCGTTAGGCGCCAAAGAACCTCAGGATGAACGTAGTAGACTTGATCACAAAGAAACGAGACGGCGGCGAGCACAGTGCCGGCGAGTTAAGATTCCTAATGGAGGGAATCGTAGCTGGGACCATCCCCGACTACCAGGTCGCTGCCTGGGCAATGGCGGTCTACTTTCGAGGAATGACGCCCGAGGAGACGACGGCTCTTACGCTGGCAATGGCTGACAGCGGGGAGACACTCGACCTGCGCGCGCTGGCCCCGTCGGAAAAGCTGATCGTGGACAAGCATTCCAGCGGCGGAGTGGGCGACAAAACGACTCTGACCGTGGGACCGATTGTGGCGGCCTGCGGCCTTCCGGTCGGCAAGATGAGCGGGCGCGGGCTCAGCTTTTCAGGGGGAACGATCGACAAACTGGAAGGCCTTCCCGGCTGGAGCGCCGACCTGAGTACGGCACAGTTCCGCCGTCAGCTGAAGGACGTGGGACTGGTCGTGGCTGCGCAGACGGCTTCGCTCGCCCCGGCGGATCAGATGCTCTACGCCTTGCGGGATGTCACCGGCACCGTGCCCAGCTTGCCTCTTATTGCCGGCAGCATTATGAGCAAGAAACTGGCTGCCGGCGCCGACGCCATCGTCCTTGACGTTAAGTGCGGCAGAGGCGCGTTCATGGAGCTGCTGCCGCAGGCCCGGGAATTAGCCGAGTTGATGGTTTCCATTGGCAGGGGAGCGGGCCGCCGTGTTACTGCGCTGGTTACGGCGATGGAACAGCCCCTGGGGCGGGCGATCGGCAACATCCTTGAAGTTCGGGAGGCGATTGATACGCTGCAGGGAGGCGGACCCGCTGATTTCCAGGAGCTGACACAAGAAGTTGCAACCGAAATGCTGCTGCTTGGTGACCCGGAACTCCATAGGAAACAGGAGGCCGCGGGCGAAGAGGTCGCGCGCAAGTCTGCCAGGAGCAGAGTTCAGGCGTCTATCGACTCCGGCGCGGCCTTTGACAAGTTCGTGCAGTTTGTAGCGGCCCAGGGAGGTGATGCAGCCGCCGTCGTGAGCCCGGACCGGTTGGACGCCGCGCCCGCAGTACTGAAACTGGAATCGAAGCGCAGCGGCGTTGTCAGCCGTTTGGACGCGCGGGCAGTCGGACTCGCCGTAGCGGCGCTGGGGGGCGGCCGGCAACGTAAAGGTGACGCCATCGACCACCGGGTCGGCGTCGTGTTGGCGTCAAAGGCGGGTCAGCAAGTCCAGGCCGGTGACCAGCTATGTACTATTCACGCCGCTGACGCGGATGCAGCTCGACTTGCAGCGGACCGGATTTTGGACGCCTACAGTTTCCATGATTTGCCGCGGTTGACCGCAGTTGAACTGGAAGGTGAGGTCGGTGCAGAGAAGGGTACGGGGCTGGGAAGTCACGCGCGCTCGATCATATTGGACCGGATCACCAGTTGACGCTTTGCCTTTGCGCCTCCACCGCTCTGTACATGTTCACCGTTGACTCGGCAATTGTGCCCCAATTGTAAGAGCGAGTCACCTCCTGAAGCGCACGGGCCCGCATGGCCTCTGCCTGGAGCGGATCCGTGAGGATCTGGTCCACCGCCCAAGCTATACTTTGTGAATCATTGGCCCGCACTGTCAGACCTGTGCGCCTGTGGTCGACAACCTCCGCCAGCCCGCCGACTTCACTTGCGATAACACTGCATCCTGCCGCCATAGCCTCGAGCGCGACGATCCCAAAAGGTTCATAGAGGCTGGGAAAGACCGCTGCATCAACGCTGCGATAGAGGCAGTCCCTCGTTTCACTGTCGACAAACCCCAACAATTCCACGGCTTCGCCAATCCCCAACTCATCGACCAGCGGCTGCATCTGCTCGCTGTTTCTGCCCGCCACCAGCAGTCGCACGTTTGGGTGTCTCACTCGAATTGAAGGGAGCGCCTGCAGCAAGACCTGGACACCCTTCTCCGGCGTGATGCGTCCGATATAGAACAGCAGTCTTTCACCGTTAGGTGCGAATCTGCCCTTCAGTTCCCGAACGCGTTCCTCTGAACAGATCTCGAATGGCGCAGCGTCAACACCGTTTGGAATCAAAGTGACCTTGTCGAGAGGGACGTCGAAGAATCTGCGCAGCTCGCCAGCCATGTAAGAGCTGCAGACGATGAGCCGCCAGGACTCGAAGCATACCTGCCACTCTAGTTGATTGATATTGTGGCTGGTCTCACTGGGCAGGTGCGAGTGATGTCTGCCTCTTTCGGTAGCATGGATGGTCGTAACGAGAGGAATCTTCCAGGCATGCTTCAGTTCGATGCCGGCAGACGCTGTCAACCAGTCGTGTACGTGGATCAGCGAATAGGGCGCGCTGTCGTGCAGCTCCCTTGCCTTGGCTACAAGGTAGCGGTTATTGTCCACAACGCTGTTAAAGAGGTCCAGGGGATTGACCAACGGCGTTTCCACGCGGTGGACCGTCACGGACTCCGACAGTTCCTCAATGAGAGGCGCGTTCCCACTGTGGGGCGTCAGCAGGTCCAGTTGAAAGGGGGTCGTGATCTCGTCGGGAAGGGCTAGGAATGCCTGCACCAGCTCCGACACGTGTTTGCCTATCCCGCCAACCACGTTCGGGGGGTATTCCCAGGAAATAAAGAGAAGGCGCATTTGTAGTTCTGCGGTGGATACACTTCGGCTGACGTGTGTCGGACTGCCATCCCAGCCCCACACGGATTAGGGGAACGGTACAATCTCCGCCAGTTCGCTTGTGCCCTCACGGTCGACAGTAAAGATTGCTATTTCCTGTACATTCGAGCGAACAACATCACCGGAAATCTGTTGAAGGGTTCGCCAGGTGGCATTGTAGACCGCAAAGGCTGTCGGCGCGGCGTCAGCGTGCGTTTCTGCCCACTCATCGAATTTCCTGCCAACTTCTCCCGGTGCGACTACCCAGTAAATGGGACCGGGAGGTGTCCCGTCCAGCCGCTCAGTCAATAGGGTATGGAAGACTGGATCGCCTGCTACGGCGGTAGTCCAGAAGGGAACTGTAAAACCTTGCGATCGCAGGCCGCCCAAAAACGCCGCGCCCTCTGGGGCGCTTCCAAGCCATAGAGCGCCATCCGCTGACGCGGCGACAGACTCACCTTCGACTATTGTTACCTTCTTGCCGGTGCTGGAGGTCAACTCCTCTTCAGAAAACTGAGGCCAGCCGGAGTCCAGGCCTGCAACCACAATGTTCTGCCCTGACATATTCAGGATGATTGCCCGGACCAGCGCCCGTGCCGTCTCTGCCGTGGCCGGCGCTGTCGGCGAACGCCAGACTACCTCCGAACCGGCCATGATGTCGGCAACTGCAAAGACCTGTCGCGCCTGCAGAGGCCCTATCACGGCCGCGACACTATCGTCGCGGAGCAGTTTGGCAGCTGCGCGGCGGGCCTGGGCCGGGTCGGCTGAAGTATCTAACGCGAGGGGCAGCGCCTCGAATTTATCCAGCGGATAGTCCGCCAGTGCAGCGCGCATGGCGGAAAGAGCTTCGTATCCACTCTCTCGATGCAGACCTTCGAAGGGAGCCAGTAGCCCGATCTTTACGACGGGCCGCATGGGAGAGCAGGACAAAAGAAACAGGGAGATTAAGAGACAGTAGACGGCGCGAGCCGCCGGTAGAGCGCGGCCAATCTTACCACATGGCGTGCCCTGCGCGGAATATCCAATACGCAAGAACTTTTCCCCGGAACGCAGCACTTGATACCGGCCATTGCGCAGTCGTAATTCAGTCCTCGCCATACGCAACTGCCCGATCAGGGCTGATATCCGTAAATTGACAGATTCTGCGTATGCTCTGCCAGTGTCTGGGCGAAGACATGGCGTCCTTCTTCGCCAGTAGCAAGGAAAAAGCAGTAGGTCGTCTGACTTGGGTTCCTGGTTGCCTCAATTGCTCGTAGGCCGGGACTGGCGATCGGACCGGGAGGCAACCCTGGATGCAGGTAGGTATTGTAGAGGCTTTCCACTTGAGCGTATTCTTCAATGGTCTGTGGCTTCCACCACCAGTTGCCTGTAGTGCCTTTCGCGTACTGCACAGTCGGGTCTGCCTGCAGATACCTTCCTCCAACATCAGGACATCTGCTGTTTAGCCGGTTGAGGTAAACGCTGGCGATCAGGGGCCGTTCGTCATCCTGGACGGCCTCCCTCTCTACGACCGAAGCCAGCGTAATCAGTTCGTGGCCGCTCATCCCGCTGTTTCCTCCGCTCAGACCATCTGCGCCGAGCCGGTTCCCGAAGTTCTCCAGCATGGAAGCCAGGATGATCTCCGGTCCACTGGCATTGACCGGAAAACGGTATGTGTCGGGGAATAGATAGCCTTCCAAAGAAGCGCCGGCAGGGAGATTGTTCAGGAACTCGTAGTCTGCCACCAGGTCCAGGCTGTGGGGCTGGCGTACCGCGGTCAGGAATCGCTCGCTATCGATTACGAGGTTTGCCGCCAGCCGCTCCGCGATCTCTTCCGCACGAAAGCCTTCGGGAATCGTTACTGGCACCTCTTCAAAGCGGGCCTGCTGCAGTTCATTGGCAATCTCGGGAACTGTCATCGACTCGGCCAGCATGAAGTGGCCTGCCTCGATGTTTCTTTCCAGCCTTTCCACCCGCAGGTACAGGTTGAATAGGTCCGCATCGCGAATGAAACCCGCCGCCGCGAGTCGGGCGGCAATATAGCGGGCCGGTTCACCGGGGTTGATGGCAAAAGGACGCGGACGCGGATCGTCGCTGGCAGGGACAGCTAACTCCTCTTCGCGGAACCGCAGCATCAGCGCCAGAATATAGGCCTCGATGTTCTCCGGGGTCAGCGCATCCTCGCCTTCGTCCGGGTCTATCAGCGCCTCTGACTGCCGCTCTACCGCCAGGAACTGCTCCGTCAGGTGGGCGCGCAGCACGGTGCCCGTCCCCCACAATACCAGAATAACCAGTATCAGGAAGGAAACCCGGATCAGATTCAGGAGCAGTGACTCCGCTTTCAACCCGCTGTTGGATCGGTGAGTTATGATAAGCCTCTGCACGGTAGGGCTGCCGGATCGTGGGACACGCGAGGCCCCGCTTCGCGCCGGTGCGGCAACCCGCCAATTGTAACACTTGGCTGACCGAAAAACAACGCGCGAGACCATTCGGCTTCGACGTGTGCTTTGTTTCGTACACGAATGTTTGTTATTCTAGGGCTAACGTTGCTCAGTTGCGCATTGGTTCCGGACGGGGCTGAAACGGCCGACTGTGTAGGGCCGGTTGTCGGTCAAGGTCGCGCGCAATAGGCAATGCCCACCCCTTCCATCGGGCCGCCGCAGGTACAGCACTTTCATGGACAGTTCACTTCTCTGGAATCTTACAGCCGCCGGCTTGGCCTTTCTCCTGCCGGCCGGACTACTGCTTGTTGCCGCTTCCGGCATGAGAGCACAGCGGGCATGGGATGCCGCATTGGGAGGCCTGGCAGCCTTTTGTCTGGCGGGGTTGGGGTATTGGGCGATCGGCTTTGCGTTTCAGTTCGGGAGCGTCGGTTTTCTCTATACTGACCACCCGGAGCTGTCAGGACTGCTGCGGGGCTGGAGCCCGCTTCCCGAAGGTTGGGGAGTCGGCTGGATCGCGGCAGGCCTGGATGGGTGGTTCTTGACCGGCCCGGCGGCGACGCCCGCTGCAATGGGTCTCTTTCTGGCCCACGTGCCCTGGTCCATGACCGCCGCCCTGCTGCCGGTAATGGCTCTGCGAGGACGGGCGCCGACCCTGGCTACCCCGGTCATTGCCCTGATGGTCGGCGCGGTCATCTATCCGCTGGCCGGCAATTGGGTACAGGGAGGGGGCTGGCTGGCCGCGTTGGGAAGAAACATCGGGCTTGGACACGGGTTGGTTGATTTTGGGGGCGGAGGCACAGTCTTTCTCGTATCGGCATTCGTTTCGCTGGCCGCCCTGCTGGTATGGCCGCCGCGAAGGAGCACTCAGGAGACAGAGGCCGGTTCCGAGCTGCCTTCTGTCCACCTGCCGCTGCTCGCGGTCGTGGGCTCTCTGTTGGTGATGGGAGGCGTGCTGGCCTGGGTCTGGGCAAGCCCCGTTCAACAGCCGGGGACGACGCCTTACACGGCCATGCGAACCGCCGTCAACGGCCTGCTTTACGCCGCCGGCGGTGTGGCAGTCCCTTTGCTGTTCACCTGGTTCGTGACCGGCGCGAGCGATCCGGGGATGAGTGCACGTGGGCTTGTGGCGGGTGTCGTCGCTGGACTGGCCGCCGGGCCTTTCCCAGGGCATGGTGGCGCCTTGCTGACCGGGCTGCTCGCCGGAGGCAGTGTGCCGTTTGTAACTTTCGCCCTTCACCGAGTTTTCCGCATTGACGAAGGCGCCGGCGTTTTTGCCGGAATTGGCATTCCCGCCGCAATCGGACTGTTGTGTGTTGGCATATTTGCCGACGGCGCGGCTGGCTCCGGTTGGCAGCAGGTCGGCGCTGGCAGCTACATGGGCGTTTCCGGGCAGGGAGTCACAGGTCTGCTGGCTGCCCCTGGCTTTCGGGCCGACTTTTTCAGTCAGATCCAGGCCCAGATCATTGGTATCGTAGCATTGGGGCTCTGGGGATTCGTCAGCGGCAGCATCATTTGCGTGCCCTTGGCCCTGTTCATTTACGGCTTCGGAAGAGCTGTCCAGCCTGATGAAAATGTAAAGCGGCGAAACCCGGCCCGGGGCAGAGAGCAGTACCGGGCCGAAGATATGAGGCCGGCGCCGGAGGATGTACAGTATTCGCAGGAAATGTCCGCGCAGGCGGCGGCTGAGATGCCCGCGGAAGAACCCCGCTTTCGGTAAAGATGTTACGCTCTGTTAGACAGCGCACAGGTCGCCAGATTGGAGTACTGTGCACCGCCGCGCCCTAAGACGCTGCGAATGAAATGCAGTTCCCCTACGCTCCAGCCAGTCCCGGATTGAAATAGGTCCTCTTCCGCATAGCGGCGCAGTTGTTCCGAGGTCGCGCGCAGCGCGGGCCGCGGCGCATTGCGAACAGTGCGCGCCAGTGTTATGTGGGGCGAAAAACTGTTCCGCTCCGGCGCAAAGCCCGCCCTTTGGGCCACGGACTCTACGTCGGCCTGCAGCGCCTGAAGCGCCTCCCTTTCACTTCTTATTCCCACCCACAGAACCCGCAGATTGGTCCATGAACGAAAACAGCCAAGGTGGGTCAGCGCCAGTCTGAACGGTGCGTGTCTGGCAGCAATGTCCGCCAGTCCACTCTGCAGACGACTGCGCGGTCCGGTTTCGGTCTCGCCCAGAAAACGCAGGGTAAGATGCAGGTTATCGGGGTTCGTCCATCGCAGTACCTGCCGCTGGTCGCGCAGTGCCGGAAGCTCTCGCAATCGGTCTTGCTCCGCCCGCAGCACTTTCTTCACGTCTTGGGGAATCTCTATCGCGACAAAGGTGCGCATAGTTTGCACTGCCCCCTGCTTTAAGGACGGACGGGCGGCCGCCTAGCGTAGCAATTCCCGCAAGTCTGCGACAAGTGTCTCGGCCGTCACGTCTGCGCTGAATAAGGCTCGCCAGTTCCCCTCTGGGTCGATGAGAAATATACGCGAGGTATGGTCGAGCAGATAGTATTCATCGTCGAGGCTATGGCCCTCCGCGGCGCCGGTGTACAGCCCGTAGGCCTGTTTGAGGGCCTCAAGTTCAGTATCGGGAATGCGAACGCCGAAGAACCGGGGATCAAAGGCGTGGATGTATGGCTCGAGGCGGGCGAGGCTGTCCCGCTGCGGATCTACAGAAACGAAGACGACCTTGAGGTCCGCGGCCAGGTCTGGCGCTTCCCGGTCCAGGGCTTCCTGGGCTGCGGCCAGTTCCATCATGGTCAGCGGACAGATATCGGGGCAGAAGGTATAGCCGAAAAAGAGAAGGACCGGGTCGCCGGTCAGGTCGGCGAGGTCGAAGGGCGCGCCGTCGAAATTCTGGCCGCGAATCGGTGCGGCCGGCCTGGCCTCCTCGAATACGGTGCCCGTGAACTCATGTCGGCCGCATGCAGCGCCGAGGAGCACCAAAAGAAACAGAACTGCTGGTATTGCAAGGCGGCGCCGCGGCCGGTGATCTTCCGTCCTGACAGTGCGCCTCCCGTGCTTCAATTTACAGGTGAAAGAGATAGCCGGCCCTTTCCTTTCAATAGACGCCGTGACTGCCTGCTCGTACCCGAATGAAACTCCTCAAGGGAAACTGTAGCCCCCCGGCTGAATTCCATTTTTCGCGGGCCGGGAAGGAAGTGTACCTTTGGCCGCAGCGAACTCCAGTATTGCAGCTTGCCAATTCTATCACACCACTTTTCTCCGCGAGCATATGGCATCGCGCTTTCACGAGGAAAGCGTCAGTTCCGACTCGACTTGCGCCTGCCGGCTCCTGAGAAAGAACTGACCTGCGGCCATCTGCTCCTCAGCTTCACAGGCCGTTTTGGGGTCTTGAACTCAGAGCGTGTCCAGCCTGCTTAGCCAGTTTTCGGCCGTCCGATTATCTGGCGAAAATTGACGAAACACCTGCCCCGTGCTAATGTCCTGTGCAGGTGCGAACACTGATGTTCGCGCGTGCTATGCGAACGTTTTGAGACGGGAGCGGACACAGATGACCCAGCCAGGTTCGAGTTCAAAGGCAGCAGGCTCAGCGATTTCTTCCTGGATCGAGCAGCCTGATCCAAGGCAGTTGCTCAGCGAGCAGGATCCCGAAATATACGCGGCGATTGAGTCCGAAAGACATCGGCAGACCTACGGAATCGAGCTCATTGCCAGCGAAAACTACGTCTTTCCCGAGGTGTTGGCGGCGGCCGGCAGCGTGTTGACGAACAAGTACGCCGAAGGATATCCCGGACGGCGCTACTACGGCGGCTGTCAGTATGTTGACGTCGCCGAAAAGATAGGCCTCGAACGTGCGCTGGAGCTGTTTGGCGCAGAACATGCCAATGTGCAGCCCCACTCCGGCGCGCAGGCCAACGCAGCCGTCTACATGGCCCTGTTGGAGCCGGGCGACACCGTGCTGGCAATGAAGCTGGACCACGGCGGCCACTTGAGCCATGGTTTCCACCTGAACAGCTCGGGACACTACTACAACTTCGTCCACTACGGCCTCAACCCCGAAACCGAGCAGCTTGACTACGAAGTTATGCGCCAGACCGCGTTGGATCAACGGCCCAAACTTCTGCTGGTCGGAGCCAGCGCCTACCCCCGCCATTTCGACTTTCGCCTCTTGCGCGAAATCGCGGACGAGGCCGGTTGCCTGCTGATGATGGACATGGCGCATGTCGCCGGCCTGGTTGCCGCAAAACTGCATCCGGATCCCGTGCCTTATTGCGATGTCGTAACGACCACTACACACAAGACTCTGCGCGGTCCTCGCGGCGGCCTCATACTTTGCCGCCAGAAGCATGCGAGGTCGATCGACCGGGCGGTCTTTCCCGGAATCCAGGGTGGCCCGCTCATGCACATCATTGCTGCAAAGGCGGTCGGATTCAAGTTGGCGCAGGGGGAATCGTTCAGGATGTATCAGCAGCAGATTCTGGACAATGCACAGGCATTGAGCGACACGCTGCAGGCACAGGGACTGCGAAGCGTCTCCGGAGGCACTGACAACCATCTGCTGCTGGTCGACCTGAATCCTTTGAACAACGAGGAAACAACGGGCAAGCTCCTTGAGACGGCCCTCGACAATGCGTCGATCCACTGCAATAAGAACATGATACCGTTCGACAAGCGCAAGGCGATGGTGACAAGCGGCATCCGTTTGGGGACACCCGCTGCGACAACACGCGGGATGCAGCAGGTCGAATTTGAACAGATTGGCCGCTGGATTGCGTCGATCGCGCACGATCCCAAAGATACTGCCCTGCAGGAGTCGGTGCGCGACGAGGTGCTGGAGATGGTTCAGGCCTTCCCGGTGCCAGCTTAGTCAGACAAAAGGTTGGTGTTTGTGGCGACCAAGGTCAGGACCCGGTTCATCTGTAGTGAATGCGGCACCTCGCAAATGAAATGGATGGGACGGTGCCCGGATTGTGGAGAGTGGAATACGCTCGAGGAGAGCCGGGTCCGGGATGACGCGACCCCTCTTGGCGTCGACAGCGCCGGCTCCCTCCACGCCCCTTCGCCTCTCGCGCTGCCGGACATCCCCAGTGAGCCGTCGCGGCGCATTAGACTCGAAAACTCTGAACTGAATCGCGTTCTGGGCGGCGGCATCGTGCCCGGCGCAGGTATTCTGGTGGGCGGCGATCCCGGCATCGGCAAGAGCACCTTGCTCATCCAGACGGCTGCAGATGTGGCGCGCACAGTCAGTCAGGTGCTGTATGTCAGCGCCGAGGAGAGCGCATACCAGATCGGAGAACGCGCCACGCGACTGGGGCTGAATGAGGAGCGTCTCCTGATACTGGCGGACACGATCCTGGAGCAGATCCTGGAGCAGATCGGAAAGGTGAATCCGGCGCTGGTGATCGTAGATTCAGTGCAGGCGATTCACAGTAGCGCGAGCGACAGTGCAGCAGGGTCGGTTTCCCAGGTGCGGGATTGCGCCGCCCACTTGCTGCGTCAGGCGCGACACCTCAATATCCCCCTGTTTCTCGTCGGGCATGTGACCAAGGAGGGAGCGATTGCCGGCCCGCGCGTGTTGGAGCACATGGTGGACGCCGTTCTCCAGTTGGAAGGGGAGCGTTTTCACGCTTACCGCCTGTTACATTCAGTTAAGAACCGGTTCGGCAGCACGAATGAAGTAGGCGTCTTCGAAATGACGGACCGGGGTATGACCCCGGTCGCCAACCCCTCGGCGATGTTTCTGGCCGAACGGCTGCCTAACGCTGCAGGCAGCGCCATCGCGGTGCCGCTGGAAGGGAGCCGGCCGCTCCTGGTCGAACTGCAGGCCCTGGCCAGCCCGACCGCCTTCAGCCAGCCGCGACGCACGGGGAACGGCGTCGACTTCAACCGGCTGCTGTTGGTGACGGCTGTGCTGAGCAAACGGCTGGGCCTCTCACTGAGCGCCCAGGACATATTTGTGAATGTTATCGGCGGGCTGCATATTGGTGAGCCGGCCGCAGACCTGGCGATCGCGGCCGCCATCACCAGCAGCTACCGTAGTGTACCGGTCGCTGCCGAGGCCGCTCTCATCGGGGAAATCGGCCTCAGCGGAGAGCTGCGCAGCGTCAGTCAGCTGGCTCTCCGCCTGAACGAAGCCGCCAAGCTCGGCTTCGGGCGGGCGATCGTGCCTCATCATGCCTTGCGGAGGAAACGCTCCCAGTCGGGGCAGACTGGCGCAGACAATAATGGCAGGGGAGGCGCCTCAGACCTTCCCTCTGAAATCGAAGTCATCGGCGCGCGCACGGTAGCCGACGCTCTCGACGCGGCGCTGTTGAAGTAACTTGCCACAGATGGAGAATCCTGATGTCCAAACTGAATAAGCCTGATCCCTACCAGCAGTTTCTGCGCGACCTGTTTCACAGCGACGACGACGACCTCTCCCGCTTGCAGAAAGAGGCAGATTCAGAGGGTATCCCGAATATGAGTATCGGCCCGGAGCAGGGCAAGTTCCTGCAGTTGCTTGTGCAGCTGACAGGCGCGAAAAAGGTGCTGGAGATCGGGGTGCTGGGGGGATACAGCGGGACTTGGATCGCACGCGCGCTGCCCGAAGACGGGAAGTTGATCGGCCTGGAGCTGGAGCAAAAGCACGCCGACTTCGCCCGCAAGCAGTGGCAGCGGATGGGGCTCTCCAACAAGATCGAGGTACGTGTCGGACCTGCGTTGGACTCGCTCCCTAGCTTGGCTGAGGAGGCGCCTTTCGATATCGTCTTCATAGATGCCGACAAAGGGAACTACCCCGAATACCTGGACTATGCGCTCAGCTACAGCCGGCCGGGCACGGTCATCCTTGGAGACAACGTTGAAATGTGGGGGAGCCTCGTGGATCCGGAGAAGCAGGACTGGGACTGGGTGCAGGGGATGCGCAGCTTTGCCAGCACGCTCAGTACGCACGAACGGCTTACCAGCACCGTCGTCCCCTACCCGGACGGATTGGCGATGGCTGTGGTCAAATAAAGGGCCTGAGAAGGGCTCTATTGCCCGCAGATAACCCGGACTGATTGCGGGCAGTCACAAATGGTCGAAACTGAAGCGCTGAGGCAGTGCGGCTAACGCACAACCTCAGCGCCTTTTTGTAGCACTGTTCCCTTCGCCTTAGCGCGCCAGCAGCGGTCCCAGAGGGCGCCCGCCCAGCAAATGGAAATGGGTATGGAAGACCTCCTGGCCGCCATCCCTGCCAACGTTTGTAACCAGTCGCCAGCCGTTAGAAGCCACTCCTTCCTGCGTAGCCAGCTGACCGGCGACCTGGGCAATCCGCCCCAGAATCTCGGCCTGGGCGTCACCCATTTCTCCCACATCTTTGAAGTGCTGATTCGGTACAATCAGCACGTGTAACGGCGCCTGTTCCGAAATGTCCTGAAAGGCGGTCACAAGGTCATCTTGGTGAAACTGTTTCGAGGGAAGCTCCCCCGCCACGATCTTGCAGAAAATACAGTCTTCGCTCATGGGACACCTCGTCCTAGCTTGCGATTGACGCTGTCGATCTTGTCCTGCATGCTCTGTTCGCGGTCGCAGCGCGTTCCTATTTTCAGGCTGGTCGTGATTCGCGGTGCGCCCATTTCGTGCACAACTTCATGGCAACGCTTTACCGCGGCGAAAACCTGGTCCCACTCCCCTTCAACGTTTGTGCCGTAGGCATGCATCTGGTGGCTCAGGCCGGCTTCGTCAAGAATGCGCTCGCACGCGGCAATGTACTCGGAAACCGAAACGCCGACGCCTATGGGGACGACGCACAGATCTATCATGACTCTCATGGCGCTATCCAATGACTATGTTCACCAGCTTGTCCGGCACGACAACCACTTTGCGCACCTGCTTGCCGTCCATCCAGCGCTGCACGTTGTTTGAAGCCAGGGCCATCGCCTCCAGCTCCTCTTTCGCGGTGTTGGGAGGGACGCTCAGCTTGTCGCGTACGCGGCCGTTTACCTGTACGACTACTGTGAGCTCTTCCACTTTGGCCTTCTCCGGATCGGCCTGCGGCCATGCTTGCAGGTGAACGCTCTCCCCATTACCGCCGTCCGCCAGCCGCTGCCACAGCTCTTCGCTGACATGTGGGAATACCGGCGCCATCATCAGCAGCAGGCTGCGCACCGACTCCCGCCAGATTCCGTCTTCTGTATCGCCGTCTTTCGGCCCGGCAAAGATGTCCTTGACCCGGATCAGATAGTTGTTAAACTCCATCAGTGCGGCAATGGCCGTGTTAAAGCGGAAGCTGCCGAAGTCTTCCGACACTTTTGCGATCGTCTGATGCAGCTTGCGTTCCAGACCGCGTACGTCGGCGTCGGTGGCGGCGCCCCCGGCGCTGTTCGAATCCGGCTCTTCCAGGGCGACGCCCCAGACGCGGTACAGGAATCGGCTGACGCCTTCGATGGCGCTCGGGTCCCAGGGCCCGCCGTGCTCCCAGGGGCCGATGAACATCAGGTAGCCGCGGACGGTATCGGCGCCGTACTTGTTAACGTATTCGTCCGGGTTGACGACGTTGCCGCGGCTCTTGGACATGCGCTCGCCGTCGGGCCCCAGGATGATCCCCTGGTTGAACAGACGCAGCATTGGCTCGTCGAAGTCAACGACGTCCATGTCCCGCAGCGCTTTGGTAAAAAAGCGTGTGTAGAGCAGGTGCATGGTGGCGTGTTCGATGCCGCCAGTGTACTGATCGACGGGCAGCCAGTAGCTCCCGCGCCCGCTGTCCCAGGGCATGTCGTCTACGGCCAGCGGCTCGCCTGCCTTGTGGTAGGGATCGACGTAGGCGTACTGATACCAGCTGGAGCACATGAATGTGTCCATGGTGTCGGTCTCGCGCTCGGCACCGCCTCCGCACTGCGGGCACTTCACGTAGCGAAAGCCTTCGTGATAGTTGAGCGGGCTTTCACCGGTCGGCTTGAACTGCGCGTCATCGGGCAGTCGCACGGGCAGGTCGGCGTAGGGTACCGGGACTGTGCCGCAGTGCGCGCAATGGATCATGGGGATGGGCGTGCCCCACATGCGCTGGCGGCTGATCAGCCAGTCGCGCAGGCGGTAGTTGACCGCGCCGGACCCCTTCCCATTTTCCTCCAGCCAGGCGATGGCCGCTTTGACGCTTTCGCCCTCCTCTTTGCCCGCGGGCGTGCCGTCAATCGGTTCAGAATTTATCATCACGCCCTCGCCGGGCCAGGCCGCCTCCAGGTCGTCGGCGCTGCGGACGTGGCCGGCTTCGCTATCGGGCGGAGGCTGCACCACCAGGAGAATCTGCAGACCGTGCTTTTTGGCGAACTCGAAGTCCCGTTCGTCATGGCCGGGTACCGCCATGATCGCGCCGGTGCCATAGCCCATCAGCACGTAATCCGCGACCCAGATAGGAATCCGTTCGCCGTTGACCGGGTTGATGGCGTAGCCCCCGGTGAAGACGCCGGTTTTCTCCTTGTCCTCGGCCGTGCGCGCGATCTCATCCAGCCGGCTTGCCTGTTCGACACATTCGGCGACCGCGCTGCGCTGCTCGTCGGAGGTGACCTTGTCCACCAGGGGATGGTCCGGGGCCAGCACCATGAATGTCGCGCCCCACAGCGTGTCAGGCCGGGTCGTGAAGATTTCGATCGGGTCCCCGTCTTCGGTGACAAAGGTCACCTGCGCGCCGTCGCTGCGCCCTATCCAGTTGGTCTGCATCACTTTTACAGGATCGGGCCAGTCGATCTCTTCCAGGTCGGCCAGCAGCTCCTCGCTGTAGTTTGTGATGCGGAACTTCCACTGGTTCAGGTCTTTCTTGATTACCGGCGTATCGCAGCGTTCGCAGTGGCGGTCCTCGCCCCAGACCTGCTCCCGTGCCAGGGTCGTGTTGCACTTTGGGCACCAGTCAACCGGCGCGTACTCCCTGTACGCCAGCCCCATTTCGTGCAGCTTGAGGAAGAACCACTGGGACCACTTGTAATATTCGGGATCGCAGCTGATCGCTTCCCGGTCCCAGGCCCACATTGCGCCCATACGGCGCAGCTGGCCCTGCATGCGCTCTACATTGTTATACGTCCATTCCTGTGGATGCGCGTTGTTCTGGATGGCGGCATTCTCCGCCGGCAGACCGAAGGCGTCAAAGCCGATTGGGAAGAATACGTTATAGCCGCTCATGCGGCGATAGCGGGCCGCGGCGTCGCTGGGCGTCATCGCATACCAGTGACCTGTATGCAGGTCGCCGGACGTGTAGGGCAGCATCGTCAATGCATACCACTTCGGTCGGCCGGGGTCTTCAACAGTGTCGTACAGGCCCTGCTCTTCCCAGGCAACCTGCCACTTGGACTCGATTTCACTATGTTTATACCTGTCAGACATGGTAAGGGTCTCCTGTCTCGGAGTTTTCGTTTTCATTTGACTGCTGACCTGATAACGGGAACAGTATGGACGCGACAAGGCAAACATGCGCGCGTCCTTGCGAACTATGTTCCGTAGCACAAATTCTTGGTTGGGCCCGCTCAGGGACAGGAAAAAAGTTGCTCTAAGCCCTGGCGCGGGCTATCTAAGAGCGAGGAGACCGCCGACGGAGATGCCGCCGGTGGTGAAAGGTTCTGGAATACGGGGTTCACGTACGTCGTTTCTCATATTGCGGGCAAATATACCACGCGAATTCTTGAAAGGGCAAATCAGGCGAAAGGTTCATATCGGCCACGACTTTCAATGTCATGGGATGGACAGGGGGATTTCCCGCTCCTCCAACCTCCATGCCTCATAGGCCAAAGATTGGTCAATGTCTTCTCTCTCAAGATACGGGTAAGCTGCCAGGATTTCCTCGGTGGACCGCCCGGCCGCCAATAATCCAACAATCGTTCCTGCGGTCACGCGCAGTCCACGAATGCATGCCTTTCCTCCCACAACGGAAGGGTCGAAAGTGATTCTAGGGAACGCTTTCATGCTCCACCTTTCAAGGTGTGCATCCGTCGCGTGACATTTCCAAGTGTCTTCTCCGGAATTTCAGGCCTTGGCCAACATGTAGTGGCGCGGCCCTTCAACACTCTTAACGGAACGCCTGATCTCCTCTGGAATTCCTTATGTAGCTACGATTCCAAGGGGCTGCAACTCCGGGGAAGGGAAAGCCACCGTCAGCGGGCGCACCGAAGTCCGGTAAGATCAACAACCGGGAAATTGTCCAGGGCGGGCAATTGCATCAAGTGACCCCTTGAGATCATAGAATAGCCTGGAGAGTTCTTTCAGGAGAAACTGGATATGCGCAGCGTGGAAGGACAGTGTTTTTCGGCCATCAAGTCGAATCTCGGTCAATGCATTCGACACGCTCTCTAGAAACATTAGGGAGATGGTACGAGAAAAAGTATCCTGAAAACTCCGAACAACAAGAAGGTCTCAGCCGACACATTCCGATGCTGTACCATCTCACCAGAAAGGAAACACTTGAACCCGAGTCCCAAAATTCGACTCATATCAGTCGATCTCGACGGTACGCTGCTTCGAAGTGATGGAACTCCGGCGCCCGCAGGGGTTCGCCAGTTGCAGACCGCCGCGCGTTCCGGTGTGCGAGTCGTTCTCAATACTACGCGAAACCTAGACGGCGTGCGAAGCATGTGTGAGGCATGGGGGTTCAGCGATCCCTTGATTTGTACCAACGGCGCACAGATTCTGGCGTCTCCTGGGGGGCCGGAATGGGCGTCATACACGATCCCGATGGCGGTCGCTCGTTCCATCGCCCGGCTTGCGGATCGCAACGACTGGGAGGTGAGCACAAGTGTGGGCGGTCAGACCTTCTTTCGGCAGCGGCCAGGCCAGCCCCTGGGGCCGGTAGAGTACCCGCTGGGCAGCGGCAATGAAGGCACGCAGCGCCGGACTCGCCTGGTAATTGTACCCACGAACGAAGAAGCCTTGGTTGCCGAGCCGAAACGAATGATTCTGCATGAGCCGGAAGTGATTGACGCGGTGAAGGAACTTTCTGCCCAGTACAGTCAGGAGTGCCGCACGGAGACGTATTACGAGCCGGACGGCCGCCTGCATTCGCTCTGCATCTTTCCCCTTCGTGCCGACAAAGGGACAGCGCTCAGACTCGTGGCCGGTAAGCTGGACATTCCGCTTGGACAGGTCCTTGCCATCGGCGACAACCCAAACGACATGCCGATGTTTGCCGCGGCAGGCACAAGCGTCGCCATGGGCAACGCCCCGCCCGAAGTGAAAAACGCGGCCACAGTCGTTGGTCCTGTTAATGACGATGAAGGGGTGGCCTGGGCTGTGCAACGATTCGTGCTGGGGGTACGGAACTAACAGCTTCCGGATCCGGAAGCTGCTGCTGGTATCTCAAACGCCTGAACTGGATTAGGGAAAAGGGACTGAGCGCCTATTGGTCCACGACCGAGCCATCCGCGTGTAGGCGAGTCTTCACGTCGCGCGGGACATAGGGATGGCGTTCGGCGGCGTCTTCGGCCAGTTCGATGCCGATGCCGGGCGCGTCGGAGATGATGAGGAAGCCGTCTATCTGGGTCAGGGCTGTCTTGACGATTTCGCTTTTCGGCGGTTCGTTTTCGCCTGTGGGGTATTCCTGCAGCGCAAAGTTGGGGATGCAGGCGGCCAGTTGTATGCAGGCGGCGGTGCTGACCGGGCTGAGGGGATTGTGGGGCACAACCTGCACGTGGAACGCTTCGGCCAGGGCGGCAATCTTCTTGGCGTGGCTCAGCCCGCCCACCATGCAGACGTCGGGGCGCACGAACTGGACTGCCCCGCGTTGCAGGAGCGCCTGGAACTCCCAAATGCTGTGAAGACGTTCGCCGGTGGCGATCGGAATGCCGATCTTGGAGGCTACGAGCGCCATCTCGTCCAGGTTGTCAGGCGTGACGGGGTCCTCGTAGAAGAATGGATGGTAAGGTTCGATGCCCCGCCCCAGCACAATGGCTTCGCTGGGGGTAAGGCGCCGGTGGATTTCGATGCACAGGTCCACGTCGCGGCCCACCGCCTGCCGGTAGGCTGCCACGGTCTCGATGGCGTCCTCGATCATGTCCACGTGGGTCTTGAAGTAGGGGAGGTCGCGGCTGTCGTCGAGGAAGGGCGTCAGGTGACCTACGGCGGTGAAGCCCCGCTCCCTGGCGTCTGCGCAGCCGGCGATCAGCTCCTCCTTGGTTTCACCGAAGACGTGGTAGTAGACGCGGGCCTTGTCGCGCACTTTGCCGCCGAGCAACTGGTAGGCAGGCACGCCGAAATGCTTGCCGGCGATATCCCAGAGGGCAATGTCGACGGCGCTGAGCGCGCCCATCACGGCCGCCCCGCGAAAGTGGCTCCAGCGGTACAGATACTGCCAGTGGTGTTCGATTCTCAGGGGGTCCTGGCCGATCAGGTAGCGCTTGAAGGTCTCCACCGCGCCGGCTGAGGCCTCGAGAAATCCCCAGGAGCCGGACTCGCCCAGACCGGTGATGCCGGCGTCCGTATCCACTTCTACGAACAGATATCGGTCTACAAATATGGTACGGACATCGGTGATCTTCATCGCAACCTCTCCTTATCGGCTGTTCAAGGCCCAGTCCTTCGTGGTCAGTCCGCTGCGGATACGCCACGTCAGCAACGCATTTAGAAGCTCGTCCTTGCGCGCCGAGTGAGCAGGGTCGTCCCACAAGTTGTCGACCTCCTCGGGATCACTGACCAGATCGAACAACTGCCCGAAATCCTCGCCGACAAAGTGGACCAGTTTCCATTCTTTGGTTCGCGCCATCGACATGTACTCGGTCGGCAGAATCCCGTCGCGGCAGTGCTCGGCAAAGGCGATCTCCCGCCCCGGCCACGCCTCCCCTTCAAGCGCAGGCAGCAAGGACTCGGCTTCGAAGTCCTCGGGGATCTGAACTCCTGCCAGTTCAAGAACAGTCGGCCCCAGATCGAAGAGGGAGCAAAGCTGGTCCAGCGAGCGGCCGCCGTTGAAGCGGCCGGGCGCCCACACCACTGTAGGTACGCGCGTGATGGTGTCGTACATGGTCCACTTCTGGCTGTGGCCGTGATCGCCTAGGCAGTCGCCATGGTCCGAGGTGAAGATGACGACAGCATTCTCAAGGTAGTCCTGCTCCTCCAGTGCGGCCAGCAGCTCGCCCACTTTCTCGTCGATCATCGAGACGTTCGCCATATAGTAGGCGCGCTGGCGCTGGCGCTGCTCGGGCGTCGGATCCAGGAGGTGTACGACTGAATCGTGATCTACTTCGGAGTTGTGGACGCGCATTTCGTGGAAGGGGGGCGGCTGTCCGGCGAGCTCCTCCTCTGTTACCTCCTGGATGGGAATCTCTTTGTCCAGGTAGTCCCGGCTGAACCGGGAGCTGGGGTCGTATGGTGGATGGGGGCCGGGGAAGCCGACCTGCAGGAAGAGCGGGCCCTCGGGCTTGGGCTTGTTGCGAACCCACCAGGTAGCGAAGTCGCCGACGAACATGTCCGAGTGCAGGTCTTCGGGCAGTTCCCAGTCGAATGCGCCGAGGCTGTCCGCATAGTCGGCGCGCTGCCGGTACAGGACGCGCTGCTGCTTCACCTGGCCGCGGGCGCGCAGCGCTTTGTCCCATTCGTCAAAATAGTAGCGGCCTTCGAGGTAGCGGTCCTTGTTCTCGACAACGTACCGCTCGTGGAATCCAAGCGGCGTCTCAAAGGGGGAAGTGTGCATTTTGCCCACGTTGACGCAATGGTAGCCGCTCGCGCTCAGGTCCTCCACCCACGAGCTTGTCCAGCGATCGCCGTTCTTGAGTATGCCGGTGGTGTGAGGATAGTAGCCGGTGAAGAGACTGGCGCGCGCCGGTGCACACGAAGGCGCGGTGATGTGGCAGTTGGTGAAGCTCACCCCCTCGTGTACCAGGCGGTCCAGGTTGGGCGTCTCCATGTAGTCGAAGCCCAACGCGGCGATCGTGTCGAAACGCTGCTGGTCGGTGATGATCAGGATTATGTTGGGACGACTGTCGGCCATCCGGCTCGGCTCCTCACTGGCTGGCATTAGGCTGCGGCGGCGCGCAGGATCTGCTTCTTTGCTTCGACGCGGAAACATTCATACTGATTGTCGCGCATGAATCGCCGCGATAGGTCGATTGCTTGGGCCTCCGTGAGGAGACCGTCGGAGATTTCGTCCTGCATGACCCTGGTGAACCAGTTACGCGCCTGCTTGGCATAGGCCAGGGCCGCGCCCGGGTAGCCGGTATCGCCGCCGAAGAGGAAAAGCTTATTGGCAGGGGCAGCGTGGATAAATCGGCGGACGAACTCCATGGAGCTGTAGGGGTTTATGCTCCAGGCCCAACAGAGGTCCGCGTAGACGTTGGGATAATGCTTCGCCAGCGCGACCAGCTCCTCCGTATACGGGTAGGCGATGTGCATGAGGACGAATCGGGCGTCCGGGTACTTCGCAAGCAGGGGGCAGAGATTGCCGCTGCGAATGTAGTCCACCGGCATGCGGCTGTGGCCGGCATAGTACCCAGTGTGGATCTTCATTGGCAGGTCATGGTCAATGCACAGTTCCACGCCCCGTGCCCAGCACCAGTCGCCCAGGCAGAGCCTGGCCGCTTCGTCGAGCGCCTCGCCGTCACGCAGATAAATGTCGAGGGCTTTTGCAGCCTCGGCGTCGCTGCGCTCTTCCCATCGCAGAGTGCGGTTGTAGGCGTGCTGCGACTTCACGGCGATAGCGGGGGAGAAGGATTTGGCGAAAATGGTCTCCATTACACGCTTGAGGGAATGGAGGTCGGACACTTCCAGGCCCGTGTGTTGTGCGATCTCTTCGTGATTGGGCCTTCCTGAGCAGAAGTCGACCCAGGAGATGTCATAGAAAAAAAAGTCGGGTCCAGACATGTCCGGCAGGACGGTCATTGACTTGGCGTCGGTCTGGATATGGTCCAGATTCGCTTCGTCCCCGAGCAGCCGCAGGCGTTCACCCGGCTGGACGAGAGCGGCGTTCTTCTCTTGTGCGGCAGCGATTGTATCTGGAGTCAGTGAATCGATGCCGTAGAGGTCCTTCGCGATGATTCGCACGGCCTCCCCATAGCCTGTATGTTGAACCCTCGCCCAGGCCTCTTGTATCGGGGCGAAGCGGGCGGCCACGTCAGGGTCCGACGGATCGAACAGACTGTCGAGCGCCTCTTGAGAGGCGCCGGCTACGAACAGGTCGGCGTGAACATAGTTCTGGAAGAGCTGACAAAGAATGTCGGGGCGCTCATCCAGGTAGTCCGCTTCAAACCGCATATGTTCATGTGTGTCGACGAGCGGCGTCTGTTGGATGACGGCGGCGATATCTGTTTGTGAGGACATGGGCGCTAACTCGCTTTCAGCTTGGCCTGCCACTGCTTTCGGAACTTTTTCACTTTGGGTCGGATAACGAAGAGGCAGTAGGGCTGTAAGCCATTGTCTCGGTAGTAGTTCTGATGATAAGACTCGGCGACGTAAAATATGTCGAGCGGGACTAGCTCGGTAACGATGGGCGCGTCCCAGATCTGCGGAGCGTAGTCGCGGATCATCTCCTCAGCAACCTTTTTCTGCTCGTCGTCATGGAAGAGAATGACCGAGCGGTATTGGGGCCCAACGTCATTGCCTTGGCGATTGGGCGTGGTCGGGTCGTGAGAGGTGAAGAAGACTTCAAGGATCTCACGAAACGAAACGACCGACGGATCAAAAGTGACCTGGATCACCTCGGCGTGGCCGGTGGTCTTCGTGCAGATCTGCTCATATGTGGGGTTGTGTACGTGGCCGCCGGCGTAACCGGATACCACCTGATCTACGCCGGTGAGCTCTTCATAGAGAGGTTCCAGGCACCAGAAGCAGCCCCCTCCCAGCGTGGCTGTTTCCTGAGAATTTGCTCCATTCGTCATCGCGTTTTCTCCCAAACTCAACTGTTCTGCGGTACGCTCTTTCACGGGAATACGACAGTTGCCTGCAGTTGCCTGACCAGAGTCCCCGTTCTTGGCGGCAGGCCTGTCAGATGAGTGTATCTTACCGCACAAGGAGACCGAGTCCAACCGGAACGGGTTGATTCTGCCAGCCCGCGCACTGACCCTGCCAACTTGCGAAGCGGGCAATCTGTGTTATGTTTCTG
This sequence comes from Caldilineaceae bacterium SB0664_bin_27, assembly GCA_009838625.1. Classification (GTDB taxonomy): domain Bacteria; phylum Chloroflexota; class Anaerolineae; order Caldilineales; family Caldilineaceae; genus Bin5. The sequence continues at coordinate 90,770 of VXRG01000130.1, forward strand.
ACGCAGATGAACTGTAACAGGCTTGGCACGCGAGTCTCCATCTATTGGCCGCTGCCGCTGAATACTTTAGCCGAGGAAAGAGGAAATGATTCGAATCGCTGAGATGCTGCCGGCACAGCCTTCCCCACTGTGGACACTCGTCAAACAGTGCGGCGTTAACTATGCCGTGGGCTCGATGGACATGTCCACCATCGACCATCCGGACCCGGACATGAAGCCTTGGGGCTTCATGAGTCTGGCGCGGGTGAAGAGCGCCTACGAGAATGCCGGCTTTCGGCTGGAGGTGCTGGAGAGCCGGCCTCCGTTGGACAAGGCGAAGCTGGGGCTGCCCGGGCGCGACGAACAGATCGAGACGGTCTGTGAACTGCTTCGCAATATGGGCCGGTTGGGCATCCCCATCTGGTGCAGCGAATGGATGCCGGTATTCAACTGGATGCGCACGGCGACCACGATCCCGGAGCGGGGCGGGGCGCTGGTAACAGGATTTGACTACGACGTGATGCGCAACGCGCCTCTGACACCCTACGGCGAGGTCGGCGAAGCGCAGCTTTGGGACAATCTGAAATACTTTCTTGAGGCGGTGGTGCCGGTGGCGGAGGAGGCCGGGGTTAAGATGGCGATGCACCCCGACGATCCTCCTCTTTCACCGATCCGGGGCCTGGGCCGGATCATGCGCAGCGTGGAAAACTTCCAGCGCCTGATCGATCTGGTACCCAGTCCGGCCAATGGCATCTGCTTGTGCCAGGGAAACTTTACACTGATGACCGACGATCTGCCGGACGTGATCCGCCGCTTCGGCGCCCAGGACAGGATCTACTTTGTCCACTTCCGCGACGTACAGGGCGTGCCGGAGAAGTTCAACGAGACCTTTCACGACAACGGAAAGACGGACATGCTCGCCTGCATGAAGGCCTACCGAGAGATAGGCTTTGAGGGTGTGCTGCGGCCCGACCATGTGCCGACGATGGAGGGCGACAGCAACGAAGATGCCGGCTACTCGTCTATCGGCAGGTTGTACGCCATCGGCTACATACGCGGCCTGCGGCAGGCGGTTTACGCTGCCTAGCCTTCACCTCCCCTACATCTCCAGCATCCACTGGAAGATCATGTCGTCGATATCGGGCAGTTTTTCGTGGCCGAAATCCGGGTAGATGACTGTCCGCTTTGGCGAGCTAATCTTGTTGAAAGCGGCATACTGTGTGGAGGGCGGGCAGACCTGATCCATGAGGCCTACCCCCATCAGCACCTCGGCGCGAATCCGTGACGCCAGGTGCTGGACGTCGATGTAGCCCAGGCGGGTGAAGACCTCCTCCTCCCGTTCATGGCGGGGATCGAAGTTGCGGAACCACTCCCTCAGCTCGGCGTAGGCGTTCTGGTCCATGTCGAGATCCCAGACCCGTTTGTAGTCGCACAAAAATGGAAAGATGGGTGCCGCCCGTTTGACGCGCGGCTCCAGCGAGACGCAGGCAAGGGTAAGGCCCCCGCCCTGGCTGCCGCCGGTTGCGCCCACGCGGTCCGCGTCCACATCATCCATCTCCATTACGATCTGCGCCAGCCGGGCAGTATCCAGGAAAGTGTGGTGGTAGAGAAGATCATCGGGTTCGCCCGCCAGGCCGCGCACGATGTGCCCCCGCAGCGTCCAGCCAGGAACGCCGCCGACGTCAATCGACCGTCCTCCGCCCTGTCCGCGGCAGTCCATCGCGGCCACAGTGAATCCGGCCGCGACAAAGCCCAGCTTGCTTTGCCAGTCGCCGGAGTTGCCGCTATAGCCGTGAAACATGAGCACGGCTGGGTGGGGCTCCTGAGTCTCGCGTGGTCGAAGCAGCTTGGCGTGAACGCGGGCGCCGCGCGTGCCGGTGAAATACAGGTGAGAGCATTCGGCATAGGGAGCCTGGAAATCGGCCGGAATGAGCTCCACGTCGGGGTCGGTTGCTGCCAGTTCCGCAAGCCCGGAATCCCAATACTCATCGAAGTCGGAGGGGCGCGGGTTGGTTCCCTGGTAGGAAGTCAGCTTGTCCAGAGACATATCAAACAGTAGAGGCATTGTGTTTTCCTTCGCTATATCGTCGGATGGTGAGTATTCCGGCAACTGCCGTAATTGTGATGCGTACTCCACCTATTGTCGCGTCAGTGGAAGGCTGATTGCAAGTCGCATAAGCTGACTGGTTTCATCCCGGCAAATCATCTCTCTGCAGTCCACCCTCCCTTCCGGCTGTGAACGCCCGGCCCCCACCCCCCCCACGTGGCGCGGGGGCGTTTGCA
>VXRG01000062.1 GCA_009838625.1 Caldilineaceae bacterium SB0664_bin_27
CTACCTGGACGCGTACGCGGCCAACCTGGCGGCAGGGGGAGATCCCGTCGACCAGGAACGGCTGGAAGCTTTACGCAAGCAGTTCGGCCTCGACAAGCCCGCCCCCTTGCGCTATCTGCAGTGGCTGACCAATATCCTGCGCGGCAACTTTGGCTTCTCCTTCGAATGGAACGTGCCGGTCGAAAACCTGATCTGGGAGCGGCTGGCTTTGACCTTTTTCATCAGCCTCTCGACAATCCTCTTTACGTGGGTCGTGGGTTTTCTGATCGGCGTCTATTCGGCGGTAAACCAGTATTCGATTGGGGACTATATTTTCACCACCCTGGGCTTCATTGGCTTGGGGCTGCCCAATTTTCTGATTGCCCTGGTGATCATGTGGTATGCGTTTGACAAGTTCGGCCTGCGGCTGAGCGGGCTCTTTTCGCAGGAATACCGGGCGGCGCCGTGGAGCCTGGCCAAGTTTCTGGACATGATCACTCACCTGTGGCTGCCTCTGCTCATCCTGGGTACGGCAGGCACTGCTGAGATGATCCGGACGATGCGGGCCAATCTGCTGGACGAGTTGAACAAGCCCTATGTCGAAACAGCGCGCGCAAAGGGACTGAAAGAGCGGATGCTGGTGCGAAAGTATCCTGTCAGGGTCGCGCTCAACCCCTTCGTCAGCACAGTCGGCTGGACTCTGCCCAACCTGATTTCGGGCGCCACGATCGTTTCGGTCGTCTTGAGTCTGCCCACCACCGGGCCCATGTTGCTGGGTGCGCTGATGACGCAGGACATGTATCTGGCGGCAAGTTTTCTGATGATGTTAAGTGTTCTGACTGTAGTCGGTACGTTGATTTCGGATCTGCTGCTGGCCGTTCTCGATCCGCGAATCCGTATGGAAACGCAGTGAGCCGACGGCTGAGAACAGGATTTAACTGCTGGACCTCCAGGCTGCGCAGGGAGAATCCATGACGCAGGAACTCGTTGAGGGGACCGACAGAACTTTTCCGAACGATCCGGAGTTTGAAGAGATCCCAAGCGAACGGGAAAAGATCTTTGTCGCTTCGCCGCGGCAGTTGATGTGGTGGCGCTTCCGCCGGCACAAAATGGCGCTGTTAAGCAGTGTCGTGCTGATTCTGCTCTACCTGGCGGCTCTCACCTGGGAGTTTCTGGCGCCCTATGATCCGCTGCGCCACGACGTGCAGTCGGCCTACGCTCCGCCGCAGAGGCTGCAGTTTTTCGATGAGGAGGGGTTCCATTTTCCGCCCTTCGTGTACGGCTTGAAGGGTGGGCGCGATCCTGAAACTTTTCGCAAAATATTTGAAGTAGACGAGTCGGTCAAGCATCCGATCAAGTTCATGGTGCATGGCGACCCCTACAAGTTTTGGGGCTTGATGGAGACCGACCTGCATCTGTTCGGGCTCGAAAGCAACGAGGGGACAGTCTTCCTTTTGGGCGCGGACCGGTTGGGGCGGGACGTGCTCTCCCGCTTGCTGGCGGCAACGCGCATCTCAGTCTCGATCGGGCTGGTGGGTGTGATCCTCAGCTTCGTACTGGGCGTCCTGATCGGCGGAATCTCAGGTTACTACGGCGGCACTGCCGACATATTGATCCAGCGAATCATCGAGTTCATTCGGGCGATGCCCAGTATCCCGCTCTGGCTTGCGCTGAGTGCGGCGATTCCCAAAGAGTGGCCGGTGACGAGGGTCTATTTCGCGATAACGATAATTCTCTCCTTGATCGGCTGGACCGGGCTGGCGCGGGTCGTGCGCGGACGCTTTCTGTCGTTGCGGGAAGAGGATTTTGTGCAGGCGGCACGCTTTGCCGGCGCGTCCGAAGGGCGCATCATCATTCGCCACATGACGCCGTCCTTTATGAGCCATATTATCGCCTCGCTGACTCTGGCCGTTCCGGCGATGATTCTCAGCGAGACCAGTCTCAGTTTTCTGGGACTGGGCATGCGCCCGCCCGCTCTCAGTTGGGGTGTGCTGCTGCGGGAAGCGCAGAACTTGCAGGCGGTGGTGCTGGCGCCGTGGCTGCTCACACCAGGGCTGCTGGTTGTGATTGCGGTTCTGGCCTTCAATTTTGTGGGCGACGGGCTGCGCGATGCGGCCGATCCCTATGCCCGATAACAAGCGACCGTGGGGAACTGGCTCACGAGAATCGGATTCCCCAAATGTAATTCACTCATCGAACAGGACTCAGAGATATGACGGAGATTGTCGTTGACCCTGCCGAGGTAGAGTTCTTCCAGAACAACGGCTATATTCAGTATCACAGCTTCTTTTCGACGGTGGAGATTGCGTCCCTGCGCAAGGCCCTGGATGACGCGGTGGCCATCGAGCGCGATCGCATCGTTGGGGCTGAAGGAGGGGGCCGCCATTCCGAAGACTATGAACGCGTTTTCAACCAGATGGTCAATCTGTGGACTGATTACCCACAAGCGAAGGAGATCGCGTTTGACTCTCGTTTGGGTGAGTACGCGCGCCAGCTGAGCCGCTGCCGGCACGTGCGCATCTACCATGACCACGCGATGATCAAACCGCCGGGCCAGGAGAGCAGGAAGACCAACTGGCACCAGGACGCCCCCTACTGGCCGATGGACCCGGTCGGCGCGCTATCGGCCTGGATCGCGGTGGACGACGTCAGCGTCGATAACGGCTGTCTGCACTTCGTGCCGGGCTCGCACAGTCACGGCAGGCTGGAACCGATCAGCCTGACTGATGAGAACGATAGCGTGGTCGACCGGTTCAGGGAGCAGGGCTATGCTGTGCCTGAGCCGGTGGCGATGCCGATGCGCGCAGGCGGCGTCACCTTCCATCACGGCTGCACTTTTCACTACGCCGGGCCCAACCGCACTGAAAAGCCGCGGCGAGCTTTCGCCATCATCTTTATTCCGGACTATACCCGCTTCACGGGGGGCAAGGAGCCGGCGGGCGCTGAGGATGAGATGGAGGTGGGCGGGCCTTGGGAGCATGAGATTCATCCGATTGTCGCCGGGCATTGACGAAGGGAAGGCGTAGAGTTCCCATGTTCAGATTAGGTAGGCCGGGACGTTTCTGGAAGGGAAGGCTGCGAAATCTACGATTCTTGCGGACCATTGTAACTCGTAATTCATAGGAGATAAGCTTTAGATGCATCTAGTAAAAGTCATAGTCGAAAAGCATGAAGACGGCTATGTCGCCTATCCAGTCGGACTTAAGGGCACTGTTTTGGGAGAGGGGGACTCCTTCGAAGAGGCAGTGGCCGACATCACCTCTGCGATAAAGTTCCACATTGAGACTTTCGGCAGTGACGAATTCGAGACAGATGAACCAGTTCTGGATGTATTCATTGCTGAAGCGGGCGTTGCTGTGTGATGGGGCGCTTTCCCTCCGATGCGCCGAAGCAGAGGGTTATCAGAACTCTTGAGGCCCTCGGTTTTCGTATTGTTCGCACTGGGAATCACATTGCCATGATTCGCGAGAACCGTGATGGGAGCCGAGATACATTGACGTTGCCGAATCACCGTCGTCTCAAGGGCTCCACTTTACGCCGAATTTGTACGCAGACTGGAATTCCCAGAGAAGAATTTCTGGAGGCTTTCATCCAAGCGTGACCGACGAAAGGGCGATCCATCCTAGTTTGTACGCAGTGCAGAAATGAGAGTTACCAACCGAAAATGAGCGTTTGGCGCACTGACACTCGCTGCTCCAATGGAACACATCAATCCGACTGTCAAACGGCACTCAGCAGATATTCAATACCAACGAGGAAGAAGCCATGCAAGAGAAGGGTCTCGTAAACAAGACACGCTCAACCGGGCGCGGTCCAACCATTTGGTTGGCCGGGCCGCCGGCGGACCTGGAGGAGTTCATGCCATTGGGCATTGCCGGCATCGTCACGAATACTGTGGTGCTCAATCAGTATGCCAAGCCGTATGGCAGCGTCATTGCGCTGATCGAGGCTTACCTGGAGATGACCGACAAACCGGTGGTCATGGAGATCGACGGCCACACGGTTGAGGAGCTGCTGGCTGTGGGGAAGGTCTTTACCGACATGTCGCCGCAGATCATCCTCAAGATCCCCTGTACGCTCAACGGGCTCAAGGCGTTCAGTATTCTCAGAGAGGAGGGGGTCGAGACATACTGCACGACGGTCTTCTCACTGACGCAGGCTGCCGCGGTCGCCCAGGCCGGCGTCGACCACATTCTGCCCTTCTGCGACCCGGTGCGCGAGATGGGCGGCGACCCGACCAGGCTGATCCGAGAATGTGCGAACATGTTCAGAGGATGGGACGACCGGCCTTATATCATGGCTGCGCTTGTGCGCTCGGTGGAGACTGCGTACGCAGCCTTCCGCGACGGCGCCGACGAGCTAGTCACGATGTGGACGGTTTACCGAGATATGCTCGACCATCCGCTCACCGACCACTGGAACAAGGTCTTTCTCGACGAGTGGAACGATATGCACAACAGCGGCCTGCTGGCCGGTGTTCCGGTTGAGGACCACCATAGCTGAGCGTGACGCTGGACAGGAATGCGCCGTTGCGAAAACAAGGTATTTCGGTACAATTGGGCAGAACAGAATTGACTGCAGCCGCAAGATCTCAATCAGGTTGGTCCCTGGAGAAGAGACCAAAGGAGGAAAACCATGGCAGACATTACGGCTGAACGGGAGGGTCTGGTGGATGGTATGCCCCGCGATAAGAGCGGGAACTGGCAGCCGGAAGGGGTAAAACTGCCCAATCCCATTTTCGCCTGGCCGCCCAATCCGGTGAAGGTGGCGAAATGGCTCTACAACTACCTCTTTCCCTGGAATCTCATCTATATGGTCATCGCCGTGCTGACCGTCGTCTATCTGCAACCGGAGATGTCCCGGATGACCACGTTCAAAGCGGACTGGATCGCATACATATTCGTGCGAAACCAGATCATGTTGATCGTATTTGTCAGCGCGTGGCACCTTTGGCTCTGGGCGCGCAAGTCGCAGGGTCTCCAGTTCAAGTACACGCAGGATTGGATGGCAAAAGGGAAGAAACAGTTTCTGGCAGGCAACCAGCTGTTCGACAACATTTTCTGGAGTTGCGTCAGCGGCGGCACTATCTGGACGGCCTACGAGGTGGTGACGCTTTGGATGTACGCCAACAGTTACATTCCCTACCTCGATCCGAAAGCGCATCCGGTCTATTTCGTACTCATGTTGTGCGCAATTCAGTTGTGGCGGTTGTTCCACTTTTACTGGGTGCACAGACTCCTGCACTGGGGGCCGCTCTACAAGGCAGGACACTATCTGCATCACCGCAATATCAATGTGGGGCCATGGTCCGGACTGTCGATGCACCCGATAGAACACATCCTTTACTTCAGCTGCGCGGCGATACACTGGATCATCCCGTCGCACCCGATCCACGTGATCTTCAATCTGCAGCACGCCGCGCTAACGCCGGCACAGGGTCATGCCGGTTTCGAGGCGGTCATCATCAACGGCAAGTACAATCTGGCGGGGGCATCCTATTTCCACCAGTTGCATCATCGCTACTTTGAGTGCAACTACGGTGAGATGGACATTCCCTTTGACCACTGGTTCGGCACCAGCCACGACGGCTCGGCTGAGGCGCACCAGGCAATGCGGGCCAAGCGATACGCCCGGCACAACATCCAGACATCGGCCGTGTAAACAGTTCAACGCCAAACTGATGGAGAAGCAATATGACACAGCCTACGCGCATCGGGATCGTTGGCTGCGGCAGCGTGATGCAACGGCCCTATATGAGGCTCATCCAACCGATGCGGGCAACAGGCACTGTCGACGTTACCATTGCCTGCGACGTCAGGGAGGCTGTCCGGCCGGTTGTTCAGGACCGGCTTGGCATAGAACGTTTTACGACGGACTATGAAGAGGTGATCGACTCGGACGTCGACGTTGTGATGGTGCTGACGTCGATGCGAGAGCACGGCCCGATCACACGGGCGGCGCTGGCGGCGGGGAAGCATGTCCTGGTAGAAAAACCGATGGCCGTGACTCTGGAGGAAGCGGCAGAGATCGTCGAAATGGCCCGGAGCAGTCCGGGCCTTCTCGTTTGCGCCCCCCATGTTGCCCTGAGTAACACCTATCAGACGATGTGGCGTCACATTCACCGGGGGGATATTGGCAAGGTGCTAATGGCGCGCGCACGCTACGGTCATGCCGGGCCGGATTGGAGGCCGTGGTTCTACCTCGAAGGCGGCGGCGCGCTGTTCGACCTCGGTGTGTACAACATTACCTGCTTAACGGGCTGGCTGGGACCGGCCAAGCGGGTCATGGCGATGACAGGCGTTGCGATTCCTGAACGCGTTGTCGGCGGCAAGATGATGCAGGTCGAGGCAGAGGACAACGCCCATGTGTTGATTGATTGGGGCGAGAATGTGTTCGGGGTAGTGACGACAGGTTTCACGATGCAGAAGTACCGAAGCCCCGCACTCGAAATCTATGGCAGCCAGGGAACAATCCAGATGACGGGCGACGACTGGGCGCCAACCGGATATGAACTGTGGCGCAACGACGTCGGCGCGTGGCAGATCCATGAAGGCACGGACCGGAGCTGGACCTGGACGGACGGCATACGTCATTTGATTGAGTGCATACAAGAGGGCACGACGCCGATTGTGCAGCCGGAGCACGCCTACCATGTGTTGGAGATCATGCTCAAGGCGCAGGAGTCTGGCCGCGACGGGCAGTCAAAAGAGCTCGGGAGTACGTTCACGCCGCCAACTTTCGAGGAGGAAGAGGAAGAAGAGGAAATTGCGGAGCACCTTGTCCACGACTGGACGCAGCGCTGATGAGTTATTCGGCCTCGCCGCGACCCACTTTCGACGGCCCGGCGCATATCCCCTATGAATCGGTGACGCGTCACCTCTGGGGCGACGAGGAGTCCGGCGAGGTGGCTGACTGGATATACGTATCCAGCGGCAAGATTCATCAGCTGGTCTTTGGCCTTGCGCCCGGCGGGGCATTTCGACATTCGGACAGCTACCGTACCATCTTCGCGGCCGACGAGGTGTTGTACGTGCTCAGCGGGGTGATGGTGCTGAACAATCCGGAGACAGGTGAAGTGCATCGCGTGCAGCCGGGCGAAGCGGCCTTTTTTCGCCGCGACACCTGGCATCATGCCTTCAATTTCAGCCCGGAACCGCTGCGTGTCATCGAATTCTTCGCGCCGCCGCCTTCTCAGGGCACTTCAGGGTCCTACGCGCAGTCGAAACCGAATCTGACGTCGCCCAAGTATGCGCAGGACCAGTGGATGGGGCGCTGGCCCAAGGCACAGTCGCAGGCCGCGGAGAGTTTCACGATCCGGCCGGTAGGCGATGGGGATCTGCTGTGGCGGCTGGAGGGGGCGGAGCAGCAGTTGCTGGTAGGAATCCTGGCCGCGACAGAGCACCTGACGGTCGGGAAGATGCAACTTCTGGCGGGGCAGCGCAGCGACGTGGAAGTGCATGGCGGCGATGAGAGTCTCTATTTGCTCGAAGGGACCCTGAACGTGCGCGTTCCCGAAAACGACGGGCCGCGCTGGTATGAACTCAAACCGGGCGACGGCTTCTTTGTCCCGGAGGGCGCGCCGCATCAGTACTATAACATGTCGGACGCGCCCGCTTCCTTTCTCTGCGGGATCGCTCCCAGGTATTCGCCTGACGTTCCGGAAGTGTTCTCCAATGGTAGGGAACCCTGATCCTGCGGCCTGCGCCATCGGCCTGGACGTGGGGGGGACCAAGATCGCGGCCGGACTCGTCGGCTACGCTTCCGGCACTGTCCTCGCCCGCCGAACCGTCCCAACGCTGCCGCAGCGAGGAGGCGAGGCGGTCCTGAGCGATACGCTGGCCCTCGCCGAATGGTTGATGGAGGAAGCGGATAGAAGGGACCTGGAACTTCAAGGCATCGGTGTCGGTGTGCCTGAATTGGTCGATCCGGAAGGGAACATCACCAGTTCCCATTCGCTCGCCTGGCAGGACATTTCGGTCCAACCGGCATTTGCCTCACTTGCGCCTACCGTCGTTGAATCGGATGTGAGAGCGGGGGCCCTGGCAGAGGCAATGTACGGCGCAGGGCGCGCCTACCAGCTCTTTTTTTACGTCACGGTGGGAACCGGTATTTCAAGTACTCTGGTCCAGGATGGTCGACCGTTTGCAGGGGCGCGCGGCAACGCTCTGATCATGGCGAGCAGTCCGTTTTCGGTGGAGTGCAGTATTTGCGGTGAAGCTCTGAATCCCGTATTGGAGGAGTTCGCCAGCGGTCCCGCCTTGGTCGCCAGATACAACAGGCACGGCTCAAGGGTTGCGGAACGCGGCGAGGACGTAACGACTGCCGCCGAGGAAGGCGAGGATGCGGCAGTGAAGGTTGTGCAGAGCGCCGGTGAAGCGCTTGGAAACAGTGTCGCGTTTCTGGTCAACGTGATGGATCCCGAAGCAGTTGTAGTGGGCGGCGGGCTCGGTTCATCAGGTGGGCTGTATTGGGACAGCTTTGTCTCCTCGACGCGGGCGCACATTTGGGCCGAGAACAGCCGCAAGCTTCCGATTTTGCCTGCTGCGATGGGCGCAGATTCGGGGCTTATTGGCGCCGCGGCAACTGTCTTTCGCAATCTGCCAGCTACCACGGGCGCAATTCAGGCTACCGACACTCTCAACTGAGTGGGTGACCTGTCCATCTTCATTCTCTAACCGCTCGAATCGTGAAGTTCCACAGGACAAAGGAGAAAGAAATGTCACTGCGAATGAACCGACGTAGTTTTCTGCAGTTGTCGGCAACGGCTGCAGGCGGCGGACTGCTTGCTGCGTGTGTCGCCCCCGCCCCTGCCTCAGACGATTCCGGAGCCTCGATGGCCGAAGAGCCGATCGAGATCCGACTGGCGGAGGGAAGTTGGGTCGGTCCTGAAGGCATCGCGTTCTGGACTGACGAGATCATTCCCGCCTTTGAAGAGGGGCATCCAGGCATCAGCGTGACCTTCGAGAACGCGGAGTCGCCCGACTATGCGGATAAGCTGTATACGCAGTCGGTGGCAGGTGACGCGCCGGATGTCATGTTCGTTTGGGGCGGTGTCAACTATAACCTGATGCAGAAGGGCCAGTTCCTCCAGTTGGACGACTATTTCGCCCCGGCGGACCTGGAGGACTTCTATCCGGCCAAACTGGATGCTCATCTGCTGGACGGGAAGTTGTACGGTATGCCCAAGTATGTATCGACAGTGGCGATGGCCTATAACAAGGACATCCTTGACGAGGCTGGTGTCGAATATCCTGACGGCACATGGACATGGGACGACTACGTGGTCGCCTACGAGGCGACGACCAAGCGTGATGACAGCGGCGAAATCGTCCAGTGGGGCAGATATGTAGCACAGCAGTATATGGAACATTACGTCTGGATGAACGGGGGCGAATGGATGAACGCGCCGCTGTTCGGTACAAAGTGCCTTCTTGACGGCGAAGAAGCCATTGCGGCCCTGAAGTATAACTACGACCTGATCTACGGCAGTAACCAGGTCGCGCCAGTTGCAGGTTCAGTTCCGGAAGTCGGCTGGCACAACATCTTCTCTACAGGGAAGATCGCGTTTGCTGAGTCCCACAGTTGGACTGTAACCAATTATGTACGCGAAAACGATTTCAACTGGGACTTCACCGATCTGCCGGTTTCCAATGACGATGGCAAGGCCGGTCTGACGTTTGCCGACGGCTATGGCGTCGCACGGGCGACGCAGGAACCGGACGCGGCTGTGGCGATGGTAAGGTTTCTTACCGGGCCCCAAGCGCAGAAAGCGATGGCGGTGAGCATCGTGGGGCTGCAGCCGACGAGGCGCAGTGTAGCAGGTGAGGTCTGGGATGTAGATTCGATGGGGGCGCAGGCCGGCTATGATGTGGCTGCATTCTCACGCATCATGGACGATGCCCGACTTGACCCGGCGTTCCAGGAGAATGAGAAGGTTAACTCTGAGGTCTTCGGTCCGATCTGGGACCGGATCTGGATTACTGCTGAGATTGGCCTTGAAGAAGGCATCAACCTGATCGTGGAGCGTATTGACGAGATTTTCGCGTGATCGAACAGGGACAAGCAAGATAAGAGCTTGTAAGGTTCCCTTAGTTTCTATACGCCCTGGTCTTTTACCAGAATTGGGCCAGACCGGCCTGTTTCAAATCGCGTTTGGATTGTATAGAGAACCGCGAATAGAGACAGGTCGGCCTGGTCCGGCCCAATATCCGGACATCAGAGGACTGAACCTGATGGACAGCAATCAGAGTTTCACCGGCACCTAGTACTCGGGGGCAGGGTGGAACTCTGAACTGGAAGAAGTCTTGAACATGAGCGCCCAAGCACAGGGCGACCGAACCACCTTGATTGGCCGTCTTACATCAAGTGTGTGGTCGCGACGAACGCTACGTCAGAAGGAAGAGCTGATTGCCTATCTCCTGGTCTCGCCTTGGGTGATAGGTTTTCTGGCATTTATTCTCGGCCCCATGCTGACTTCGCTGGGCTTGAGCTTTACCGAAACGGACCTGTTCACGCTGGAGTTTGTGGGGTTCGAGAACTACACCAAACTTCTCTCCTTTGACACGACGCGAACGCTCTTCTGGACGACGCTCTACAACACGGCCTATTACGTCTTCCTCAGTATCCCTCTGACGATAAGCGCTGGGTTCTTCATCGCGATGCTGCTCAACCAGAACATTTCCGCGCAGCCCACCTACCGGGTCGTTTACTATCTGCCTGCAGTTATTCCCGGCATCGCCACTTCGCTGCTGTGGTTGTGGCTGTTTCAGCCGGAGTTCGGGCTAATCAACTGGGCACTGTCGCTGGTCGGAATCGAGGGGCCGCGCTGGTTGTTCGACAGGAGTACGGCGAAGATGGCCCTGGTCCTCATGAGCGTGTGGGGCGCGGGATCCAATATGCTCATTTTTCTGGCCGGGCTGCAGGGCATCCCCACCGAATTGTACGAAGCCGCGACCATTGACGGGGCCGGCATTTGGCGGCGCTTTCGCAGCATTACGATCCCGATGATCAGTCCGACCTTGTTCTTTGTGGTGGTCACGCAGATAATCTGGTCATCACAGGTATTCACCAACGTGTACGTGATGACCGAGGGCAAGGGCGGCCCTGCGAACGCCACGCTCATGATGGTTCTCTATCTGTATCAGGTGGCCTTCCGGCAGTACCGGATGGGGTATGCCAGCGCCTACGCCTGGATCTTTTTCCTTATACTCCTGGTCTTTACGTTAGTTCTCTTCCGATCGTCCAAGGCCTGGGTCTACTATGAGACAGAGATCGGAGGTCAGAGGTCATGAGCGGCGCGGCAGTCGGTATGGGCAGTTCGCGTGCGAGCATAGAGCGAAGCCGGAGAACGCTAACGTTCTTTATCCACGCCATACTTATTGCCGGAGGGATCATCGTAATGATTCCCCTGGCGTGGATGCTCTCCACATCGCTCAAGCCGCCGCACCAGATCACCAAGTTTCCGCCGATATGGATTCCGGACCCGTTCGTGTGGTCGAACTACGTTCGGGCAGTGACGATTTTCCCGGTTTCGTTCGTGGTGTTTGTGCGTAACTCGATGTACATGAGCCTCATGATCACACTGGGGACGGTTCTTTCCAATGCCGTTGTGGCCTTCGCTTTCGCCCGACTGACCTTTCGAGGAAGCCGTGTCCTCTTCATTATTGTATTGAGTACGATGATGCTGCCGCAGCAGGTAACGATGATCCCTCTCTTTATATTGTTTTCCAAGTTCGGCTGGATAAACACGTACAACCCACTGATCGTTCCCCACTTTTTCGCCAACGCCTACTTTGTTTTTCTACTTCGTCAGTTTTATACCACCATCCCACGTGAGCTGGACGACGCGGCGCGAATCGACGGCTGCGGCGTCATTGGGTTGTTCCTTCGTATCATGCTGCCGTTGAGCAAGCCGGCCCTGGGCATCACCGCCATCTTCGCCTTTACCTGGGCGTGGAATGAGTTTCTGGGCCCGTTGATCTATCTGAGCAGGATGGAGACCTTTCCGCTAGCGATCGCGCTCTCATTCCTGCGGGCTGCGCACGGTGTGCTGTGGTCGGAACTGATGGTCGTCTCCTTCATTGCGATGCTGCCGCCGGTAATTCTTTTCTTTGTTGCACAGAAGCACTACATCCAGGGCATCGTGATAACGGGTGTAAAAGGATAGCCCTGCAAATCCTCATCTCTTAACACTCCGACCGGAAAGGAACCGAAGATGATTTTCAAACCCAGCATTGTCGCGCGCATGTGGGATACCTGGCTCTACTACCATGAGGGCAAACATTACCTCTTTTACCTGAGCAACTCGCTCGCCGACGTACGCTGGGACGGTATGAGTGTGGCCGTATCGGAGGATGGCGTCCATTTCGACGACCACGGCGAAATCATTCACAAGGCGGATGACGCGGTCTGGATGGGCACCGGCATGGTCTGGCGGGTGGGGGAGAAGTTCATGCTCAACTTCTCGGAGGAGCGCGCCGGCATACAGGAGATCTTCTTCGCCGAATCAGACGACCTGCTGCAGTGGACGCGGCTGCCGGATGAAGAGTACATATGCCGGGCCGATTCTCGTTGGTACCACGAAGACCCTACCTTTACCAGTCCGCGTTGGGACTGCATCTGGGCGCTGCCGCGTGAGGAGGGCGAGGGTTACATCGGCTTCCTCACGGCCGTGGCGCGGCACGGTCCGGCGGGGTTGTGCGGGACGGCCGGGTGTGTGGTCTCGGACGATGGCCGGCACTTTCGGGCGGCGCCGCCGGTGATCGAGACCGGCGTGTGGGGGGATCGCGTCGAGG